>JAWLBB010000010.1 GCA_041395105.1 Opitutaceae bacterium | reverse complement strand
GGCATCGAGGGTCGACCGGATCTCAGGGAGTTGGGCGAGGGTTTCGCGGATCCCGCCGAGTTCCCGCGGGGTGCGGAGCCGATTCTGGAGGCGTCCGAGAATGCGGGTCAGATCGCGAACCCGTTTCAGGAGGTCGCGCAGGGTGGCGGTGGCGGCCGGGTTGGCGAAGAAGGCGGCCACACTGGCCTGCCGGCGATGGAGTTCTCCGAGGTCGAGGACGGGAGCGATCAGGTATTGCTCGAGGAGGCGGGCACCACCGGCGGTGACGGTGGCATCCATGACCGAGATGAGGCTGCCCTCGCGGGTTCCCCGGGCGGATCGGAAGATCTCGAGATTGCGCAGGGTGGCCGGATCAACCAGGAGGTTGCGGGTCGACCGGTATTCGTGGATCGAAGTGATATTCTCCGGCTTCGCGCAGAGGTTCTCCGTGGCGTAGTGGAGGGCGGCGCCGGCGGTGCCGAGAGCGGGGTGGCGCGTGGAAAGACCGAAGCCCTCGAGGTTGAGCACGCCGAGGGTTTCCATGACCATTCGTGCGCCCTGGGCGCTGTCGAAGTGGTAACCGGGCAATTCGCTGACCGCCCGGGAAGCGCAGAGTTGCAGCAGCTGCTCGTAGACCGGGCTGTCGTGGCGGTGTTTTGTCCAATCGGCGCGTTCGTTTTCCGGGAGGATGATCTCGGCGGGATCGACGGAGTTGAGAACCGGCAGGAGGTTGGCGGGATCCGGATCATACGCGACCTGGAAGGTGCCGGTGGAGAGATCGAGCCAGGCGGCATGGAGTCCCTCCCTGGTCAGGTCGATGGCGGCGAGGAAGTGATTGCGGTTGGCCTCGAGCTGATTGGCCTCGAGGGTGGTTCCGGGGCTGAGGATGCGGGTGAGGGCGCGCTCCACCAGTTTTCCGGGCTTGGGGGTCTCCGTCTGATCGCAGATGGCGACCTTCATACCGGCCGCGAGAATCTTGCCGACGTAATTCTGGGCGGCGTGGTAGGGGATGCCGGCCATGGCGTAGTCGTTGCGGCGGGTCAGGGTGATCCCGAGAATCCGGGCGCCCTCGACTGCGTCGTCGTGGAACATCTCGTAAAAGTCTCCGAGACGGAAAAGGAGCACCGTATTGGGCGGCAGGTTGCGTTTGACCTCGAGATACTGCTGCATCATCGGGGTGATCTTGGTGCTCTTGGACATGGGGACCGGGAAGGGAAAGGGACTCCGGGACAGTGATAGACGAAATGGGAGAGGGAACGACACCAAAAAACCCTTGGGTCCTTCAATCCCGGAATCTGGTCGGGTTAGGGATTGTCTCGGGGCGGGCCTCTGAAAACACTGCCTCATGTTACTTTTTCACCGGGATCTGGGAGGCGAGGGACGACCACCGATGGTAATTCTGCACGGTCTGCTCGGTTCCTCCCGCAACTGGCAGACGGTGGGGCGGGAATTGTCGGATTCATATCACGTCTGTGCCCTTGACTTCCGGAATCACGGGGAGTCCCCCTGGCGCGATGAGCACACCTATGATCTGATGGTGGAGGATGTGATGACCTGGATGGACCATCATGAGGTCGGTGCTTCGGTCATTATGGGTCACAGCATGGGGGGCAAGGTGGCGATGCGCATGGCCTGTCGTCACCCTGAGCGCGTGAGCAGCCTGATCGCGGTGGATATCGCGCCAAGAGCCTACCCATCGACGCATCTGTTGGAGTTTGAGGCCATGCATGCGCTCCGTCTCGACCGGGTCGAGTCCCGGACCGGGGCCGAGGAAATGATGAAGTCGCTGGTGGAGGATTGGGGCTTGCGGAAGTTTCTCCTGACCAATCTCGAGAGAGGCAAAGACGGACGCTTCAGCTGGAAGGTCAATATCACCGCAATCGAGGAGGGGATGTCGATCCTGGAAGACGAGCCCCTTGGGGAGGACGATTCGTTTTCGGGACCGACCCTTTTCCTCCTTGGAGGAAAATCAGGCTATTTCCGGAGTTCGGATGAGGTGAAGGCCAGAAAGCATTTCCCGGGCGCGACCATCGTCCGGATCGCTGAGGCGGGTCACAATCCCCATTTCGAGACCCGCGAAAGCTTCGTGGAGGAGGTCAGGCGCTTTTTGGGGTAGGGCCGTCGCGCAGCGATGCCTGGACCGGGAGTGGTGCGACTGGAGTCCAGGCTCCGGAAAAACCTGACCCGCGATAGTACCGCTGGCTGGATCAGCGCCTGGGGGCGGTCCAGAGGCGGAGCGAGGTCAGGAGGAATTGCTCGATCGCGTTGGGGACAGGGAAGTAGTAGCGCAGGAGGCGATTGATGTCTTCGAGAGCCTCGATCACTGCCGGAAGTCGGGCGGCGATGACTTCGTCACCCCGGGCTGCCTGGTCGCGGGCGAAGCGGCTGGTGGTTTCCTCGATCCCGGCCATCAGGTGATCGCGAACCGAAATGGTGACGCGCGCTTCGAAGGCATCTTCTTCCTCATCGGTCAGGGCTTCGCCCTTGGGTCGTTCGTGGGCGGCGAGAGCAATCTTGGTCGCACGTTCGAGGTTCGCCTTGAAGTCACTGACCAGCGCGTAAAGGCCCAGGATCAGTTCGGGGACCGTTTCCTTGGCCGGCGGACCGGCCACCAGCTGGTCGAGCCAGCCGCGGTAGGCTTTCAGCCAATCCTTTGTCTCCGCATCTTCCTCGACAAGGATTTCATCAGTGAGCCGAAGGTGGAGGCAACGGCTTCGGATGGTCGCAAGGAGAGAATAGGGCCGCGTCGTCAACAGCAGGATGGTCGTGTCGAGAGGCGGCTCTTCGAGCGTCTTGAGGAAGATATTCGACGACGCGGGATTCAATCGATCCGCCTCGAAGATGACGGCTATCTTCCGCTTGCCGATCTGGGGGGAGTGCTGGATCTGGCGGATCAGTTCGCGGGTGTCGTCCGCGCTGATCTGCCGGGCCTTCTTTGAGGGCCGGAGGGAGAAGAAGTCGGCAAAAGTCGTAATGGACCTCCCATCGGCGGGGGCCTGCCATTCGAGCAGAAGGGCGGCCACCTCAAAGGCAAGCGCCTCCAGGGCGGGCTGGGATCGTCCCGACAACAGGATGGCATGAGCCAGCCGCTTGTTGCGCATGGCCCGCTCTATGATGGTGCGGGCGATCGAACCCTCGGGGGCGGACAATCCGGGCGGGTTCACTTCAGTGGACGGTGAAGGCGGGCGTCTCAGATTGAGAACCGCTTCTTGATCTCATTGCGAATGGATCGCGCGACTTCCTTTTCCGTCCTGGTGCCGTCAACCACGTGGAATCTTTCAGGGAGTGACTTGGCCAGCAGGAGGTAGCCTTCGCGGACGATCCGGTAGAAATCGATATTCTCGCGCTCCATCCGGTCGGGCAGGTCGGAAGCACGATGGCGGACCCGGGACATGCTCATCTCGGCAGGGACGTCGAGAATAATGGTCAGGTCGGGCACGACGGCACCGATGGCGAATTCGTTGATCATGCTGACCGGATCGGCGGAGACACGCCGTGCCGCCCCCTGATAGACCGTGGTGGAGTCGAGGTAGCGGTCGCACAGGACGATCTTCCCGTCCTGAATGGCGGGCAGGATGACCTCGCGGACAAGCTGCGCCCGGCTGGCGGCGAAGAGAAGGAGTTCGGTCTCCGGGCACATCTCGGAGTTGCTGCTGCTGTGAATCAGGAGGTGTCGGATCTCTTCGCCGATCTCGGTGCCACCCGGTTCGCGGGTCACAACAATATCGAAACCCTTTTTCTCGAGATCGGGAACGAGGTGCTCGATCTGTGTCGATTTGCCGCTGCCCTCGGAGCCCTCGAAGGAAATCAGGATGCCCTGCTTTAGTTCACTCATGGTCTTAGGCTTCAGATTGCCACGTTCTGAGGAATCCGTCCACGTCATTCAGTCCCGGACTCTTCGCTGTGCGCACATAATAGCCCGAAAAGCTCACTCCCATGGCCAGACAGGCGGTTGGCGAGAGTTTCAGGAGCTGACCGGTGACAAAACCTGCGTTGAAGTGGTCGCCGGCCCCGGTGGTGATCTTTGGTTTGCTGGTGAAGGGGCCTGGAACCCACCAGGAATCGTCACGGGTGGCGCAAGCCGCCGCGTCGGTGGGATGAACCACCACGGTGCCGATCTGCAGTTCCTGGCGTATCCTCGAAGCAAGCGCCTTGAGGCCATCCTTGTCGGTTCGGGGTTCCGGGAAATTGAGGGCGGCGGCGACCTGAAGGGCCTCCTTGAGGTTGAGGCCCAGGGTGACGGTCCCGAAGGGGTGGAAACGGCTGATTGTCCGCAGGGCGGTCTGGAGATCTCCGATCGACCGTTTTTCGGGATCGGCCAGGTCGAAAAAGAAGATGCGCTGGTCGCGCGGGGGCAGAATCGGAAGCACCCGGTCCAGAAGCTCGGAGAAAAGCCGGGTCATCTGCGGAATCATCGTCCAGTTGACCAACGAGATCAGATCCGCCCGGGAGATCATGTCGATGAAGGCACCTTCGCCCATCGCGGCAATGATGGACTCGAGATTGATCTCATCAAGGCTGGCCATGATCCCGAGGAGGATCTTGCCGTCCTCGAATTCGACCGCATTGGTAAAGCCGGGCTCGCAGATGGAGACCGCATCGGTGCGGGCGGCGAAGTCGTGAAAGACCGGATGGATGGCCGGCTTGCCGAGAGCGCCGACGTAGCGCGTCTTGACGCCGGCGGTGATCAGGGCGTTGCCCATGATCGGACCGTTTCCTCCGAGCTTTTCCATCACGGGGTAGAGTTCCATATTGGTGCTCTTCCCGGCAGCGGCCGTGATCCGCCCGCCGAAATCCGTGATCAGCGGCATCCTCTCGAAATCGAGCCCGGGGCCGGACCGCCGCGCGACCACATGCATGATCTTGTCGACGAATCCGTCGAAACCGAGAACGGCATGCTTCGATGAGATCGAGCTGCGGTGAGATTGGAGTTCCTCGAGGGTGGCTTTCCGATGATCCATGATGACGATTTGTCGGTGAGGAAATGCGCTCCCCCGTCCGACCGCAAACAGAATGTGCGATCCATCGGGCTGGGCAAGACGGACGGTTAAGGAGACGCGGACAGGTAAGGGGTCATTGCTTGACTCTTGACAAAGCGCCCCTCGGCTTTGTCAAGAGTCAAGCAATGACCCCTTTGGGTTGACCAAATCCCGGCTCATCGCGGTCAAATTCCATTGATCGGCCGGGGAATCCTGCCAAACATGGCTGCCGATGCCCGCATTTGCTTCGTCGATCCCCGCGCTTCTGGCCCAGATATCGGGACCGAACGTCTTCAGTTATTTCGAACAGTCGAACTTCGCTGGAAAGATCATCATCGCCGCCCTGGCCTTCTTCAGCCTGGTGGCCTGGACCATCATGATCGGCAAGTCGGTCGAACTGCGGCGCTTACGGTTCTACAACCGGGCATTTGAGGACAAACTCCGGGAGCAGCGCACCATCATTGATCTGCCCGAGGGGTTCCGGATGCCGGAATCCGTCCCTTACGCCAACATGTTTCGTCATGCCCTCGAGGCTTACTGGCGGGTCGAACCTCGAAGGGGGGAGAGTGACGAGCGGCTTTCTTCGGCCCGGGTTGAGCACTCGGAAAATGCCCTGCGACGGGCGGTGGCCAATCAGACCCTGCTCTACGAATCCAGCATGGTCTTTCTGGCGACGATCGTGTCCGGGAGCTCCGTTTTTCGGATTGCTGGGGACAGTCTGGGGGGTGATGGACGCGTTTGGAGCCGTCGCCATGCAGAACACCGCGACTCTCCAGTCGCTGGCACCGGGTGTCTCCGGTGCGCTTCTGACCACGGTCGCGGGTCTGCTCGTGGCCATCCCGTCGGTTTTCGGCTACAATTACCTGCTCTCGAGGACCCGGCTTCTGATCACGGAAATGGAGAATTTCGCCAGTTCATTGGCTGATCGCTTCGAGCTGGAGTCCCGTTGACCATGGCCCGCTCCTTTCACCGCAAGCAGAGGTTGACGGCTCTGTCGGAGTTGAACGTCACCTCCCTGATTGATCTCGGGTTTGCCCTGCTCATCATCTTCATGATCAGCACTCCATTGATCAAACAGGAGGAGACCCTGCCGGTGGATCTGCCGGTCACGACCAATGCGGACGCGAAGAATCAGGATATCCTGTTTCGCGAGATCACGGTCCTGCCCGGGGGCTACCTCTTTGACGGGACCCGGGTCAACCAGGCGCAGCTCGAGACCCAGCTTCAGCTCCTGTCGCTTTCCACCCGTCCGCCGGTCATCAGCATCAAGGCCGACCGGAACATTGCCTATCAGGAGGTGGTCACTCTCCTGGATCTCCTCAAGCGCAACAAGCTGTCGAAGATCAGTCTGGATACGCAGCCGCAGGCCCGATGAAACCAAAGAATGCCACCGGAGCGTTCATCGCATCGGTCATCCTCCACGGGGGATTGGCGGGCCTGGCCATTCTTTTGATGCTTTTCAAACCACCGGAAAAGCCGGAACCGGCGATATTCGAAATGGTATCGATTCCCGAGCAGACCGACACGACGGAGGAGAGTGTGGATATCGCCTTCGAGCCCCTGCCGGCTGAGCCGGTGGTGATCCCGATCCCGGAACCCATTCCGGAGCCCCCGCCGGTGGTGGAGAAGAAACCGGAGCCCAAACCCGAACCGAAACCCGTGGAGAAGAAGCCGGAGCCTCCGCCCAAGCAGATTTCCTACGAGGAGTTCGTGAAGAAGCAGGGGGCGCCCAAGGAACAGAAGCCGCGGCCCGTCGCCCCCAAGCCGATCACCGTCCCGAAGATCGACACCTCGCGGATTCTCGACAATCTTCGTAATATCATGGTGGATACGACATCATTGAGCCGGATGTCCCAGTCCGAGATGAACGCGCTCGATGCCTATTTCGCCCGTCTCCGGGAGCAGTTGAAGCGGGCCTGGGCCAAGCCCGAGGGTCTCAGCGACCGCCTGCAATGTGATGTGCAGTTTGATGTTTCCTCGAGTGGGGTTCTCAGCGGTGCACGGGTTGTTTCGGCCTCGGGTAATCCGGAATTCGATCGCAGCGTGCTGGCCGCCTTTGCCGCCGTGCGCAAGTTCGGTCCCACCCCGGACGGCCGAAGCTACCCGGCGCGGGTGACGTTTCGGATGACGGATTAGACCCACTGTCCCCATCTTTTGGTGTAGACCCTAGACCCCGAGGCTTCGCTTTCTACGCCGGGACAGGCTTCGTTTCTCTCCTTGCTCGGAACGAAGCCTGGTGGAGACGATCGGGTTCGAACCGACGACCCCTACAATGCCATTGTAGTGCTCTTCCAGCTGAGCTACGTCCCCGTTACCAGTCCTAAAGGTTTAGGAAATTCCTCACCCAACGTGGAAAGGCAAGGATTTTTTAATCGCCGAAGCGCGGTGTGGTATCGGGAGGTTTCCCCGGACCGGGCAATTGATGCGGAAGGGCTTTTGCTCAGGGCGTTGAGGAAAACCGGCGGGGACGGGCCGCAAACGGACCCAGGAAACAGCCTTTTTCATCGATTCCGTTGCCCGACGACGTCTCCGACATCGATCTCACGGGAGTCTTTTACCTTCTCTTGACCGAACCTTGCGGGGGGATGATTGCCTTTGGACTGGATGAATCCATGCTCGATGGATGGACGTCGATCTGACGGGCCGGAGGGGCGAAAACCGGGAGGAACGGGAGGGCGATTCAATGGAACAGTCGTTGGGCTTTCAGTCGGTGGTCTATTTTGTGGGGGATGGCGGGGGCACGTTCAGTCGTGCGGTCCCGACGGTTCCGGAGGGCGGTGCCTGGCACCGACATCATTTCGGCACGATCGTCGAGTTCGAACAATCGCTCGGAGTCCAACGTCCCGATGCCGTCGTGACCTGGCCGAAGGTCGCTGACGGGGATGCCTACCGGGTGCTTGAGGCGGTGCGCCGCAGATTCTCCGATGTCCCGGTCATCCTCCTGATTTCGTCGGGAATTGAACCCATGCGGATCGGTTTCGATGGGGTGGCGGATCCGGACCTTCCGGACGAAATTGCGACGGCCTTGGAGGTTGCCATTGAAGATCGGATGACGCCAAAATTGCTCGCTTTGCCATCACTTGAGGTTCGAGGAGGAGACGATGCATCCCGGCACAGCCCGCACCCGATCATTCGGTTGAGTGCGGATGGTGACGTCGTCGACGTCAACCGGGCGGCCCGTCTTCTCTGTCAGAGCGAGGGGGTTCCGCTGGACGGTTGGCTCCCCGCGGATCACCGGATTGCGGCCCGGGCGAGCTTTGAGTCAGGGCAGACTCTGGCCAATCGGGTGGTTTCGTGCCACGGGCATGTCATCAGCTGGACCTATGTCCCGGATGTCGAGAAGGGTTCGGTCTGGGCGTTTGGGTTCGATCTTTCGGAATCGATGCCGTCGGATCATCAATTCCGGGAAGCCGAGATCGGTGAATCGGTCCGTCGGATGGCCGCGGGTATCTCCCACGATTTCAACAATATCCTGACGGTCATCAAAGGGTATTCCGAACTGGTCCTCGCCGATCCCCAACTGAGCGAGCGATCGCACGATCACCTGGAGATCGCGGCCCAGGCTGCGGACCGGGCGGCCGCGCTGGTCGCGCGCTTGATGGCTTTCAGTCAGCAACAGGTGCTTGATCGGTCTGACTTCGACTTGAACGGGCTGGTCGAAAGCGTGCTCGAGCGCCACCAGGAGTTGCCGATCGATCACATTGAGCTCGTGCGAAACCTTCAGGGTGGACTCGACCGCGGTCACGGGGATACCGCCCTGATTGTCGAAGCACTGGACAGTCTGGTGACCAATGCCGTCGAGGCGATGCCTACGGGCGGCCGGATTCGGGTTTCGACCCGCTCGGCGCAGACCTTCGATGAGGGGGAGGGCGAGGCGAGGGATTGGCTGGTGATTGACATCGAGGACAACGGTCGCGGAATCGAAGCCAGGGTGATTGAGCGGATTTTCGACCCCTATTTCACGACCCGCCGGGCCGGCCGCGGAACAGGACTGGGTCTGGCGGCGGCCAACGGAATCATCCGGCAGCATGGCGGCCGGATTGAGGTCAGATCCGAAGTCGCCGTGGGCTCCTGTTTCACGGTCTGGTTGCCGATCCATCGACGTTAGGGGCACCTGGCGTGCGCTTTGGCAATCCGGTCCCGGAAAAGGTCGTGGAGAGGCGCGCGCGAGCCGCCCCCACGTTTGCGACACCCTTTTGGCCGCCAAAGCGCTCGAGCCGACGGCATGTATCGGACTTGGGTATTTTGATGGATCTCCAGAAAGCTTGCGCGGGTCGGGGTCTTTTCGAATACCATTGGCGGATGCGGATCTACTTCCTCGGCATCGCCGGTTCAGCCATGGGCAATGCGGCGCTGCTCATGCGTTCGCTCGGTCATGAGGTTCTCGGCGTGGACACCAATGTCTATCCTCCGATGAGCGATGTCCTGCGGTCTGCCGGCATTGATTTCCGGGAGGGGTATGATGCGGCGGCTCTCGAAGCGAGCGGGGCGGACCTGGTTGTCGTCGGCAATGCGCTTTCCCGGGGAAATCCCGAGATCGAATGGCTCCTCGCTTCCCGTTCGATGGCCTATGACTCACTGCCGGCGGTTCTGCGCCGGATGGCGCTTGAGAAGCGGCGGACAATCGTGATTGCCGGGACCCACGGCAAGACGACGACAACGGCCTTGACCGCTCATCTTCTGCGCGAAAACGGGCGTGACCCGGGTTTCCTGATCGGCGGAGTGCCCCGTGATTTTCCGATGGGCAACCACGCCGGAAGCCCGGCTGATCCCTTTGTGATCGAGGGCGATGAATACGACAGCGCCTTCTTCGACAAACGGAGCAAATTCATACACTACGCGCCGCAGATTGCGGTCCTGAACAACCTGGAGTTCGACCATGCGGACATCTTTCGCGACCTCCAGGACGTGGTGAGGACATTTTCGCATTTTGTCCGACTCGTTCCGAGAGACGGTGCCATCCTCCTCAACGGCGACGACCCCAACCTGGTCGGACTGCTTCCAATCCCCTGGACGCGGGTGATCCGGGTGGGCGAAGGTTCCTCCAATGATCTGAGGATCGAGGGTTTCTCGGAGTCGCCGGAGGGTTCCCGGTTTGAACTGGTCTGGAACGGCCGACGATGGGCGGAAGTTCAATGGTCTCAGCAGGGCTTGTTCAATGCCCGCAACGCCGCGATGGCCTGCCTGGCGGCTGGTCTGGCGGTTTCACCGGACAGTCCGACGGCGCTTCGCCTCGACGGACTGTCCCGATTTCAGGGGGTCAAACGTCGCCAGGAAATCCGGGGACGGCGTGGGGCGGTCATCCTCATTGAAGACTTCGGTCATCACCCGACCGCGGTCGGTTTGACCCTGCAATCGCTTCGAAGCCGCCATCCCGGGGCGCGCCTCGTCGCCGCTTTTGAACCCAGGAGCAATACGGCCCGCACGCGGACCTTCCAGGGCGCGTTGGTCCCGGCCCTTTCCCTAGCGGACCGGGTGATTCTCGCGCCGGTCGACCGGGCCGAGCGGCTGGATCCGGCGAACCGGTTGGACACAATCGAGTTGGCCGGGCACCTGACCGAGACGGGGGCGGCGGCCGAGGCCTGTCGGTCTTATGAAGAGACGTGGAACGCTCTTTCAGGCGAAGTGCGGGCGGATCCGGATCGACCGACGGTTGTGGTCCTGTTCAGCAACGGATCCTTCGGCGGGGTCATCGCCCGGTTGGCGGATCTGATGAGGGAGAAAGACGGAGGGCGGAGAGCAGAAGCCGGTTGATGGATGTCGTGGTTGGGAGCCAACGACTTTTCCCGCTGCCGATTCGCACTGCCGACTGGACCGACCCGGATTCCATTCACCCGGCTCAATCGAACTTCAGCAGTTCGTCAGGGATCTTGGGCTGGGGGTAGGTCATCTTGAGGCCCTTCAGGGTTTCGATGATGACGCGGGCGACGAGCAGGTTGCGCAGCCACTTGTGGTTGGCGGGAACGACGTGCCAGCGGGCCCACTTGGTGTTCGTTCGGGTGAGGGATTCATTATAGGCGTCCATATACCCTTCCCAGGCGGAACGGGCGTGGAGATCGCTCGGGTCGAATTTCCAGCGCTTCTCCGGAATGCGCAGGCGGGACTCGAGCCGTTTTTTCTGCTCATCCCGGTCGATGTGGAGGAAGAGTTTGATGATGGTCGTGCCTTCGTCGGTCAGAAGGCGTTCGAAATTGTTGATGTGGTCGAATCGGCGCTGCCAGATTTCCGGAGGGGCCAGTTTGTGGACGCGGACGGCGGTGATGTCTTCGTAGTGGCTTCGATCAAAGATGCGGATCTCCCCTTTCTGGGGCGTTTCGTGATGGATCCGCCAGAGGAAATCATGGTCGAGCTCGAGCGTGCTGGGCTTCTTGAAGCTGGCGACCTGAACGCCGACCGGATCGGCCAGATGAAAGACATTGCGGATGGTCCCGTTCTTGCCGCTTGTATCCATTCCCTGGAGCACGAGAAGGACGGCGTGCTTATGCTCGGCGTAGACCAGTCTTTGCAGGCCGGCGAGCTCACGGCAGAGACTATCGAGGGCGGATCGGGAGTCACTCTTGCCGGGATTGAAGAGTCCTCTCTGCGCGGGATCGATCTTCCGGAGTTCTACGGGCTCGTCGAGAGGAAGTGGTTTCAGGCAGGGGACGCGTTTGGGCATTGTCTCAGGAGTTCACAGAGTGTTTCAGACGTTGGCGACGCCGGAGGATCCGGACCGTTGCATAGACAATCAGGACGAGAGTCACGCCGAGCGCGGCAAAGGGCAGGAAGACCGCGAGAAAACTGAGGGTGGCGGAGCCGATGAATTCTGCCTTGGACACGACCAGGTTGCCCATGCCTCCGGTCACCGCGGTCGAACCCGCCCGGGTTGCGGTTGTCGCGACCTGGATAAGCCCGGCGATACCGCCGCCGGCGATCAGGGCGAGCGACCAGCGGGCAAGGGGAGCCAGCTCGAAGGCAACGGATGCGGTCAGCAGGCTGCCGGCGATGACGGCGGCGGGGGTGGCGAGGGTGTCGAGGAAATTGTCGAAAACGGGGAAGGCGTAGGCCGCGATTTCACAGACTGAGGCGACGGCGAAGACGAGGAGGGCCGCCTCGGTGCCGATCCAGGCAAATCCGGGAGCCAGACTGACCTGGCCGGCATGGGCGGCCGCGCTGAGTGCGAGCAGGGGCACAAAGACCCGGAATCCACAGGCCGCGCTCAACCCGAGTCCCAATGCGATGCTGAAGGCGATGGCCACGTTTCCAGCAATCAGAAAAGAGCGGGATCACGCAAACGGAAAGTGCCTCCGGGATCTCTTGAAGGTGCGATCAAACAGACGGATTTTCTTTCTCGAAGACGTGGGTTCGGGGGGACCAACCGGTTTCCCGTGTGATGACGGCGGTGTCGATGAGGCTTTGAAGTTGGTCGGCGGGCACCTTGAGCGGAACCTCCGGGAAGAATTCCCTGGCCAGTTCGCCGGCCGGTCGGTTGAGGAAATTCTCATGGGAGGCCGGAAAATAGACGCGAAAACCCGGCAGGTCAGTTCTGAGGACCGCCTCGACCAGTCCGGCGGCGTCCTCGATCTCGAGAAAACTGAAGGCTTCATCGAGCCTGTAGTGTTGGTGGATCCCGCCCATGCCCCCGAAATGCCACCGGTGGTTGAAAACAAAGGGAAACCGGATGGCGACGGCACTCAGACCATGATTCCGTGCGTAATACCGGAGCATGGTCTCGGTCAGGTGCTTGCTCAGGGCGTAGGGGTTTTCCGGGATGGCCGGACTCTCGCTGTCGAGCGGAAGGTAAGCGAGGACGCTGGGCTGTTCTTTCCGGAATTCGGCCCGGCGGTCGCCTGTCATGACCTGGATGGTGCTGGCGAATACAAGCTTTGGGATGCCCAATTCCACCGCTGCCTGGGTGACATGGGTGTTCATGGCGACATTCTCATTCACAATGGTCTGAGCGTCGCGGCCCCAACTCGTCGGATGGTTGGCAAGGTGGACGACGGCATCGGCCCCGGCGAGAATCTCGTAGGCGGCCTCCCGCACCAGGAGATTGGCGATGCGCAACGGGTAGGCACGTCCGGATTTGAAGACCCGATCCACGCCGACCACCGAGAACCCGACGGAAGCGAGGTGGTCGGCCACTGCGGTGCCGATGGTGCCGGCAGCGCCGGTGACGATGATCTTCATGTGATGGAGAAGCAGGAGTGGCTCTCTGTATCTGTCCACTCTGCCTGCCGGTGCAAGCTTTGAGCTTTGCCGGACGGCCGACGACGGACTGGAGTCCGGAGCTGAATAGGCGTGCATTCGGGATCCGAATCCGGAAACTGGAGGTATGGCCACGAGTGAAACCCGATCGGTCCGGAGATCACCGATCATCCAGTTTTCCGTATTCTCCGAGAACAAGGTGGGCATCCTCTCGGAGATCATCGGCCTTTTGGCCGGGGACCAGGTGCATGTGATGGCTTTGTCCACGGTCGACACGATCGACAGCTCGATCCTTAGGGTGGTGGTCGACGACCCGGACCGGGCGCGGGCATTGTTTGCTGCCAAAGGGTTGGCCTGCAATGAGAGCGAGGTTCTGGGAGTGGAGATGGCGACCGAGGCCGATCTTGGGAAAGTGCTCTCCGCCCTGCTCGAAGCCGAGCTCAACATCCACTACCTCTATCCCTTTGTATCGCGACCGAGGGGGCGATGTGGGATTGTCCTGCACCTGGAAGACCAAGAACTGGCGGCGGACGCCCTTTCGTTGAGGGGCATTCGAGTGATTGACCAGCGCGACATCAGCCGCTGAGTCCGCGGTGGGGCGGTGGCCGCGAGTTCAGGCGAATCTGCTCCGTTTATCATTGCCGCTTTGACGGATCCGGTCTCGATTTCAGGACGAAGCCTCATCCATTTTCCTCCATACCGATGACCTCCAAGGCCACCAACCAGCCTCAAGCCGAACCATCTTCCAGACCGGTTCTCCTCGATCTTGAGGTCAAGGACGCCCAACTCATTTTCAACTCGGTCTGGGAGACTCTTGAGAGCGAACACGGGCCGGAGGGCATGCGCTTTCCCAGGGAGTTGATCCTGCTTGGGGGCGCTCCGGGGGCGGGCAAGGGAACCAACACCCCCTTCATCATGCAGGTGAGGGGGTTGACCTGCGATCCCATCGTGGTCAGCTCCCTGCTCGACACGCCGGAAGCGAAGAAGATCAAGGATGCCGGCGGCATGGTCGGAGACCGGGAGGTGGTCGAGATCCTCTTCCGCAAGTTGCTGGAGCGCAGGTACCGGGACGGTGCGATTCTCGACGGATTCCCCCGTACTCACGTCCAGGTCGAATGCATGAAGCTGCTGGTCAGCCGGATGAATCAGCTGCGTCGGGATTTCTACAACACACCGCTGGCTCAGGAGTTTCGCCAGCCCATCATGCATATCATGGTCCTTTTCGTGGATGAAAAGGAGAGCATTGCCCGCCAGATCAAGCGCGGCAACGAGGTTCGTGAGCACAACGATGAAGTGCGGCGGACAGGGGTGGGTGAGTTGCTTGAGGAACGGGCGACGGACCTGGATCCGGAGGCGGCCCGCCGGCGTTACCGGGTGTTCAAGGAACAGACCTACGATGCGCTCCAGTCGCTGCGGGAGATCTTCCACTACCACTTCATCAACGCCCAGGGCCCGATCGAGGAAGTCCACCAGAACATCATCAAGGAGCTCAAGTACCAGAGTTCCCTGGAACTGGATCCCCGGACCTTTGATCGCCTGCGCTCCATTCCGATTGCCTCGGAGATCACCATCCACGCCCGCCAGGAACTGGTGCGTCGTCTCGATCGGTACGAGTTTGATGAACCGGTCCTCTTTCAACAGGTGGTGCGGATCATCGAGGACAGGTTCATGCCGATTGTGCTGCGCCATGCCCTGACCGGCCGGGCCTACGTCAATTCCGAGGAGGCGATATTTTCCAACCCCCTGGCTCTGGCCATGCTTCTGGACGTCTTCTCCGAACGTGGCTTCCATGCCGTCGTCGACATCCATCGGCAGGAGATTCCGGAAAAAGTGGATCTCACGACCGGCGTGATCGAATGCCGGACGAAAAAGGTCTTCCGCTTTCAGATCCACTTCCGCGGATCGGATATCCGTCGGGGCAGCTGAGGGGGTCAGGCCCCGAGTGGCACTAAGGTCAGGCCCGAATGGCACCAAGATAAGCAGATTCTTTGGCTCAGAACTGGCATTTCTTGTTGGTGTATTTGTCTGGTGTAGTCGCCCCAGTCTCTTGGGGCGTGTCAACGTGGATACGCGGCAAGAGACTGCCGCGGCTACATCTCGTGATCCCTCCTGAATACCCCTTAACTTTGTGCCATGCGGGTCAGGCCCCGAGTGCCGGGAGGCCGTCGACGCTGACGGCGTTATTCTCCCTCTGATAGTCGGCGATTCCGCCGGCACCCTTGTTTTCGGCCCATCGGGTCAGTCCGTCGCGGTCTCCCTTGTAGTCGTAGAGGGGGACGGCATAGCCACAGGAATCACTGATTCGATCGATCTCAATCCGAATGATGCTGCGGGTTCCGGGCAGCTCATCGAAATGACCGATGATTTCCTGGTATTCGGGTGTCCCTTTGATCAGGGCTCTTCCCCGCCCATGAAAACGATGGATCCGTGGGGGGCCCTCGAAAGCGCACATCATGATGACGATTCGACCATTCTCCTTGAGGTGGGCGATCGTCTCGACTCCGCTTCCGGTAAGGTCGAGGTAGCCGATGGTTGTCGGGCCAAGGATCCGGAAGGTATCCATACCCTTCGGGGAGCAGTTGACCATGCCCGCCGCGGAGAGGGGCGCCGTCGATACGAAGAACATTTTCTGCCGGCGGATCCAGTCCGCAATCTTCGGATTGATCTCAGGATAGTCTCTTCCCATGGGCGTCGGATCGATCGGTGTTCGCGTGGGGGAACGGTCAGAGGCCAAAGACCTTGCGGGCCCAGGCGGCGTTCAGGCGCTCGCGCTCCGCCATCGGCATGGTTTCCGGGGTGCCCGGCTCTGCAGCCTGTTCGAGGACGAGGACTCCGTCGAAGTCGATCGCTTTAAGCACATCGATTATGGGTTCATAGTCGAGGTCGCCCTCTCCGAGGGTTTCCGACCAGATCCCGCCGATTGATTGTCGCAAATGAACCGTGCGGATTCGATCCCCGTAAAGGTCGAGGATGTCCTCGAGGGCGATCTGGCTGTTGCCGCAACCCCGGTAGATCCAATGGGGATCGAGATTGAAGCCGACCACCATGGGGTCGGTCGCCTGGAGCATATGGTGAAACTCGCGCGCGCTCTGACGCATTTCGGGGTCGTGGGTGTGGTAACAGAGTTCGATTTCCCCAGCGAGCAACTGGATGCCGAGCGCCTGCAGATTGATGGCCTGCCTTCGCAACTGGGCATCGTCCTTGTCGAGCGGGCTGCCCCAGGCGATGGGCTCGGGATTGACTTCGAGGAAACGGACACCGAGTTTCCTGAGTCTGGGGATTGAGGCTATTGTCTCGGCGATGACCCGGTCCGAATCCGGCTCATGCAGTCGGAGGTTGGCGTAAGCGGACGGCATGCTGAGCGAATGCTTTGCCAACAGGGTCGACAAGGTCCCGGCCTCCTTTTCATCCGGGACGAACCCTTCCCAGCCGTCGATTCCCGCGTTGGTGAGCGCGTGGAAAACCACGTCGAGATTGTCGATGAGCTTGATTCCCTGAGGCCTCAGGGCCACTTGCCAGGGATATTCTCCGGATACGAGTGTCGCCTTCATCACGATGTGAGCGTGTCTCACCCTGCCACGATCGGCGGCCGTTTGGAAGCCGGAAGTGGGCGCAGAAGTGGTTGAAGACGATCAAGGGGGGCGGGCCAGGCGCAAATTCCTTGCCGATGGGCCCGGGATTCCTCTTGCTCGGGAATGTGTTTGCCGTGGCTCGATCCGGTTGGTGTTTTCAAGAGTTACTCCTTTTGCTTGGGATTCTCGCGCTAGCCATGCCACTGCCCGCGGAAGATTCAGGGAATGTGCCTGAAATCGGGCTCGATGCCGGTGACGGTCTTGCGATGACGGAGCAGGACGGGGTGGTTACCGTGAAGATCGGGGGCCGTCTCTTCACCCGCTATCGGCCCGACCTGGCGGCGCGCCCGTTCTTTTTTCCCATTCTGCTGGATGGTCGTATTCCCCTGACCCGCGGTTGGCCGGTCGACCCCGGGCCGGACGACGAGGAGGATCATCGGCATCACCGCGGCCTCTGGTTCACTCACGGATCGGTCAATGGCCTTGATTTCTGGACCGAGGGAAAGGGGCCGCGAATTGTTCAGGAGTCCCTTGAGCTTGGTGAGGATGGTTTCCGCACCGTCGATTCCTGGCGGGACGCCGAGAGCAATCCGGTATGTCGCGATATCCGGAACCACCGATTCCGCCTGCTCGAGAACGGAGTGCTTCTCGATATCGAAGTGGAACTGTTCGCCGGTGAAGCCCCGCTGATCCTTGGGGATACCAAGGAGGGCACGATGGCCATCCGCGTCGCTCCGAGCATGCGGGTGAAAGGTCCGGTTGCGCAGGGTACGATCGAGACCAGCACCGGACTGAAGGATGGTGCGGCCTGGGGTAAGCGGTCGGCCTGGGTGGACTATTCGGGTCCGGTTGAAGGGGAGTGGGTCGGGGTGGCGATCTTTGATCACCCGGACAACCCCCGGCACCCGACCTGGTGGCACGTGCGCGATTACGGGCTCTTTGCGGCCAATCCGTTCGGGGTGCATGATTTCGAGAATGCGCCGCCCGGGACGGGCGACCTATCCATTCCGGCCGGCGGGTCCGTGCGATTCCGCTATCGGTTTTTCTTTCACCACGGCGACTCGGAATCGGCCGGCGTTGCCGCTCAATACAGTCTTTATACTGAATCAATCCATGAAAACCCCTGAATCCGACCCCCGTTTGAACCGACGGGAATTTCTCAAACGGACCGCGCTGGGGGCGGCCGGTCTGTCCTCGATATCGTTGCTGACGGCCCGGTCGTGGGCCCAGGTACCCGGAGCGAACGACGCGATCCGAATCGGGGTGGTCGGGTTGCGGGGAAAAGGCTGGAGCCACGTCAAGGATTTCCGGGAGCACGACGGGGTGCGGATTGTCGCCCTCTGCGATGTCGATGCCGATATCCTGGCGAAGCGGCGGGCGGAGTTTGC
The DNA here is from genome assembly GCA_041395105.1 of Opitutaceae bacterium. Classification (NCBI taxonomy): domain Bacteria; kingdom Pseudomonadati; phylum Verrucomicrobiota; class Opitutia; order Opitutales; family Opitutaceae; species Opitutaceae bacterium. Next base: position 118,371 of record JAWLBB010000010.1, on the reverse strand, counting down.
CGAGTGGGGTGAGAGCGTCCGGACCTACCTCAATTGCCAACGCATGCTCGAGGACAAGGAGATTGACGCGGTTGTCATCGCCACCCCGAATCATTGGCACAGTCTGATGGCGATCTGGGCGATTGACGCCGGCAAGGATGTCTATGTGGAGAAGCCCATCTCGCATAATGTCTGGGAGGGACGGCAGGTGGTCCGGGCGGCGGCACGATCGAAACAGATCGTGCAGGCCGGCACCCAGAAGCGCTCGTCCCAGGGGCTGATCGACGCAGTCGCCTACATCCGGGCGGGAAATCTTGGCCCGATCAAGGTGTCCCGGGGCTTCTGCTACAAGCGGCGCGAGAGCATCGGTTTCGTCGACCGGCCCCAGACGCCTCCGGCCTCGGTCGATTACAATCTCTGGACCGGGCCGGCCGCGCTCGAGCCGCTCATGCGCGAGCGTCTGCACTACGACTGGCATTGGGTCTGGAACACCGGCAACGGAGACCTCGGCAACCAGGGTATCCATGAAGTGGACATCGCAAGGTGGTTCCTGGGCGATCCGGCCATGCCCGACCGGGTGCTCAGCGTGGGCGGACGTTTCGGTTACGTCGACAATGGGGAGACTCCGAACACCCAGGCCATTTTCTTTGATTACCCGGAAGCGCCCCTGCTCTTTGAGGTGCGGGGTCTGCCCATGAGTGCGGAGATCGACGGGATGGACAATTTCAAGGGCATCCGGATCGGCGTCGTCGTGGAGTGTGAGAACGGCTACTTCGCCGGGGGAGGCCCCGGCGGTTGGGCCTATGACAACGCCGGTGAGCGTATCCGGAGCTTCAAGGGCGACGACGGCGCCACCCACGTACAGAACTTCCTCGATGCCATTCGAACGCGCGAGCCGAAGATGGTCAACGGACAGATCGAAGGCGCCCATATCTCCAGCGCGCTCTGTCACCTTGGCAACATCAGCCAGCGGCTGGGCAGGACCCTGCCCGTCGGGCTGATCAACGAACAGATCCAGGGGAATGCCGTCCTGTCCGATGCCTACGGCCGCATGCTGGAGCATTGTGGGAGGAACGACGTGGATTTCGGACTGACGCCGGCTGCGCTCGGGGCGGGACTGACCGTTGATCAAGCCATGGAATGCTTCGAGGGCGAGTTCTCGACCGAAGCGAACCGGTTGATCACCCGCGAATACCGGGAAGGGTTTGTCGTCCCGGACCTGGCGTAATCGAACTGGAGTGACGGACGGGGGCGTTCCACGGACCCGCGGGGGGTCTATCGGGAAACCGCTTTCGGTTCGTCGCTGTCAATCGTTTCCACCTCAGGGGGATGGGCAAAGTCATTCCAGAGCCGGTCGAGTTGCCCGGGGTCGGCTTCGCCATCGAAAACGACGATGCGGTAGCGTGCGCGGTAGGGGGTGTTCGGATCGATGGTGAAGGGACCAAGCTGTGACGGCGAGTAGCAGAAATAGGGTTCGGTCGGATGCACCCGCAGCGGTTGTGGAGACCGGAGGTTTTCCGGGTGATCGAGGAAGGCGATTCCCGCGATCGCTCCATCGACCGGGCCGCTCATCGCGCACCAGCGGTTGCGCGAGGCATTGGCCGCGATGCGATCCGATTCGCCGTCCGCGTTGAGAAAATGCGCGTTTTCGGCCCCATTCCAGGCGCCGTTGCCGCGGACGGCCACCCCCCCGTAGTGGTATTCGAGCAATTCGAGGGGGTCGGGCCCTGCGGTTGTCTGTTCGAGTTCGAGATCGAAGAACCAGGCACCCGCATCTTCGGGATGCGGCGCATGGATATGGGTTGTCCAGCGTTCGATCAGAACCGGTTGGTCGAGGCCGTCGTCCCGTCGCTCAAAGAATTCATGAGAGGCGATGAATCCGGCCTCGACCGGCCCCTCCCAGGCTTCCTCGAGGCTCTTGAAGGCGACCCCGCCCGATCCCTTCCCCATATTCCAGAAATCCGGATTCCGCCCCTGGAAGCCGGTCCTGGTCCAGGCTGACCAGATGCCGTGGTGATGGAGGTGGTCGGGCGGGAAGTCGTCGGTTACGGTGACCCCATTGAGTGTCCTGAGCGGGTGGAGGTAGCCGGCCCGGCGGTAGAGCGGATCGATCCCGGTTCCCTCCAGTTCGATGGGGACTATACGGTAGAAGGCAAGCGACTCTCCCGCGCCCGCAAAGCGCAGTCCCTCTTCATCATAATGGGTCAGGATGCCACCCGGGGAGGTGTCCGCCGGGCGGCTGGCCGGACCGAAGCGATAGTCGGCCGTGGCCCCGGCGGCGATCCGGCCGGTCCGGAACACCAGATCCGAGCCCAGGTTGAGCTGGTGCGGGAGGATCTGCCCGTCGGGCCCGGTCAGTTGCCAGGAGGTCCGGGAGTCGCCGATCCGGACGCGCACCGCAGTGGCCAGCCGGTCATGTGAGCCGGCATGGACCCGGATGGTGACGGGTTCCGGGACTTCGGCGGCGGAAAGGGCCGCTGCGGAAAAGGCGAGGACGGCGAGGAGAGAGGACTGAAGAACGGAGAACGGAGGCATCATTCGCACGATCAGGTCTGGGGGGATGGGGCTGCGGGAGAGGGGCGGGTGAGCGGAGTTTTGACGGATGAACCAACCGTAGTGTGCTAGAATGGCGCTTGGTTAAGGGTGCTTGTCGTTGTTTTGTCTCGGACAACCGTTGCGGCTGGCCGGGGACGTCCAGCCCTGCCACGGATGCTCCGATTTCAGTTGTCAGGGCGAGGGCCTCCGGACCCGCCGTCGAAGAGCAGTCAACACCTCGTTGGCTGATCCGACTCTTTCGCTGGCCAAGCGCCATTCTAGTGTGCTACGTTTTGTTTTCGGGCCTAAAAGAATACGTAGCATACTACGTTTTGTTTTCGGCGGAGTATCCGGACCGTTGGCTGAGTTCGCCCAGTCCGATCCGGCGGATGCAGAGGTCCTGGAGGACGGCCGATCCCCGGCCGCCGCAACAGTAGGCGAGGAGAACGGCATCCCGGGTCGGATGGATGGCGGTGTAGCAGAACCCGCGGTCGGGATCGTCCTCGATCAGGATCGGCGTGGTCCATTGATGGGTGCCCGGCTCGCCGAGCGCCGCCGCCAGCGGAGTGCGGCCCCAGCTGGTGTTGGGTTGGTACTTCGACTCGGCATGGGTTTCCGCCGTCCACCGATCCGGATGGTGATCATTCCAGATGGCGAGATGGGTATTGAGCCGGGGGATGCGCTTGATCGACAGGGGGGCGTTCGGTGAATGGAACGGTGATGGTCGCGGCCGGCTCCAGGTCTCTCCTCCATCGCGTGAGCGCATTTCCCACTGGCGTCCGATGTCGGTCCGGCACCAGGCATAGAGCGAACCGTCCGGCAGTTCGACCGCGCCGGGTTCCTGGAGGCCGGATCCGCTCCGCCGGGGGAGAGCCCACCAGTCCCGGGCCTCGCGCCAGGTCCGGCCATCGTCATCGGAGAGGAAGAAGAAGGCCAGACCACGTGACTCGAAGGAGGTGTAGTCGATCTCCCTGCTCTGTTTCTTGCTGCGATGAAGCGCGGCCGGGAGGATCAGGCGGCCGGATTGGAGTCGGATGACCCGGTCGTTGTTCACGACCCAGTAGCCGGGCGCGGGAATGCACCGGACGGGTCGCGACCAGGTTCGGCCTTCGTCCCTGGAGCGCCGCAGGTAGGGAACGCAGTCGTTGAGGGAGTTCTTGCGGATGGTGAAGAGTCCGATGGCGCCGTCATTCATCCGGAGGAGGGAGACGCTCATGACGTTGCACCGGCCCTCGGCCTGGACGATTGTCCGGTCCCGTCGGCTCCAGGTCCGTCCGCCGTCCCTGGAAATCCGGGCGGCGATGACGGCGCTGGCGTGATCGCCCCACGAGCTGCCGGTGAACCGGGTGTAGGCAAAGAGGATGCCGCCATCCGCGAGATCGAGGAAGGCGCCCTCGGAATTGCGGGGGTTGCCGGGGCGGTGAGGAAGGGAGAGTGTGAGGGAGCTCATGGTGCGGTCCGGAGTCGGCGGGCAAGGTGCCGGGTATGGTGAGGTCTGCCGGGGGCGAAATGGCCAAAGCGGGAGGTCCCGGAACCGCCGTTTCGTTGAAACCGTATAGGAACGCCCCGGAACATCAGACTTCAGGAAGAAATATGCGCTTATTGGTCTTCCAGCGGTCGCGGGTGAAATCCGGTGCGAGGACCGGTTCGCTCCTGCGCCCGACGGAGGCCACGCTGAGCGGAAAGACGCTGCTCCAGGCGACGGCATCGTAAACATCGATGTCCGGGTAGCGGCCGATCTGGAGGGACTCGATCAGGCGGGACATCATGACGAAGTCCATGCCGCCATGTCCGCCGGTGACGGCTCCGTCGTCCTGTTTCTTCCAGAGCGGGCTGTCGAAGCGGGCAAGATAGGATCTGAGCTTGTCCTCGGGCAGCCATTCATGGGCGCCTTCCCGGTCGAGGGCCAGGCGATCGGGAAAGCCGAAGAAGGAACCCCTGGTGCCGACCATCCCGTTGATGCGGGAATAGGGTCGGGGGCTCACCACATCGTGCTGCACCATGATGGTCCGGCCGAGGGCTGTCTGGATGAGAGTGGTGTTGACGTCGCCACAGACGAATTCCTCGGTCTTGGCGGGATGGATGTCCGGGAGGGACCGGGCCGCCTCGGCGAGGGCCCGCTGAGGTGAACTCATCGAGACGATCCGTTCGATCCGGTCCCCGCGATTGAGATCAAGGCATACGGAAACAGGACCGAGGCCATGGGTGGGATAGAGGTTTCCGTTGATCCGGGTGTGCGGTTCCCTGCGCCAGCGGCCTTCGCCCTTGAGGTCAAAGAGGACTGTCCGCAGATCGTGGATATACGCGCACTCCGCATGGGTCAGCTCACCGAGGAGCCCTGAGCGGACCATGTTGAGGCCGGCCATCTCGCTGCGGCCGAAGCAGCAGTTTTCCAGGATGACGCAGTAACGCGCGGTCCGTTCGGAGGTGGCCACGAGATCCCAGCATTCGTCGATGGTCACGGCGGCGGGGACCTCGAGGAAGGCGTGCTTGCCGCCCTCCATGGCGGCGACAGCCTGGCTCGCGTGGAGACTCCAGGGCGACGCGATCACCACGAGATCGATATCGGGGTTGCGGCAGAGGGATCTCCAGGCGGCTCCCCCGCCGCAATGAAGTTCCGGACGGGACCGGCCGGCGTCCTTGAGCATTCCGGCCGCATTCTCCAGGGCCAAAGGATTCGGGTCGCTCAGCGCCCGGATATCGATGCCGGAGGGCAACTTGAGGAGTTCCCGGAGGAGGCTTCGGCCGCGCCCTCCGAGTCCAATCATGCCGATCCGGACGGTGGGGAGAGACGGGGCGGGGTGCTCAGGATTGAGCATGGTTTCTCCGAAATCCACTCGGATTATTCCTGTTCCTCATTCTGCTGACGAAGAACGCGTTCAAGGATTTCGGTCATGTCCTCAACCGATTCGAAAACGTGCTGGGCGACGAAGATGGGTTTCTCGGCCTGAAGGGCGATGACCAGAGAGTCGCTCGGTCGGGCGTCCACCTCGAGGATCTTCTTGCCCAGCTCATTCTCCATGCGGAGGATAATCCGGGCGTAGAAGGTGTTTTCACTGACGTTGTTGATCACGATGCGCTCGACCTCGACCTCGAGGCCGAGGAGGATATTATGCATGAGATCGTGGGTCAGAGGGCGATCCCGCTTCACCCCGTTCATGGTGAGGGAGATGGCATTGCCAACCGATTGGTCGACGTAAATGACGAAATTCTTGTCGTCGTTTCCCAGGAATACCGCGCAGCCGTTCCCGGTGGGCATGACACCCTTGACGGTTACTTCGACCACGTCGTTTTTCATTGAGAGAAACGATACGCCAGGGTCGGTGCGGTGAGCAAGTCCGATGGCGGGAAATCCGGTCCGGATGTCTCAGCCCGGAGTTCCCAGCAGGTGGATGCCCCAGGCGCGGGCCTGACGGATGACCGATTCCTTTTCGAGGACAAGGGTGTTTTCGGCCTCCAGAACGGCCATCTCGATGCCGCTTTCCCGCATGACTTCGAGGGTGCGATGACCGAAAACCGGGACGTCAAAACGGAAATCCTGCTTTGGTTTGACTGTTTTGACAAAGATGAGGCCGTCGGTCTTGAAGCCTCCGGCCCGCCTGAGCATCTCGTCAGTCCCCTCGAAAGCCTCAACCGCGACGACCGTTCCCTTGCGGACGACCACCCCCTGACCGATGTCAAGGCGGGCGACTTCACGGGCGATCTCGATCCCGTGATCGATATAGTCCTGTTCGACCCGGATGCGCCCTCCGGTCATTAGTCCCTCGGAAGCGAGGTGATCGTCGAGAAAGGAACGGGCATCGAGTAGGGAGACACCGATCCGGTCGATTTCCTCGGCGATCGCGCCGAAGATGGTTTCCGCGTTCTTCTTTTTCAGGCGGAGCAGGATGGCGGCTGTCTTCAGGTCGGGGCGAAGGCCATGGAAGAGGCGGCGGGGGGTGATCTGCCCGGCCATGATGGCCGCGCCCGCCTGAAAATCGCCGAGAGCGCGGAGCATTTTGCCAAGTTGACCGACGTGAATGATCCGGCGCTCGGACTCGGGGAAGGCGGCAATCAGCTCGGTTGCGGTTTCATCCTCAAATCCAATGAGCCGAACGGGAATTTCCCGCTTCCGCAGCGCCTCGGCCGTCAGGCGGGGGTAGATCCCGTTGCCGGCGATGATGGCAACCGGCCGGTTTCGATCGAAACCGGCCGGCAGGAAGCGGGAGAGCTCAGTGGTCATGCGTGGTCACATCGTGGTCACCCCTGATCCGGTGCAGTCGCGGTGTCGGGGGGCATGATTGCGGTCATGGCACTTCGACACGGCGAGGCGGCTGAACCGATGAGGGCGGAGGAGGCATCCGCCTATGCCTTCTCGAGGGCCTGGGTGACGTCGGCTTCGATGTCCTCGTAGTCCTCGAGGCCAACCGAGAGTCGGACATAGTCATCCGTCACGCCGGTTGTCTTCAGCTCGTCCGGAGTCAGCTGGGAATGGGTGGTGGTGGCCGGGTGAATGGCGAGGGACTTGGCGTCCCCGATATTGGCGAGGTGGCTGTGAAGCTCGAGGCCCTCGATGAATTTCTTCCCGGCTTCGAGTCCGCCCTTGATGCCGAAGCCGATGAGGGCGCCGAAACCGCCGGTCAGGTACTTTTTTGCAAGGGCATGGGCGTGGCTTGAGGCCAGCCCCGGGTAGTTGACCCAGGCGACCTTGTCATGGGATTCAAGGTAGCGGGCGAGTTTGAGGGCGCTCGAGCAGGCCCGTTCCATGCGCAGGTGGATGGTTTCGAGTCCCTGGAGCATGAGGAAGGCGTTGAAGGGAGACATGCAGGCGCCGATGTCGCGGAGCAACTGCAGCCGCATCTTCAGGATGAAGGCGACATTGGCATTGCCGGCCGGAGGAAAGGCCTTGAAGGCATCCCAGTGGACGAGGCCGTGGTAGCTAGGATCGGGCTGGGTGAAGCCGGGGAACTTGCCGCTTCCCCAGTCGAAGTTGCCGCCGTCGACCACGATACCGCCGATGGACGTGCCATGGCCGCCGATGTACTTGGTGGTGCTGTGGACGACGATGTTGGCACCGAACTCAAACGGACGGCAGAGAATGGGTGAGACCGCCGTGCTGTCGAGAACGAGGGGTACTCCCGCTTCCCGGGCGATGGCGGCCACCTCCGCGATCGGGAAGACATTGAGGCGCGGATTGCCGAGGGTCTCGCCGTAGAGAAGCTTGGTATTGGGGCGGATGGCCCTGCGGAAGGCTTCGGGGTCCTCGGCATCGACGAAAGAAACCTCGATCCCGAGTTTGGGCAGGGTGTAGTGGAAGAGGTTGTAGGTGCCGCCGTAGAGCTGGGAGACCGAGACCATGTGGTCGCCGGCATTGCAGATGTTGAGGACGGTGTCGGTGATGGCGGCCTGGCCGCTGGCGTGGGCGAGGGCGCCGGAGCCGCCCTCGAGGGCGGCGACCCGCTGCTCGAAGACATCCGTCGTCGGATTCATGATACGGGTGTAGATGTTGCCGAGCTCCTTCAGGGCAAAGAGATTGGCCGCATGTTCGGTGTCGCGGAAAGTGTAGCTGGTCGTCTGGTAGATGGGGACGGCCCGTGACCCGGTGGTCGGGTCGGGGGTCTGTCCGGCATGAAGGGCGAGGGTTCCAAGTCCGGGGGATCGTTTTGTGCTCATGATGGGTAGGTGTTGAGGTGTTGTTTTGGGAGATGAGGTAAAGAGAGAGAGCGGAGGTCGGAGATCGGAGGTCGGGGATCGGTTTTGAACTGGAAGGTAACGAAGGAAAGACGGGCGCGACTTGCTGGAAGCTGGACGGAGTTTTTTCCGGAAGGGAGTGCGGCCGGTCAGCTCACCACCAGGTTGAGGATGCGACCGGGAACGTAGATGACCTTCCGGACAGTCTTGCCTTCGAGGTGGGGCAGGACGCGGTCGTGAGCCCGGGCGAGGGTTTCGACCGTGGCCTGATCGGCGTCGCGGGAGACCATGGCCTCGCCCCGGAGTTTGCCGTTGACCTGGAAGATGACCTTGACTTCGTCGCTGACCAGGGCGGAGGGATCGAAGCGGGGCCAATCCTGCCGGAAAATCGAGGGCTCGCCGCCGAGCCGCGACCAGATCTCCTCGCAGAGGTGGGGGGCGAGCGGGGCGAGCAGGCGGATCATGATCCGGGCGGTTTCGAGATCAATTATATCCAGTTTTTGGATATGATTGAGCAGGATCATCAGCTGGGAGATGGCCGTGTTGAAACGCAGCGCCTCCATGTCCTCGGTCACTTTCCGGATGGTCTCGTGGAGCAGCCGATGGGTTTCCGGGTCGTTCCCGGCCCCGGCCCTGAGCTTGGGGGAGGCGCCGCCATCCCGTCCGATGCATTCCTTCCAGACGCGCTTGAGAAAACGATGGACTCCCTCGATGCCGTGGGAACTCCACGGTTTCATGCTCTCGAGTGGTCCGAGGAACATCAGGTAGAGGCGCAGGGTATCGGCGCCGTAGGTTTCGCAGACCTCGTCCGGGCTGACCGAGTTCTTGAGGGACTTGCCCATCTTGCCGAACTCGCGGCTGACCGGATCGCCATGGTGGAAGAATCGCCCGTCTTTCTCCTCGATCTCCTCTGCCGGGCGGTAGACGCCCCTCTCGTCGGTGAAGGCAGCCGCCTGGATATAGCCCTGGTTGAAGAGCTTGCCGAAGGGTTCCGGGGTGGAGACATGACCGAGGTCGAAGAGAACCTTGTGCCAGAAGCGGGCATAGAGGAGATGAAGGACGGCGTGTTCGGCCCCGCCGACGTAGAGGTCGACCCCGTTGGGCGTCATCCAATAGCGTTCGATTTCCGGATCGCAGAATGCGTTGTTGTTGGCCGGATCCAGGTAGCGCAGGTAGTACCAGCAGGAGCCCGCCCATTGGGGCATGGTATTTAGCTCTCGGGAATAAAGGACCCCGTTCTTCTCGACGTGAAGCCATGAGTCGGCGGCCCGGGCCAGCGGGGGCTGGGGCGGGGCGTTCGGGTCGTCGGATGCCCGTGGCGAGAAGTCGTCGATCGGGGGCAGGGTGACCGGGAGGTCGGTTTCGGCCACCGCTTCGACCTCACCGTCGGGTCCGTGCAGGATGGGAAAGGGTTCGCCCCAATAACGTTGCCGGGAAAAGAGCCAGTCGCGCAGCTTGAACTGGATGGAGAAGGTGCCGAGTCCTTTCTTCTCGAGGTCTTCGGTGATGCGCCGGGCACCTTCGGCAACCGGCAGGCCGGTATATGGGCCCGAAGCCACCAACCGGCCGTCACCGGAATAGGGAAGGTCGTCCCCGGAGCCGGAGTCCGACGCGATGACCCGGATGATGGGGATCTCGAAGCGGGTGGCGAATTCGTGATCGCGTTCATCGTGGGCCGGGACTGCCATGATGGCGCCGGTTCCGTAGCTCATCAGCACGTAGTCGGCGACCCAGATCGGGATCCGGGCCTGATTGACCGGATTGACGGCATGGGCGCCGGTGAAGATGCCGGTTTTTTCCTTGGCCAGGTCGGTACGCTCCAGTTCGCTCTTGTTGGCGGCGCGGCGGACATAGTCGGTGACGGCAACCCGCTGTCCGGGTGTGGTCAGGCGATCGACCAGGGGGTGCTCGGGTGACAACACCATATAGGTGGCACCGAAGAGGGTGTCGGGACGGGTCGTGAAAACCTTCAGGGTCTCGCCGGGAATGGACTCGAGACCGAACCGGATCTCCGCGCCTTCGGACCGCCCGATCCAATTGCGCTGCATCATCTTGATCGGTTCCGGCCAGTCGACCAGCTTGAGGTCCTCCAGGAGGCGTTCGGCGTAACGGGTGATGCGCAGCATCCACTGCTTGAGCGGCCGCTTGTAGACGGGATGGTTGCCCCGCTCCGAGCGGCCCTCGTTGGTCACCTCCTCGTTGGCGAGAACGGTCCCCAGGGCCGGGCACCAATTGACCGGGATTTCCGCCATATAGGCGAGGCGTTGGCGATCGAGCCATCGCCTCTGTTCGGCCGGGGCGACCGCCTTCCACGCGGCGACCTCCGCGGGAGTGGGCTCGGTCAGAAGGTCACCGGTTGCGGGATCGATGGCGTGCCGACCGCTTGCCAGGTCCCTTTCGAGTTCGGCCAGGGGACGGGCCTTCTGGTCGATGGGGTCCCAGGTGCTGTTGAAGAGCTGGACAAAGATCCACTGGGTCCAGCGATAGAATTCAACATCGGTGGTGGAGACGCTGCGTTCCTTGTCGTGGCCAAGGCCCAGCCGGTAGAGCTGCCGGCGCATATTGTCGATGTTGCGCTGGGTCGAGACCGAGGGGTGTTCGCCGTTCTCGATCGCGTACTGTTCGGCCGGAAGACCGAAGGCATCGAAACCCATCGTATGCAGCACATTGAGTCCGGTCATGCGCTTGAAGCGCGCATAGATGTCGGTGGCGACAAACCCGAGCGGATGACCGACATGGAGACCGGCTCCGGACGGATAGGGGAACATGTCCAGCACGAAAAAGCTGGGTTTTGTCGTGTCGGCGGTCGCCCGAAAGGTCTTGTGATCGTCCCAGTATTTTTGCCAATTGGGCTCGATCACAGTAAACTCATAGTCCTGTGGCGTCGTATCCATTTTGAAAGAAACCGGACATGTTGAAGGAAAGTCACTCACCGTCAATCACCCATCCCGGCCGGACCGCCCTGGTTGGCTTAATCATTCTGACCGCGGGTTTTCTGACCGGATGTCAGACTGCCGACGTGTCGAAATCGACCTCCGGCGTGGACGCCGGTTTCGCCAACCTGCTCGATTCGGTCGTGCGGATCGACGTGCGGGAACTCGATTTCGACAGCGGTTCGAAACGCTTTGTCTCCGGGGTCGGATCGGGCGTTATCCTTTCGGAAGACGGACTGGTCCTGACCAACGCCCATGTCGCCAGTACACGTGCGGTCGAGATTTCAGTCACCCTCGCGAATCTGGAGCGGGTCAACGCGACGCTGATCGGCTGGGATCACTGGACCGATCTCGCTCTCCTGCGCATCGACATGGACGAGGTGGCCAAGCGCAAACTTCATTTTGCCCATGCGGAGTTCGGTGATTCGGACCTCTTGCGCCCGGGGCAGATCGTCTTTGCGGTCGGCACGCCCCATGGTCTGACCCGCACCGTGACCAAGGGCATCATCTCCAACACCGACCGGTATTTTGAGACTTCGAACGGAATCAACGGATACGAAACCGGCTATTTCAACACCTGGCTGCAGACGGACGCGGCCATCAATCCCGGAAACAGTGGCGGGCCGCTGGTGACCGAGAACGGGCGGGTTGTTGGGATCAATTCCCGCACCTACATGGGAGCGGACAACCTGGGGTTTGCCATTCCTTCCAGCACGGCGCGGCGGGTTGTCGCGGAGCTGGTGGAGCACGGTGAGGTCGTCCGGAGCTATATCGGCCTGATCCCGGGGTCTTTGCGCGACCTGGAGTCGTTCTACAACCTGGAGATCAACACAGGGATGCTGGTCAACAGCGTGGATCCCGGTTCACCGGCCAGTTCGGCCGGGTTGCGGCCCGGGGATGTCATTCTTGCGATCGACGGAAAGAAGGTCGACGGGCGCTTCCCGGAACAGCTCCCCCCCATCCAGAATCAGATCGCCAGTTATCCGGTCGGATCGACGATCAAACTGACGGCCAAGCGGGGGGCGACCGAACGTGTGTTTGAAGTCACCAGTGAGCGTCTGGAAAGTCGGGTCGGAGAAGAATGGGCTTTTGAAGGTTGGGGCTTGAGCGTTCGCGAGGTCTCCCGGGCCTTTGCCCGTGAAAACCGCCTGGCCAGGGAAGGCGGCGTCCTTGTCATTGGCACCCAGTCGGCCTACCCGGCGGAAAAGGCCGGAATCAACCGCGGTGACATCATCACGAAAATCAACGATCAGACGATCGACGGACTCGAGGAAATGCGGGGGGTCTACGGTCAATTTGATGAAAATCCCCAAACGATGCTCTTCGAGACCTTGCGAAACCAGTCAGTCTCGTTCTTCGTCCTGAAACCATGAATTTTCGCCCGTTCGCACGCTTTGGCGTCGTCTTCTCCCTTTTCCTGACGGTTTTGCCGGTTCTCCGGTCCGCGTCGTCGATTCCGGAGCTTTTTGAGCAACGCATCCGCTCGGTTGTGGCGGTTGAGTTTTTTGTTGAGACGGAGACGGATCGGCGGCCCTCGACGGTTGTGGGTCTGGTTGCCAGTGAGGACGGATTGATCATTCTTCTCGACGGTGCCGTCCCGGGTTGGTTGCCCCCGACCGATTTCAAGGATTTCAAGATCTATGCCGTCGGCAGTTCGGAGTCGATTCCCGGAACCTATCTCGGTCAGGACAGCCTGACGGGGTGGCATTTTGTCCGGGCGGACAAAGCCCTCTGGAATCAGGTGGTGCCTTTCACCGCCTACGGCACGGCCCGGCCGGAACTGGGCGAAGAACTCTGGGGAATCGGGATCATGGGGAAGGATTTCGATTTTCAGCCCTTCTTCCTGGATGGGCGGCTCGCGGTCATCCAGAAACTTCCCCAGACCTTCGGGTTCTCTGTGGCCGGAGTGGCCAGTCCGGGCTCTGCGGTCTTCAATCGTGACGGAGTCTTTGTGGGATGGGCCAGCAATCCGATTCCCCAGGAGCGGGTCCTTTTCCTGGAAAACGAGCGTTACACGGTCGGCATCCAGACGACCAATGAGAGTGGTTCCTTCTTCCTCGCGGAGGAGGTTGTGCCCTTTATCGGCCGGGTGCCCGAAAGCCCGATGGGGAGGAAGAACCCCTGGTTGGGTGTTTATGGACTCCAGCCGGTGGCCAAGGAGGTAACGACCTTCATGTCGCTCGAGAATCAGTCCGCCATCGTGGTCAGCGACATCATTCCCGACAGCCCGGCGGAAGCGGCCGGAGTCGAGGCGCGGGACATCATCATCGCCGTGGACGGGGTGACCCTGCCCAAATTCAGTCCCGACCGCGTTGTCACGGGATACTTTGAACGCCGGATTCTCGAGCGTGAACCCGGGGATTCCCTTACCCTGGGCATTCTGCGCGGCACCGAGCGGGTTGAGGTCACGGTGAGTCTGGCCGCGCAGCCGACTACCCTGAAGGAAGCGGCCCGCCGGTATTTCCCTGACCTGGGGATCACTCTGCGCGAATTCGTGATCTTCGACCGAATCTCCCGGCGGATGGTGGACAGCGCTGAAACCGGGGTGATTGCGAATTTCGTGCGCCCGAACAGCCCGGCGAATACGGCGGGACTTCGGGCCGGCGACCTGATCCAGGAGATCGACGGTGAGCCGACGGTCAGTTATGAACAGGCGATCGCTCAGATGGCCGGGATTGAGGCAGATCAGGCACAGACGGAGTTTGTGCTTCTCGTCAATCGCAACGGCGAAACCTCGGTCATCCGGATCCGCAAGGGCTGAGTTGCGCACCCGCGAAATCCCTTGCAGACGGGCAGGTTCCCGTCGATAGACAATCCCGTGCACGTCGAGAGCCTATCGGAATCCCTGAAGCGCCTGCTGGTGGCGGAGCAGGATCATGAAATCACCCTGGGGGAGATTCTTGATCGCGTGGGAACGAAGGGCTTCGGGCTGCTCATGATGGTCCTGTCGCTTCCGAGCGCGCTGCCGGTGCCGGCCGCCGGATACAGCACCCCTTTTGGCATTCTCTTCGTTTTCCTCGGGATTCAGATGCTGATCGGGCGGCGCAAACCATGGCTCCCCAAATGGGCTCTACGGATCAGCTTCAAACCCGGCTTTGCCGAGAAGATGCTGGCGGGAGCGGCCAGGTCTTTTGCCCTGCTTGAACGCCTCGTCAAACCGCGATTTGAGTGGGTAGCCAGTCGTCCGGGTATGGCCCTGATGAGTGTTCTCGTCATCATCATGGCTTGTCTGATGATCCTGCCGATTCCGCTGACCAATACCGCGCCGGCCATGGTCATTTTTCTGATCGGAGTCGGAGTCAGTGAACGTGATGGCCTGTTTGCCGCCGCGGCCTCCATTCTTGGTGTTGTCGCGGTGGCCTTCTACGGATTCATCATCTATCTGCTCGCCACAGCCGGAGTCGAAGGGGTCCAGAATCTCAAGGATTGGATCATTGCCAAGCTGAAGGGCGGGTGAGGGGGCTGGAGGAAGACGGCGGAAGGTAGAGGGCAGAGGGCGGCAGCAGAGGCCCGCCGTGAGCCTGGCGCGCGGCTTTGCGCCGCATTGACCGTTGGATCGACGGGAAAGCCCCATCCTCCGGGATGGTCCGCCGAGGAAAACGGGGGAGTCCCGGATATCGACCGTCGAGAGCCGCTTTTTCTTGAACCGGTAACTTGCGCCTTCTGTCACCGTCATTCACGATCTCAGTCGCCCTTCGCCGTCCGCCCTCCGATGTCTCCCGACCATATCCTTGCCCTGGATCAGGGAACAACCAGTTCCCGGGCCATTCTGTTTGACTCCGCGGGACGGATACGGGCGTCCGCTTCGCGGGAGTTCCCGCAGCACTACCCGAAACCGGGTTGGGTGGAGCATGATCCCGCAGACATCTGGTCGAGCCAGGAAGCAACCGTGGCGGAGGTGCTTGCCCGATCGGAATTGCGGGCATCGGACATCGCGGCGGTCGGGATCACCAATCAGCGGGAAACCACGTTTGTCTGGGATCGGGCGACGGGCCGGCCGGTTCATCGAGCGATAGTCTGGCAGGATCGGCGCACGGCGGATCTGTGCCGTCGATTGAAGGGTGAAGGAGTGGAGCCTGAGGTGACGGAACGCACGGGTCTCCGGCTCGATCCCTATTTTTCCGCGACGAAGATCCGGTGGATTCTCGATGAAGTTCCGGGTGCCCGAAACCGGGCTGAGCGCGGCGAACTGCTGTTTGGAACCGCGGACACCTGGTTGATCTGGAATCTGACCCGGGGAGGCGTTCATGCCACAGATGCGAGCAACGCGTCCCGCACGCTTCTCTTCAATCTGGAAACCGGTGACTGGGACGGGCGGATGCTCGAGCTCTTTGGCATACCCCGGGCCATGCTTCCCGATATCGTGGATTCGAGTGGCGTGCTCGGACGGGTCGCCGACAGTTGTTCGGCCCGCGGGCTTCCGATTTCCGGTCTGGCCGGGGATCAGCAGGCGGCACTTTTCGGGCAGGCCTGCTTTGAACCCGGGATGGCCAAAAACACCTACGGGACGGGTTGCTTTCTTCTCATGCAAACCGGTCGGAAGCGCGTTGTTTCGAGGAACAACCTGCTCACGACGGTGGCGTGGCGGATCGGCGGTCAAACCGAGTATGCGCTGGAGGGATCCATTTTCGTGGCCGGAGCGCTCATCCAGTGGCTGCGGGACGAACTGGGAATCATCGGAACGGCCTCGGAGTGTGATGCCAGGGCGGCCGAGGTGGCGGATACCGGCGGGGTGGTTATTGTCCCGGCCTTCGCCGGACTTGGGGCGCCCCATTGGGATCCGCATGCCCGCGGCACCATCCATGGGCTGACCCGAGGGACGGGCAGGGCGCACCTTTGTCGGGCCGCGCTGGAGGCCGTCGCTTTCCAGTCGGCCGACCTGGTCGGTTGCATGGAGCGGGATTCGGGTCGGACGGTCTCGGAGATGCGGGTGGATGGAGGCGTGGCGCGGAGCGATCTGATGCTGCAGTTTCAGGCGGATCTTCTGGGTGTGCCGGTGGTTCGGCCGACCTGTGTGGAGACGACGGCTCTCGGTGCCGCTTATCTGGCCGGGCTGGGGGTCGGCTTCTGGCCGGACCGGAAGGCGATTGCCACCCAGTGGTCGATCGACCGGGTCTTTCAACCGGTCGGAGATGTGGCGGAGTTGGCCCGTGGTCGTGAGGCCTGGTCCCGGGCGGTCGAGCGATCGATGGACTGGTGTCGGGAAGACTGATACGTTCATGCTGAACCGCGACGCATCACTCGCCGAATTGCGATCGGGAAAGCGATTTGATATCGTGATCGTCGGTGGCGGGGCCACCGGTCTTGGTGCGGCGGTCGACGCAGCCAGCCGGGGCCATCGGGTCGCCCTGGTCGAGCAGTCCGATTTCGCCAAAGGGACCTCCAGCCGGAGCACCAAGCTGGTGCACGGCGGTGTCCGCTACCTGCGGCAGGGCAATGTCTCGCTTGTGCTCGAAGCCCTCCGGGAGAGGGGCCGGCTCTACCGCAACGCACCTCATCTCGTCCACAACATGGCCTTTGTCATTCCGAACTACCGCTGGTGGGAAGGCCCTTTCTACGGGATCGGCATGAAGGTTTATGACCGGATGGCCGGGCGGCTGGGGTTGAGCCCCTCGCGGACCCTGTCGAAAGAGGAGACCATGGCAATGCTTCCGACCGTCGAGAGGGACAACCTCGTCGGTGGCGTTATTTACCATGATGGGCAGTTTGATGACGCCCGGCTGGCGGTCAATCTGGCCCGGACTGCGGCCAATCACGGGGCGTTTCCGGTCAATTACGTCCGCTGCGACGGATTGCTCAAGGAGGGCGGCGAAATCTCTGGTATCCATGCAATGGATACGGAAAGCGGGGAATCCTTCGAGGTGTGCGCCGGTTGCGTGATCAATGCGACGGGGGTTTTCGCCGATGCCCTGCGACGCCGGGACGACCCGGAGGCCGCCGGACTCCTCGCGGTCTCTCAGGGGGTGCATCTGGTTCTGCCGAAGGATTTCCTTCCGGGGAACGCGGCCGTCATGATTCCCCGGACGGCGGACGGGCGGGTCCTTTTCGCCGTGCCCTGGCACGGCCGTGTCATCGTCGGCACGACGGATACGCCGTTGGCCGATGCGCGGATCGAGCCGCGGGCCCTAGAGTCGGAATGCGCCTTTCTCCTGGAGGAGGCTTCCCGTTACCTGACCCGCGACCCGCGACCCGGGGATGTTCTCTCAGTCTTTGCCGGACTCAGGCCGCTCGTCCGGTCGGGCCATGGCGAGAAGACGGCGGCGCTGTCGAGGGACCATACCATCGTCATCTCGGAATCGGGAATGGTCACCATTGTCGGAGGCAAGTGGACGACGTATCGGAAAATGGCCGAGGATGTCGTCGATCACGCCGAGGTGGTCGCGGATCTGGAAAACGTCCCCTGTCGGACGGTGGATCTGCCCATTCACGGATCGAGTGGCCCCGTAGTGGACTCACGGCTGGGGTTCTACGGTTCGGATGCCCGGAGCATCGAGGCGCTCATTGATGCGGATCCTTCCCTGGGGGCGGCGGTCCACTCCGGGATTGAGTTGTCGCGGGCGGAGGTTGTCTGGCAGGCCCGTGAAGAGATGGCGCGGACGGTGGAAGATGTGCTTGCGCGCCGAACCCGCTGGCTTTTGCTCCATGCGGCCCGGAGCATTGACGCCGCTCCGGCGGTGGCACGGATCCTCGCGGCGGAACTCGGAAAGTCCCGGGACTGGGTGGAGAATCAGATAGCAGCCTACACGGAATTGGCCCGTGGGTATGTCTATACCGATCCGAAGAGCCGGTCAGTCCGTTCGGTCCCAGATGGATGATCTGAGAATTCCGCAGAGGAGACTCCTGGTGTGGGTGACGCGCAGCCCGGCCGTTCCGCGCAGACGGTCGAGTGGCGGGAGTTCGCGGGCATGGAGGCCGGTCTGCCCGCGGAAGAACAGGTAGAGCAGTCGAACAACCGTCGGGGCGATGATCCGTCCGGGGCCTGCTTCGGGGATTACGAAATCCGACCAGAACCAGCGCCCGCGGGAGGTGAGCGAGGCGTTGACCTTGGCAAGGATTCGGGTGACTTCGATTTCGGTGAAGCAGTCTAGGAAAAAGTGCGCGACGACGGCGTCGAAGCTCCCTGCCGGGAGAGGGATGTCGAGAAGATCGGCGCAACGCCATTCGATCCGATCGAAGGCACGGACATCTGACTGGCGGATACGTTGGCGGGCTCGATCAAGCATGGCCGGGCTCGAGTCGATCGATACGATGCGGGCGCCGCGGTTTGCTCGCACCAGGTCGCTGAGGAAACGCCCGTTGCCGTCACCGAGGAGGAGGATGGATCCGGCGCCGGCCAAACGGTCGATCCAGGCTGTGCGCGCGCGGTGCAGACAGGGGCCGAAAGCGAGTGACTCGAGCAGTTCGTAGTGCCGGGCGAGGCGACAGAACGACGGATTGGAGGGCATCAGAAAAGTGCCGTCAATCCCAGGCCGAGCCAAAGGAGCCAGGGAGTCATCAGGGAGATGTCGGCCAGCGATCGCAGAATGGCGGGGGGAACCCGCGCCGAGGTTCGGTCCAGGACAAGCAGGAGAGCGGCGCTCAGGCCGATGGGCAGGCCGATCAGGGTGGAAGGGTGCTCAAGGAAGACCGGGGAAAGAAGAGCCATCGCGAGCAGGGCCCACAGAAGGGACCGGGTTGCCGGCAAGCTGAAGGGAACGTTGACGGCCATGGATGCAAATCGGTGGTGACGATCCGAGTGGGCTTCCCATGCCGCGATGAGCAGGCAGTTGCCGAGAAAGAGAAGACCGATTCCGATCAACAGAGGGAAGGGTGGGGAGCCGTGAGGCAGAAAAACCCGGATCCCAGAGACCAGGACGAGGGCGGTGACCGGTTCCTTGGGGATGGACCTCCGCAGGCGGGGTGGACCAAGGTGAACGGCTGCAAAGTAGGTGAGAACGCCACCCAGAAGGACAAACCCGCGCAGGAGATGATCGCGATCCAGAGTCGCGAAGGCGAGGGTCATGGCCAGACTGAGGACGGCGATCCAGATGGCAGCAATGGCGCGTCTGTGACGGACGGAAAAGGCATGCCGGTCGGTGGCGAAGGCCGGGGAGCGGATTCTCCAGGTGTCGAACCAGCGATCGGCTGCGTAGGCGAGCCAGACGGAGAGAAAGAGGACGACCGGACCGCCCGGAGACAGGTGAACCCCACCGATACGGGCAAAGAGCAGAAGCCATCCCAGGCAGACCAGGGGGGCATCGAGCGACAGTGACGGGAGAAATCGAAGTAGCCGACAGATACCCTGCCAAACGTGGGTCGGGGCGTCGGCTGGAGAAGAATAGGAGGGATCGAATGACACCGCGTCGGTTTGGCTTCAGTTTCTTATTGAAATCGAGTCTCAATTGCCTTCACATCCCTTATCTCAGTGAATTCCCCTCAAATGCCAAAGACAAACGCACCGGTTTCGCTTCAGGACATACCCGAAGGGGAGGATGTCCGGGTGGTTTCGTTGAGTGGGTCAAAGGAGGTGCACACCCGCCTCCGTGAGTTGGGTTTCTGTGAACAGGCCGTCATCCGGAGGGTTTCGGGCGGTTCACGGATTGTCTGCCAGGTGTGCGGGACCAAGGTGGCGCTTAACGGTGCGGTGGCCGGCAGGATCCAGGTGGAGCGGCTTTCCTGCGATCTCTGATCGGAGGGATTTTGCTGAAGCGCGATGGGTGCATTGAACTGCAGTCTGGCTGAACTGCCGGTGGGCTCATCGGGAAGGGTCCGGTCGTTCAACCCGGGTTCGAGAGGAGCGTTGCGGCTTCGGGAAATGGGAATCCTGCCCGGTACTCTTCTGCGGGTGGTTCGCCTGGCGCCGTTGGGGGATCCCATCGAGATCGATGTGCGCGGCTTTCATCTTTCCCTCCGGAAATTGGAGGCGGCTGAAATCCTTGTTGAGCCGGTCATTGAATGAGTGAACCGGTCGCATCAAGTCGGGTGCCCCCACGGGTGACGGATCGGCGTGAGGGACCGGTTTACGCCTTTGTCGGCAACCCGAACTGCGGGAAAACCACCCTCTTCAACGCCCTGACCGGTATGCGCCAGAAGGTTGGCAATTATCCCGGCGTCACGGTGGAGAAGAAGGTCGGCCAGTTTTATTCCCAGCATGGTCGTCCCATAAGGGTCATCGACCTGCCGGGAGCCTACAGCCTGGTCGCGCGATCTCCGGACGAGGCCATCCTTCGCGATGTCCTCCTCGGGCGACGGGCAGACACGGAGAGACCGGACCGGGTGGTCTGCGTGGTCGACGCCAGCAACTTGGAGCGCAGTCTCTACCTGGTATCTCAGGTGATCGATCTCGGGCTGCCGACCCTTGTCGTGCTCAACATGATCGATGAAGTCGAACGCAAGGGGCTGACCATTGATCAGCAGGCCCTTGAGGAAGCGCTGGGCGTTCCCGTAGTGGCTTGTCAGGCCAACTCCGGAAAAGGACTGCTCGGGCTCAAGGTGGCCATGAGCCGGGTTCAGCTGGATCCCTCCCGTTCGCCCTGGATGGTTCCGGCCAAGCTCAAGCCCGCGATCGACGAGATCGTGTCGGTGCTGGAAGGCGCTCCGGGTGAGGAACGACGGACCGCGAGGGCGGAGGCCATCCTGATGCTTTCCGAGCAGGCCCACGTGAGAGTGGCCGGATCGAAGCATGTCGGTGACCGTGCCCTGGAAGTGACCCACCGCTGGGAGACCGAGTGGGAAAAAGAGAATTTCGACTGGCGAGGGGAGATTGTCACAAACCGTTACGAGGCGATCGCCCGGATCTGCGGCCGGGTGCTTCGCAATCAGGGAGATCTGGGGCCGTCGGTCTCGGACCGGATTGATGCGGTGGTGGTTCATCCGTTCTGGGGATGGATCACTCTGGCCACGATCATGACGGTTCTCTTTCTTTCCATCTTCACCCTCGCGGAATACCCGATGAACCTGATCGATGACCTGGTCGCCCGGCTCGGCCAGGCGGTCACGGGATGGATGCCGCCGGGCGACCTGCGGTCGCTCATTGTGGACGGGGCCATCGCCGGAGTGGGCGGAGTCATCATCTTTCTGCCGCAGATTCTCATCCTCTTCTTCTTCAGCGGGCTCCTCGAGTCATCGGGCTATATGGCCCGGGCGGCCTTCATCATGGACAAAGTGATGAGTAAGGTGGGGCTGAACGGGAAGTCCTTCATTCCTCTGCTCAGTTCGTTTGCCTGCGCGATCCCCGGCGTCATGGCGACCCGGACGATTGAAGACCCGAAGGACCGTCTGGTCACCATTCTGGTGGCTCCGCTGATGAGTTGCTCGGCCCGGATGCCCGTTTATCTGTTAATGATCGCTGCCCTGATTCCTTCGGACCGGGTGCCGGTCTGGTCCAAGGTCGGGATCATGTTTTTCATGTATGCCCTGGGAACGGGAGCGGCATTTGGTTTTGCCTGGCTCTTCAAGCGGTTCCTCATGAGGGGGGAGCCGTCCTTGATGATCATCGAGCTGCCGCCCTACCGCCGTCCTTCGCTGCGCAACGTGGCATTGCAGATGCTTGATCGATCCTACCTCTTTCTGCGGAAGGCGGGCACGATCATCCTCGGTCTTTCCATTGTCCTCTGGTTCCTCTCGTCTTATCCCAAGGCACCGGAGACGGCGAACTCGGCGGAGGCGGTCGCCCACAGTTTTTCCGGACGGATCGGCCATGCCATCGAGCCGCTGATCGAGCCGTTGGGCTTTGACTGGCGGATCGGGATAGGGCTGGTGGCTTCGTTTGCCGCCCGGGAGGTTTTCGTCAGTTCTCTGGCGGTGGTCTTCAGCGTGGACCAGGAGAACGATGAAGCGATCCTGCCGCTCCGGGAAGCGTTGCTCGACGCGAACTGGCCGGACGGGGCACCGCTTTTCACGCCGCTGGTTTGCTTCACTCTGATGGTCTTTTACGTTTTTGCCATGCAGTGCATGAGCACCGTGGCGATCGTCAAACGGGAAACGAACAGCTGGCGATGGCCGCTCTTCCAGATCGGCTATATGACCGGAACGGCCTATGTGCTGTCCCTGATCATTTACCAGGTCGGATACAGCCTGGGTTTGGGGACATGACGGGGGATTGGCAGACCGTCGGTGCGCTTGTCGTGGTCATCACCACGGTGATTCTCCTTGTCCTTGGTGGCCTTCGACGGAAGCGCAAAGGCGGGGATGGATGTCCTGGGTGTCAGGAGAAGCCCTTGACTGTCCGGCGGGAGGAGAAGCGCCCAGCCGGGCGATGACCCCGGGTCCCCTGGCAGCATTCCGCCTTGATGGGGTGTCGAGATCGATCTGGCTTTGGGACGCGGTATTCCTCTTACACTACGCTAGCCTTTCGTCCCGGTGGTGGCGATGCCCTGGATGAAGGTTTTTTGGGCGAAGAAGAAAAGGATGATGATCGGAATGACGGTCAGGGCACTCGCCGCCATGAGGTGGTTCCACTGGACGCCGCCGTGCTGGGTCTGGTAGTTCTGCAGGGCGAGGGCCAGGGTGAAGGTCTCCTTGCGGGTCAGGTAGAGCAGGGGACCGAGGAAATCGTTCCAGGCGTAGAGGAAGTGGAAAAGGGCAACCACTGCGAGGACCGGACGGCTCAGGGGCAGGATGATCCGCCAGAAGATCCGCCACTCACTGCACCCGTCGATCCGGGCGGCCTCGCTCAATTCCTCGGGAATGGTCCGGAAGAACTGACGCATGAGGAAGATATTGAAGGCGCTTCCGAAAAACGAGGGCACCCACAGGGGGTAGAGGGTGCCGATCCACCCCAGTGATTTGAAGACCCCGTAAAGAGGGACCATCAGGACCGGGAATGGGATCATCATGGTGGCGAGGGTCAATCCGAAGAAGACATCACGCCCTCGCCAGCGCACCCGGGCGAAGCCATAGGCGATCAGGGCGTTGGACAGAACGGAGCCAAGGACCCCGAAGACGCAGACAATGACGGTGTTGAGCAGGAAGGTCCCGAAGCCAACCGGTTTGGCTTCGGCTGCTCCGGATTTGAGGGTTCCCTCGACTTCGGCCAATTGGCGCCCGCCCATGGTAGCGAGTGCTTTGGGGTAATTGTTCCAGCGGAATTTGAACTGGGAACGGATGGCTTCCTCAGGAACAACATCGCGCCGGAGCTCGGCCTTCAGGGTGATGGAATCGCTGCGTTCGCTCACCAGCCACCAGCCCGGTTCCGCCTTTCGGATCAACTGGAAGTTCGGGTCATTGGGGTCGTATCGCTGGACGGTGACGAGGGTGCGTTGCCCGGCTCTCTGTCCGGCGGTCTGCTCGACCAGGACGCTGGGTACTTCGATGCGTTCATCGAGGGTTACTTCGACCGGCTGGTTGTCCCAGACCACGGTATAGGCCATGGGCAGCCACTTGGGCGGAAATACCATGGTCTGCTCGATCGGCTTGAGGGAGGTCAGAATCATCCAGACCAGCGGGAAGGCGAAGAGAATCGTGCCGAGGCCGAGTCCGGCATAGACGGCGAAGCGACCGGTGGGTGTGAGTTTCAGCATCGGTGCCCGCCCTTCAGGTTGAATAGTGAACCCGGCGGTTGGCGATCCGGGTGGCGATCAGGGTCAGGCCCGCAATGAGCAGGAAGAGGATCCATGCCATGGAGGAGGCATAGCCCATCCGCAGGTCGTAGAAGGCGGTGGAGAAGAGGTAAAGGGCATAGAAGAGGGTCGAGCGGGCGGGTCCGCCGTCGGTGCCGCCGGTCATGACGAAGACCTGGGTGAAGACCTGGAGGGACCCGATGATGCCCATGACGACATTGAAGTAGATGACGGGCGAGATCATCGGCAGGGTGATGTGCCAGAAGCGCTGCCAGTTGTTGGCTCCGTCGATCGATGCGGATTCGTAGAACTCCCTGGGGACGTCCTGGAGGCCGGCAAGGTAGATGATCGTCGAGTTGCCCACTCCCCAAAGACTCATCAGGATGAGGGCGGGCTTGGACCAGTTCGGGTCTCCCAGCCAGGCCGGTGGATTGCCGCCCCAGAGGCCGAAGAGCGGACCGAGGATCCAGTTGAGCACGCCGTACTGGCCGTTGAAAATCCACATCCAGAGCATGGAGGAGGCAACGATGGGGACGATCGAGGGAAGGTAGAAAACGGTGCGGAAGACGGCCCGACCCCGGACTTCATGATTGAGGAGCAGGGCGAGGGAAAGCGAGACGACGAGACCGAGGGGCACGGAGAAGCCGGCGAAGATGAGGGTGTTTTTCAGCGAGATCCAGAAGACATCGTCTCCCGCCATGGTGCGGAAGTTGTCGAGGCCGGCCCAGACCGGGCGCTGCAGGATGGAGTAGTCGCAGAAGCTGTAAAAGAGCGATGCGGCAACCGGGTAGAGCGTGAAAACCCCAAGTCCGATGATCCAGAGGCTGGTGAATCCGAGGCCCACCCGCAGACTGCGCCATTCACCCCGGGTCATGGATGTTCTCCTGTAGATGTGGATTCGAGCATGTCAGGTTGCGTTGGGTCGTCGACTGCGCCTGCTCGTGCCGCCGCCCGCCGTTGGCGTTCGAGCGACGTCCGGTGCCGATCCCAGCTCCGGGCGATGCGGGCGTGGGCGTAAGCCAGGCCGGCGGCCGGTTCTACATCCAGAAGCCGGATACGATCAAAGACGGTTTGGATTTCCCGGAAGTATTCCTGCCAGACGCCGACCAAAGGAATGTGGGTCACCCGCGGACTCTGGGCCAGTTCGCGGAAGACTTCGATGTAGGGATGCGGGTGGGCCCGCAGAAAATAGGGGCTCCACAGCCGCAGCGGAGAATTTTTGGCCTGGAGCAGGCAGAGCAGTTCCATCCCGCCCAACTCATCCTTGCTCTCCGCCGCGGGGTTCTCCGAATTGACATACTTGACGAATTCCCAGGCCTCACGCGGGTGGCGGGTTCCACGGGGAATGACGAGCATGTCGGCGTCCGCCACCGCGAAGGGGGCGCCGGGGGCGCCGCCTCCGGCCTCCGGCCAGGGCGCGACACCGTAATCGAGGCCGGGAGCAAACTGGCTCATGTAGTTGTCGAACCAGACCCCCTGGAAGACCATGGCGACCCGCCGCGAGAAGAATCCGAATTGGGGAGAGGCAAAGGACCCGAATCCGCTGGTAAAGCGCCGGATGTCGTCGAGCCCATACTCGACGGTATAGCCGCGAACCCACTCCATCGCCTGCAGGTTTACCGGATCGGTGCCGAGAGAAACCTCCCCGTTTTCATCGAAGAGGCTGCCGCCGAACCAGGGAAAGAAGGCCCAGGGCCACCATCCGGGTTCCTGGGGAAGGAAGCCGAGTTGGGTGATGTCGCCGGTTTGTGGGTCACGCTTGGTCAGGCGGCGGGCGTAGTCGTCGAGTTCGGCCAGGGTGCGGGGTGGGCGTTCGGGATCGAGACCGGCTTCACGAAAGAGGGTCTTGTTCCAGTGGAGCGCCAGGGTTGCCGGCGTCGAAGGCAGGGCGTAAACGTGCCCGGCATTAAGGCACATGTCGGCGTAGATCGGTTCGTAACGTGAGAGAAATCCCTCCACGGTCATGCCGTCGGCTTCGATGAACCGGCCCATCGGAGTGAGTGCGCTGTTGTCGGCAAAGGTGGCGACCTGGGCAAGCCAGATTCCGGCCACATCCGGCGGATCGCCGCCGGCCGTGGCCACGATCGTCTTCCGGTCGATTTGGGATACGGCGAGGTATTCGACGAAAATGCGGTCCTGGGATACGTTGAAACGATCGACCACTTCCTGCATGGCAACCGCTTCGGCCCCTGTCCATTTTTCCCAATAGACGATGCGCACACGGCCGTCATCCGACCGTTCGTGCCGGCATCCGGTAACGGTCAAGGCCCCCAGTGTGGCGAGAAGGGCCGCGAAGTGAGCGAAGAGGGACTGAAGGCGGAGAGGGGTTAACACTTGGGACGGGACAGATCAGACGAGGGCAGATGGACGGGTCGGCTGATTGACAGGCCAAGTCTCGAATTTGTCGAGCCTGCGCAGTGGTTGACGCGAGAAAGAACCTCCCGATTCGGCGGGTTGAGACAATCCCATCCCCTGTTGTTTCGACTCCGGTGCATTGGCCGACCCATTCGCAAGACAGGAAAGCCCGCCTCAGGGGAAGGATTCCGGCAGCGCCGTGGAGAGATTCGGAGACGAAAGGAAGGACTCGGACCGCATCTGGCTACCCGGCGGCCCGACCGCGTCGTCACGGAGATGGCATGCGGAAAGGGTCTTCGTGGAGTTTTTTTAAGTGCATGCAATAGAATATATTAGAGTAGCTTCCAGCGAGAATTGCGCTCGTCTTTCGACAGATCCTCCATCAGAATTCCCTTTATGAAACAGGGGTGATTTCTGTTTTGAATCCCGAGTTTCATCGGTGGTATCCGGTTCGATTTCTTTCTCGGAGGGCTGTCGCTGGTGGAAGGATCCGGTTCCCTGGATCGATTGCGCATCACGACTCACCTGGGTGAGGATCCGGCGACGGTCGGCCCGAAGAATAATGCATCTTCAAGCGTGATCCTTGAGGTGACCGGCGACGGCAGTCTGGGTGGTTTGTCCACGGCCGTGATCGTTCCCAATATCGCGAAAGGCGAGGGTTGGTACAGCGGCATCGTGGAGGTGGGCATCAGTGAGCCGGCGGCCTCATTGTCGATATCACTTGCCGACGACAATGCGGCCATGGACAGTTTTGTATGGTTGGATTCCCTACGCGTCTCGGTGATCGCCCGAGGGCGGCTGTCCAACATTTCCAACCGGGGTGATGCGCTCACCGGGAACAAGATCCTTATCACCGGATTCGTGATGAGGGGGACAGAAAGCAAGTCGCTGCTGGTGCGGGCCATGGGGCCGCGGCTGGAATCTCCGTTCAATGTGCAGGGGTTTCTGGTCGACCCCAAGCTCGGTCTATTCCCGGGCGGTGTCTCGACATCCATCGCGTCAAACAACGACTGGCAGGATGCCTCGGACGTGACCGAACTTGAGCAGGGATTCGCCCGGCCGGGGGCATTCCCGTTCGAGCCGGGGTCTGATCGGTGAGGGCAGTCACCGTCCGATTCTATCCCGTGGATTTGGTTCGCCATTTCCGGAGCAGAACGCTGATACTCAGGTCAGATGCGTGAGAATCAATACCAGCTCTTCCGCGACCTGGACCGGCATTGCGTGGCCGAGGGATTCAAGGAGACTGTCTGTTTCGATATAGTCGAGCGAAAGAAGCAGAGCATTCGCGCTTCGATCAACCAGGACAATCCGGTGGTTCGCGAGGTTCTCGAGGGGCGGTCGACGTTTGTCGGGGTTTACGACGATTTCTCACGGGCCTTCCGAGGTATTCGCCGATTTGTCCCGCTGCGCCACGATGAGTCGGCCAATGCCCGTCTCGAGCAATTGGCCCGGATCGTCCCGAATGTCGGTCACTTTCGCCGCAGAAGCTTTCTCGCCACCGACAATCCGGTGACCTGTACCGTTTACGGGATGGTAGTGGGCCTGGCTGCGGACCTGGTCTGGCTGCAGCAGGTTTCAGATATTGAGCAGGTCGATTCGACGGCGGGCCATTTCGTTACGGGAGCCTACTTCTTCGCGGTCGGATTTGGCGCAGCGGGTTTTCTGGTCGGAGCCATGGCCATGATGCGCTACCGCACACGGGATCCCAAGCAGATCCATGCCCGGGAAGCGGCGGCCTACATGGATCTGAACTACGAATTCTTCCGGAGTGGAGACGACGAAGGTTGGGCGCACTTCATTCGGGCCGCAGCCGCCCCGAAACGGAATCCCGAGCGACCGTCGGCGGGATAATCCCGGGATGAGACCTGACGGGACCGACCTTCAAAGGGTTGGTTCCTCGGCTTCGTCGGCGGTCTCGCCCCAGACCGAGTCGGTCTCATTCGCTCCGGTGGCGAAAAACTCCTCTTCGTCGAGGATCTGCAGGACCCGTGCCATCACAATCAATCGGTCATCGGGATCCAGCTCCGGGTGGTTCTCCTTCAGGTATTCCGTGAGGACGGGTCGGGCCTCTTTGCGCGAGGTTACTTCGGCAAGAATGTCGTCTGCCTGATCGGCTGTCTCATTGATGATCAGTTCCAGATCCATCAGTCAGTTTCCCAATTCAGATACTGAATGATTTCATGACTTCAGGCAAGCGCGATGCGTCTTTCCCGCCTCCCATGGCGAAATCCGGCTTGCCGCCGCCGCGGCCGTCGAGGTCCTGGGCCAGGCGACTGATGATCTTGCCGGCCTGGTGACCGGCCTGAACGGCCTTGGGCGAAGCAAAGGCCACCACGGTTGCCTTGCCGGCGATTGAAGCGCCCAGAACCACGACTCCCTCGCCAAGTCGGCCGAGGATCTCGGCCCCGAGGCTGCGGAGGGAATTGGGATCGTCGGCTTCCGTCACGGCAGAGACCCACCTGAGGTCGCCTTTGACCTGGGCCCGGTCGGCCAGTTCTCCAGCCTTCCCAGCGGTCGCCTTCTGGTTGAGGGTGCGGAGGGTTTTCTCGGCCTCAGCCCGTTGCTCGAGCAATTGCTCCAGCTTTCGGTCGAGATCGCCGATCGGGGCGCCGAGTTTTGCAGCCAGTTCGGCCAGATGGCGCTGATTTTCTTCGACCAGGCGCAGGGCCGCCTTGCCCGAAACCGCCTCAATCCGGCGGATGCCGGCGGCTATTCCGGACTCGCCGAGCAGCTTGACCAGGCCCAGTTCGCCGGTGGCGCGCACATGGGTGCCGCCGCAGAGCTCCTTGCTGTAGCCCCCGATGTCGACGACCCGGACCCGGTCGCCGTACTTTTCACCGAAGAAGGCGATGACGTCGTCGGGCTTTTCATTGAAGGCCACCTCGGACGTGGCCACGGGACTGTTCTCGAGAACACGGCGATTGATGATCGACTCGATCTCGGCCAGTTGGGCGGGACTGACCGGCTCGAAATGGGAAAAGTCGAACCTCAGATGGTCGGTGGCCACGAGTGAACCGGCTTGCCGGACATGCTTGCCGACGACCCGCCGAAGGGCGTGGTGGAGTAGATGGGTCGCGGTGTGGTGGCGCTCGATTTCGCGGCGATCTTCCAGGTTGACCCCGACTTCGACCCGTTTCCCCTTGAGCTGCTCGACGGATTCAGGAGGGACAAGCTCGCTGCCCGTCGGCAGAGTCGCGCTGCCCGAGCCGGCGAGATTGGCGACCCGGTGCAGGAAACGACCGCCCCGGTCCTTGATTGTATCCGAAATTTGGATTGTCCGGGTTCCGGCCCGGACGACCCCGCGGTCCCCGATCTGGCCGCCCATTTCGGCGTAGAACGGTGTCTGGTCGAAGACGAGGTAGGTGCTGTCGGCAGAGCGGACGACGTCGATGACTTCGGCATCGAAGGAAGCGGCCGGATGGATTTCGTATCCGACAAACGGGGTGGGTGTGCTCTCGGCGGCGTCTTCCTTGCTGACTTCGATGACTTCCTTCTTCTGGGCGGCCCGGCCCCGCGATCGCTGGAGTTCCATCGCGGCGTGGAATCCGTCGGAGTCCACGCTCAATCCGCGTTCAAGGGCGAGGAGGGCGGTCATGTCGAGCGGGAAGCCGAAGGTGTCGTAGAGCTCGAAGGCGAGGGCTCCGGGAATGGTCGTGGTCGTTCCAAGCTCCGCGAGACCCCGTTCGAAGATCTGGAGGCCACGGTCGAGGGTGCGGCCGAAGGATTCCTCCTCGTTCCGGATCACCCTGCGGATGACCGTTTCCTGCTGACGGATCTCGGGAAAAACGTCTCCCAGGGTGGCCACCACCGGATCAACCAGGGATTCGAAGAAGCCGGTTTCCAGGTCCATCTTGCGTCCGTAAAGAATTCCCCTCCGAAGGATCCGCCGAATGACATAGTTGCGTCCCTCGTTACCGGGCAGAATGCTGTCGGCGATGGCGCAACAGATGGTCCGGGCGTGGTCGGCGAGGACCCGGAAGGCGACATCGGTCTTCTCCTGGTCGCTCAGGTTGTTGCGCGTCCGTGGTACGGTACCACGATAGGTCAGCCCGGAGAGTTCCTCGATCCGGGCGAGGATGGGTGTGAAATGGTCCGAAGCATAGTTGGAGGGTTCGGCGCTGAAATCGGTGAAGTGCCGGGTTGCCGCCATGATGCCCGCCACGCGATCAAAACCCATCCCGGTGTCGACATGGCGCTGGGCGAGGGGGGAAAAGGAACCGTCGGCTGCGGCGTTGAACTGGATGAAGACGTGATTCCAGATCTCGATGCAGCGCGGTGAATCCTGATTGACCAGGCGGCCACCGGCGTTGCCTTCCGGGGTCAGGTCGAAGTGGATCTCGCTGCAGGGACCGCAGGGGCCGGTGTCACCCATCATCCAGAAATTGTCTTTCTTGTTTCCGGTCAGGATATGAACCGTCGGATCGAGTCCCTCGGACTCGAAGATCCCGGCCCAGATGGCGTGAGCCTCGTGGTCGAAGTCGGCTGGGTCTCCGCTGGCGGGCTGGTAGACGGTGGCGTAGAGACGGGCGGGAGGGATGCCCCAGACCTTGGTCAGCAGTTCCCAGCCCCAGGTCAGCGATTCCTTCTTGAAGTAATCGCCAAAAGACCAGTTTCCGAGCATCTCGAAGAAGGTGTGGTGGTAGGTGTCGAAGCCGACGTCCTCGAGGTCGTTGTGCTTTCCCCCGGCCCGGATGCATTTCTGGGTGTCTGCCGCCCGCGCGAAAGGCGCTTTTGTCTCCCCGAGAAAATAGGGCACGAACTGATTCATGCCCGCGTTGGTGAAAAGAAGATTGGGCGAACTGGGCAGGAGGGAGGCCGAGGGCACCACGGTATGGCCACGCTCGGCGAAGAAATCGAGGAAGGATTGACGGAGCTCGGTGGAGGTCATGGAGGAAAGGGTTCTGGCCGGTGGACGGATCAGGACAGGTTGGCAATGACGGCGTCGGCCATTTCGACCGTCCCCACCGCCGGGCCACCGAAGGCGATGTCGCCGGTGCGGACTCCGGAAACCACAGCGTCGCGGACCGCTTTCTCGATGCGGGCCGCCAGGTCGTTCAACCCGAAGCTGAACCGAAGCATGAGGGCGGAGGAGAGAATCTGGGCACAGGGATTGGCGAGGTTCTTTCCGGCAATGTCCGGGGCGGTGCCGCCGGCCGGTTCAAAGAGACCATAGGGGAGCCCGTGACTGTTCATGGCGCTGCCGAGGCTGGCCGATGAAAGCATGCCGAGTGAACCGCAGACCACGGCCATCTCGTCCGACAGGATATCGCCGAACATGTTCTCGGTCACGATGACGTCGAACTGGTTGGGATCGCGCACCAGTTGCATGGCGGCATTGTCCACGTAGAGATGGGAGAGCTTCAGTTCCGGGGCGTTTTTCCTGACGAAGTCGGTCACGGTCTTGCGCCAGAGGACACTGGTCTCGAGCACGTTGGCCTTGTCGACCGAGCAAATCCGGCCCTGGCGGCGGCGGGCGGCCTCGATCGCCACCGTGGTGATGCGTTCGATCTCGGAACGCCGGTAAACCATGGTGTCGACGGCTTCGACATCGCCGTTGTCAAGGATGCGGGTTTCCTTGGGCAGGCCGAAGTAGAGGCCGCCGGTCAATTCGCGGACGCAGAGAATGTCGATTCCGTCCGGTATGCGGTCATTCTTGAGGGGCGAGGCCGGTGAGAGCTCGGGGTAAAGCAGGCCGGGCCGCAGGTTGGCAAAAAGTGAAAAATGCTTGCGCAGAGGGAGGAGGGCGGCCCGTTCCGGTTGTTCCTTGGGAGGCAGGCTCTCCCATTTGGGACCGCCGACGGACCCGAACAGGATGGCGTCGTGGGCCCGACAGACCTCCAGGGTGCTCTCGGGCAAGGCGGAACCCTGCCGGTCAATGGCGATACCGCCCACATCGGCCTCGGCAAATTCGAGTGCGATACCGGCATCGGGCGCAACATGTTGGAGAACCCTCAGGGCCTGAGCCATGACTTCAGGTCCGATCCCGTCTCCAGGTAATACGGCGAACTTGATCGACTGCATAAGGGGCGGAGTGTGTGACATCCGCGCCCCGGAAATAAAGGGAAAACTTTACGGATCATGCCGGATCCGGTCGTGCTGCTATCGTCATCCGTCGGGTCGGCAGGAGGGGCCTGACGCCTCCGTGACCTGCCGCTCATCCGTCCGATTGAGGCGTGAAGCCCTTGGCGATGCAAAGAACTCCGGAGTTCCGTGGGAATCCGCGTTCTCCGATCGAGCCTCTTGTATTCTCTAATCAAATGGTTGCTTCTGCCCTCCCAGTCGGGACATTCTGGAGGTGGCATGAAGATCACCACCTTTGAGGCGGGCTATATCGGGACCAACGCGTTCCTCCTGACCGATTCGGTCCGCGGCGAAGCCGTCCTCATTGATGCCCCGCACGACGTTCTTGACTTGGTGCGCCCGGTCCTCGATGCGGAGGGATGCCGTCTGACCACCCTGATCCTGACCCACGGCCACTGGGATCATACCGGTGATGCGGCCCGGGTCCGGGCCGCCGGAGCCTCGGTCCTGGCCCATGAGGCGGATCGGCCTTTGATTGAAACTCCGGGCCTGATGCGGGCTTTTCTGCCTCCCGGTATTCAGGTGGATCCCGTGACGATTGATCGTGTGATCGGAGAGGGCGACAGGGTGGAGATCCTTGGCCAGACCGGGGAAGTCCGCCACGTCCCGGGACATTGCCCGGGAAATATCCTCGTTTACCTGCCCGAAGAGGGCGTGGCGTTTGTCGGTGACGCCCTCTTCGCAGGGAGCATCGGCCGGACGGACCTTCCTGGGGGGGATTTTGATACACTGGCCCGGGGTATCCGCAGCCGGATTTACACCCTCCCGGAGGCGACCCGAATCCTTCCCGGACATGGTCCGGAGACCACGGTTGGCCGCGAAGCCCGGTCGAATCCCTTTGTACCCAATCGATGAATTCGATGGAAAAGCAGCGCATCATGGCGCGGTGTCTCGAACTCGCGCGAAAGGGCTGGGGACTGACCCATCCCAACCCGATGGTGGGCGCGGCCATTGTTGAAAACGGCGAAATCGTGGCCGAGGGATGGCACGAACAGGCGGGCGGTCATCATGCCGAAGTGGCAGCCCTTAAGGCGCTCGGTCGCCTGCCCAATCCGGGCGCCATCCTCTTCTGCACGCTGGAGCCCTGTTCGACCACCGGCAGGACCGGACCCTGCACCGAGGCGATCGTCGAGGCGGGCATCCGCCATGTGGTGGTCGGAGCGACAGATCCGAATCCGGCGCATGCGGGGGCCGGTCTCGAGTGGCTGAAGACGCATGGGGTAACGGTGGAAACCCGCGTGCTTATCGATGAGTGCGAGGATCTGAATCTTATCTTCAATCACTGGATCACGAAGGGCCTTCCGCTCTTCGCGGGCAAGATCGCCACCACCATTGACGGGCGTATCGCCACACGAACCGGGCAGTCCCAGTGGATCACCGGCGAAAGTTCCCGGGCGGACGTCATGCGCTGGCGGCGGCTCTTCCCGGCCATCGCGATCGGGGCGGGTACTGTCCTGAAGGATCAACCCAGGCTCACTTCCAGGATCGACGGACTGGAGGAGTGGAGCCCTATCCGGTTTGTCTTTGACGGACTGCTGCGCACTGCCATGGAGCGGATTCTCCCGACGATCTATACGGACGAATTCAAGACGCGGACGGTCGTCGTGACCACGAACCAGGCCGGAACCGGATATGCCCGTCGGATCGAAATGGAAGGGGCCCGGGCTTGGATCCTGCCGTCGCCCAATACCCAGGTACCGATGGTGGAGTTCCGCAAGCGGTGTGTGGACGAAGGGATCGTCGGCGTCTATTTCGAAGGAGGACCGCGCCTGCTCAGCGAAATCGTTCGCGAGCGTCAGCTGGACTATCTTTTCTCTTATCGGGCGCCGATCCTTTTCGGGGACGACCGTGCACCGGCAGTGGTGCGCGGCCTGCGAACAGAAAAGCTGGAACAGGCACTCCGGTTGGAGAATGTGCATCACGAGACCTTTGATGGTGATGAATTGATGCGGGGGCGCCTGGTCTATCCGGGACGATTGAATGTTGATGAAGCTGTTTTTGGCCTCGGGTAATCGGCACAAGCTTGGCGAGGTGGCGGCCATTTTGCGGGATGCCGGTTTGACCGTCGACTTGAACGGCGCGGACGCGATCGGCGGGATGCCGGACGTCGATGAGGATGCCGGCAGCTTCGCGGGCAACGCGCGCAAGAAGGCGAGGGCGCTGGCGGATCGCGTGCCGGCCGGTTCCTGGGTTCTGGCCGACGACAGCGGATTGTGCGTCGATTTCCTGAAGGGAGCTCCAGGGGTCATTTCATCGCGATTTGCGGGTCCCGATGCGAGCGACTGCGACAATACCCGTCTGCTGCTTGAACGGTTGTCGGGGATCCCGGAGGCGGAAAGATCGGCGCACTTCCGGTGCGTTCTCATTCTGCTCGGACCGGATGGTGAAGAGGCCTTATTTGATGGCCGTTGCCATGGCCGGATTGCCGCGGAGCCATCGGGCTACGGTGGCTTCGGTTATGATCCGGTATTTGTGCCGGACGGTCACTCCGTCAGTTTTGCCGAACTGGATGCGGATGCCAAGAACCGGATCAGTCACCGGGCGGTCGCGTTGGCACAGATGGTCGATTGGTTGCTGCAATCCTCACCTTCGGAAACCGGAAGCGCCTGATCCGGACGATGGATCGCTCCACGGATGGGTTGCCTGGAGACTTGAGCCGAATCGGATCCAGTTGCTCCCCCGATCGAGGGCGAAATGATCGGGCTGTCTTCGCTTTTCCGCAATTCGTTGAGGGTGTCAGAAGTCGTAGGCGATGATCTCCTTCTGGTCTCTGAAGTGGTAGACCCGGTTGGTCAAATTATCCACCATGAACTGGGGTTCCTTTTCGTCCATCGGTATCTCACCGATCTCCTCGCCGGTGTTCAGGTCGATCCCGACAAGGGAGCGCTCTTTTTCTTCAACCGTCACGAAGAATGCGACGTCCCGCGCAGCCTCCGAGGCAGCGAAGCGTTCGGCCACAGACTTCTGAAAGCTATCGTTGAGTCGAAGGGTGGAGTCCGCAGCCGCGCTCCGGGCCCAGCTCCCGCTGTTGTAACCGTAGCCGGCATTGCCGACGGCGACGGCCGCAGTCACCGCGCCCATCGCCACGAGCGCGAAGCTGTCCATCCCGGGTGGGGAAAACTCGATCGACCACGGGTTGTTGCGCTGAGCGACGTTGTGGGCGAGAAGGTGGTATTGACCACGGACAATCAGGTTGTCGCCGACCTGCCGGATATCCAGAGGGGGGTCGGATCGGTCGCCGCCGCCCAAGCCACGCAATCCGCCCGAGAGACCTCCGCTGAGAAATCCGGTAGCTGCTCCGAGGCCCTTGGCCGCGACTTCCGTGGATCCCATTCGGCGGCGGAACTCCAGATCGAGTTCGTAGGCCAGCACGGGCTTTCCTTTCGCGCTGATTTTCAGCGCATAGAGTTTCGCCTTGTCTGCCAGGACGACCAAATCCTGATCCGGGATGATCTGAAGATTCGTGATGGAGTCGCGGGCCTTGGTCCAGCTCCAGGTTTCTTTTCCGCTTGAGCGTTCAATGGCGAAAGCTCCGAACGGCTTGACCTGGACATAGGTTTTTCCATTTGAGACAGTTCCCCCGATCCGGCCGATGAGCAGGTCGCCGACCACCTCCAACTCCGGCAGCAATCCCTTCGGAGCCTTCCCTTTCCAGATTTCATTCCCGGTCGCCAGATCAAGAGCCACCACGGAATTCCGGCCGGTGGCATAGACGACGCCATCGGCATGAACGGGTCGGGCGTAGGCAAGCTTGAAGCCGGGGTCGTATGCGCCGAGCTTATACCGCCATTTCTCCTTACCGTCCTCGAGATCAATCGCGATGATCTGTTCGCCCGTCAGAATGAGCGTGTCATCAACAATCAGGGGGAGGGGATGCCCGCTCAGGTCCATATTCGGCATGAATCCACCGGTCTCAGTCTGGTGAAGTTTCAGCGAACCCATCCGGCCGAGACGACACTCCCAGACTTTCGAGCCGTCCACCAGACTGAACGCCACCAGGAATGTGCCCTCCTGGATATCACGGCCACCCGGTCGATCGATCGCGAAAAGGACGATCGGGCGACCGGGTATCGGGTAGGCCCCTAGATTGTTGCCGGGAACCACTCCTGAATCGAAGAAAGTCTCTCCGCTTGTGTAATCGATGATCTGTAGTCGGGCCTTCGGCGGGATCTTGCTCTTGTGTTCGTTGATCAGCAGGTATGGGGTCTCCGGGACGGGGTTGACGTTGAAGGGGGCCAGGTCACGCAGGTCATCGCGGTTCCAGAGGTTATCACCCGACGGTGAGAAAACACCGAGTCCGTTGGAATAGCCGACAACAAGACTGCCGTTTGGAGCGAGCTTGGTCCAGGTCACTTCGGAGGGCAAAGGCCGGGTCCATGACTCTTCGGCCGCAGACAGGCCGATGGTGATGGTGGAAAACAGCGTAACAAACAGACGGGAGGTATTTCGAAGCATCAATCTTGAAGGTTCAGATGTTCATTGGGGTTATTTGTCATCGCAGCCGGGGTGGCGGCGAGAGGAAACAGAAGCCATTCCATCGCTTCCGGATGCGACTTTCACACGGCTATTTTTTTGGGAATGTCCAAATGGCGTGCAAGCATAAGTTTTGTCGAACTTCCCTAATCCGGGAACGATCTGGTATCAGCTCCTCTTGTCGTTTGAGCAGAGGAACGCACGGTCCCCTGATGTCTGCCATTGCGGGAGGGGCAGCAAGTATTTGATCGAGCCTCTCTCACCGGGTGAAACCCGTGTGTCGCACTCTGGCGACTCCGGCTACCGGAAGGAACGCTTGACCGGGTCCGGGTTGGGGACCGCCCTGATCAGGGTTCTAGTGTATTCGTTTTCAGGATACTCAAAAAGCCGGTCAGGTGGTCCCTTTTCGACGATGCGGCCGTGGCGCATGACAAGGACGGTGTCACTGATCGATGCGACGGTCTGGAGATCGTGAGAGATGAAGAGCAGGCTGATTCCCCGCTCGTGCCGGATCTGTCTCAGCAGGTCGATGACCTGTTTCTGGGTCCGCGTGTCGAGCGCGCTGGTCACTTCGTCGCAGACCAGGAAGGCGGGATTGAGCACGAGCGCCCGGGCGATGGCGATTCGTTGGCGTTGGCCGCCGGAGAAGGCATTGGGCAGGCGAAGCATGTGGTCTTCCTCCAGTCCGACCTGCTTGAGGATGGCCGCGACCCGCTCGCGGATTTCCCCGCGGCCCAGGCCGCCTTCGATGATCAATCCCTCACCGACGATTTCCCAGACCGGACGGGCCGGGTTCAGGGAATGGTAGGGGTCCTGAAAGACGATCTGGAGAGGCCGTCGAAAGGACCGGAGGCGAGCCTGACTCAGCGCGGCGATCTCCTCACTCCGGCCGTCGGGGAGGTGGATGCGGATGGTGCCGGCATCGGGTTCGATCAACCGCAGGATGCACCGTCCGAGAGTCGATTTGCCGGAACCGCTTTCACCGACCAGTCCGACCACCTGGTTCAATCCGACTTCGAAACTGACATCGTTGACCGCGGCCACCCGGCCGCGTGCCGGGGAAAAAGGACCGCCGGAGCGTCCCCTGAATGTCTTGGATATGCCTGAGGCCCGCAGGAGAGGAGGTGGTTTCCCGACGGGAAGCGATTCCGGTTTCATGACTGTGCAAACGGGCGGGGGATCGCCTCGAGCAATTCTCGGGTATAGGAGGCTTCCGGTCTGGTGAAGAGTGATTCGACGCTGGCGCTTTCCACCAGTCGGCCGCCCCGCATGACGACGACCCGGTCGGCCATCTCGGCAACGAGGGCGAGGTTATGGGTGACAAAGAGGATGGCCATGCCCATCTCCCGCTGAAGCTCGGCGATCAGTTCGAGGACCTGGCGTTGAACGGAGGCGTCAAGGGCGGTGGTGGCTTCATCGGCGATCAGCAGGTCCGGACGGCAGGCGATGGCGGCGGCGATGACCACCCGCTGAAGCATCCCGCCGCTCAACTCTCCCGGATAGGCATGGAAGCGGTTGGCGGCGTCGGGGATGCGAACGTGGCCGAGCAATTCAATCGCCCGGCGGCGGGAATCGGCACGCGATGCCCCGGAATGGACGCGAATGACCTCGGCGATCTGGCTTCCCACCTTGATGGCGGGATTCATCACGCTGGAAGGTTCCTGCCAGACGGTGCCGATCTCCCGGCCGCGGATCCGGCGCATGGCCGATTCGGGCAGGGCGAGCAGATCGGTTCCCTTCCAGCGGACGGATCCGCTGACCGTTTCTCCAGGCGGAGGGATGAGGCGCAGGATGGCCAGACCGGTCAGTGACTTTCCGGCGCCGCTTTCGCCGACCAGGGCGAGGGTCTGGCCCCGGGCAAGGGTGAAGGAGATGCGATCGACCACCGGAACCGGGGTTCCCGGAAAGGCGACCGTGAGTTCCTTCAGGTCGAGGAGGACAGGAGCCTGTGCAACGATTTCCACCACGGCCAGCTAGGCCGGTGGGCGGGTTCAAGGCAACGGCTTATTTCTGGCGATCCAGGCCGACGAGGAAGGATCGCATGGTTTGAGCCATCGCTTCGAAATAGTTCTCGGGCGCCTCAACGGAAGCCACCAGAAGCCGGTCCTTCATCATGATGAAGGTCTCGCGCCGCATCATGACGGGGCCCTCTTCCTCCATCCTGAAACTGAAGGTGAGTTCGCGATAGGGGGCGCCCATGATGGGAACGCCCTTCGCGGTTTCTTCGGGAGGGCGATCGGTGACGATCGTCAGTTCGAAGGGGTAGCGCGCCTTGAGGGTTGCGGGATAAGCGTTCCAGGCGCTGCTCTCGATGGAGGAGACGAATTCGGACTTTCCAAAGAGGGCAAGGCCTAAGGTGGCGCCGGGATAGCGGGTACTCTGAAAGAGGATCGAGTATTGGGAGTCCGGATCGGCCGATCGCAGGGTGACGTCGTTTCCGGTACGGAAGAGAACGCCATCGCCGTCCAGGGTGAGGTGTTCAATTTCTCCACCGTCGAAGGCCTCGTAAGTGACCGTTGGGGTGAGGACGGGCCGGGCAGCGGACGGCCACCCGGCAGCTGAAGCGATCGTCGCGAAGGCGGAGACCGCCAGGGTGGCGAAGAATGTGGCAAGGGGCATCCGATAGTTCATGACGTTGAGTCCGGTATTGATCTTCAAGGCGTCATCGCTGCGACGGCGGCGTCAAATTCCGATTTGTTCAATTCGCGGTAATCGACGCGACGGAAGGACCTCACGTTGGGGGTTCCTGGCGGAAAGCGTCTGGTGCCGGATCCAAAAAGTGTATTGAACCCCCAATTGCGATTGGGCGGGTCGTAGACGTTGCTCTTGCCCCATCGGCCGGTGGCGACCTCGCTCTGGAACAGGGCAACCATCGAACCGCGGTAGGCGAGGTCCACTCCCGACCATTTCTCAAGGAACCGGGGGAAGTTCTCGACTCCGCCGCTGTACCGGGTGCTGCCGCTAGCGTTGGGATCGGACGGGACATTTCCGGTCAGAAGGGCTGCCGATATTTCGGTCGGTGCGGCCAACCTGCCGGAGTCACTAAGGCTGAGTGCGGCATCCCCGTCGTTCCAGGCGGAAGAGAGGATGTTGATCGCGTCCGCCATCACGGCGGCGGGTGCTTCGCCCGAGTCGGGCGTGGTCGAAGACGCCGCGGAGATGCTGCCGTTGGCGTTGAAATGTCCCTGGACATAAAGGGCGCCGTTGGTGACGAGGCTGAACCCGTCGATCCCGCCGGCGTCGACCTCTTTGCGGTTGGGAATCTTCTTCCCGTTGTGAAGGCGAATGGCGGGGGCTCGACTGGTGTCGCCGAGAGAGGTGTTGGGATTGCTCAACTCGACATAGACGACGCCATTCCAATCGCCGGGTGTGCTCTCGGTCACGCTGGCTTCGTCGTAGTTGCCGAAACCGGTTCCGGTTCCGTTGATCGCTTCGCGAAGGACGCCGACATCGATGCTGTAGAGGTCGACGTTCTTTTCCCAACGACGATCGTAGAAGGTCTGGTCGTGGACGGTGTTGGCGTAGGCTGAGCCGTCTGCGTTGGTGATCGTCGAATCATAGGAAATCGGAGCGGTCGTGATGAGCGGGCGCGTCGGATCCTCGGTGTAGGTGACCACCCCCGAGGCGTCTCCCGAATTGATATAGGCATTGCGGGCGGCGGCGCTCTTGAAGATGGTCACGTTCTGAGTGGTCGAGTCCACATAGAGGTAGAGGCCGGCCTTGTTGGCCATCTTCTCGTTCTCCATGGTTGTGCCGGCGGCGGCGGTATCGGGGGGCTCGACAATGCTGTGGGCCGGGTTCTGCAACTCGTTTGCCGCGGTCGAGGGATCATCCGGGACGTAGTCGCCGGAGCCAAGGGTGTTGTGAACCTGGACACCGTGGGCGGCGGACTGAACGTAGCCATCCCAGCGTTGGGATGAGTCGGCCCGCCAGCTGTCCATGCTGCTGTTCAGCCAGTTGGTGCCGTCATTCATGCTGACGAGCGTTCCGCTGCCATCGCGAAAGGCAACGTCGGCATTGTCGGTGCTCTTGCCGATTCCGGGCAGGGGACCGTGGTTGATGGCTCCGGCCGAGGTCACGGTATCATAAAAGTTGAGCCCGGATCCCGCCTGGATGTACATGTCATTGTTCGAATGAACGGGCCCCCGGACATCCATGGAGGGTCCGGGCGCGATTTCCATCGGGATATTGTAGAAGATGGCGTGGGTGAAGAGCGGGGCATCACGGGCCTGTATCCGTTGGGAAGCGTAGGAGGTTATGGGCGGGCCGAGCGGATCCGTCACCGTGGCTGATCCATAGACCGTGACCTCATAGAGATCCATGGTTCGCCCCTTCATCGGATCGAATTCATTGGCCGGGTCGCTCGGGTCGATGTATTCCCGGGTCAGATTCACCATCGATCCAACGACGCTCATATTCGCCGGATTGACATGGCAATTTGTCCCGGGGGTTCCATAGGTGAATAGGGTGGAGGCCGAAGCGGGCATCGACAGGGGATTTGTCTGCAAGGCGTCAGCGGGCATTGAAGCAACCCCTTCAAACCGTGAGACAAGCTCCGAAAAGCCGTATTCGACGACTGCTTCGGAGGCGTTCTTCGCCTCAAGGCGAAGGAAGTGACGGCGGTTGATGGTGCGCTCATTCATCGAGTACTTGAGCGCGCTCCCTCCGGTTATGGAGGCAACGATGGTGAGAATGAGGACCACGACAATGGCTGTGCCCCTGTTCTCCTTGAATCTCCTGGTCCGTTTTGAATTCATGTTTATCCCCTTGGTGAGACCGTGAAATTGTAGGTGTTCGACACCCGTTTGATTGCGTTGCCGTGCAGGATCTCCCCCTTTACCATGATGCTTCGATTTGAGAAATTGTAGAAGAGGGTCTGGTTGGCCAGGCCTCGCGACAGTTCGACCACCTGGGTGAAACTGCCCGCGAGGGATTCGTCGGGCAGAAGGGTTTCGATGTCGTTCGTATTGGGAAATGAAATCCCCCAGGAATCGGTGTCCGAATCAAATTTCCGCACCGGCCCCGGACCGGCTGGATCGAGCGGATCGGTGCTTGCCCGATAGTAGCCGACAATCCGGCTGACCGGACGGGTCACGAGCGGCGGTGATCCGGTCGGGGCGTCATAGTAGATGAGAATCATCAGATCCCCCGATTCATTGTCTCTCTGGCGGTCGGGCTCTCCATCGCGGTCCGTGTTGGCGAAGGAT
This sequence comes from Opitutaceae bacterium, assembly GCA_041395105.1. Taxonomy (NCBI): domain Bacteria; kingdom Pseudomonadati; phylum Verrucomicrobiota; class Opitutia; order Opitutales; family Opitutaceae; species Opitutaceae bacterium. Next base: position 76,599 of record JAWLBB010000010.1, on the reverse strand, counting down.
GGATAAATGATGAAGTGATTGGCCTCGCGGGCCTGATTGGCCATTTCGTTGGTGAATTTCCGTATATCATTGTTCACCTTCAGCTTCTGCTCGGTGACAAAGAAGGAGATCGAGCTCTGGAGGAAGAAAGGCATCAGGCCGGCAAAGAGAAATCCCAAGACCCCCATGGTGATGAGGATCTCGACGAGAGTGTAGCCGCTGCTGGATTGGGATGGGGTCCTGGGTTTCATATCAGTAGGTCGGGACATAGGAACGGACGAAGCGGATGGTTGACCGCTTGATATCTCCGACATTTCGATCATTGCCTTCCCATTCGAAGAGGGCGGTGAATTCGATGGCCTTGCGGCCGGTCCCGGCGAGGTCCGTAGCTGTCGGTGTGATCCAGAAACGCATGAAGCGGGTCGGGACGCCTGCGTCCGAGCTGTGGATGACCAGGGTCTTTTGATTGCGAACGTTCAGGAGGATGGGATCGTCGGTCGTCGAATCCGTCTTGGTCGGAAGGGCGATCGTGCCGGGGGCCGCGACCGCGTCGACAAGAGCCGAGTATTCGATGGACTTGATCTGTTCGAGATAGCCCTGGGCGACGGTGGCGGCAGTGTTTTCGCGGATGGCGCTCTCCGCCATTCGCCGGCTTTGGATGACGAGTCCGATCACGCCGGCAGCGATAAAGCTGAAAACAGTCATCGCGACCACGGTTTCGACGAGCGTCATGCCCCGACAATTCCGGCCGCCAGTTACCCGACCGGACCCGGAGGCCCATGATTCTGGAGCAGATTTCATCGGTATGAGCAACGGCACTTGCCCATCAGGATTAAGGCACGAGCCCCCTGATATCCAACGTTTTGCCGATGCATCCGGGTGTATTTACAGCCGCTTAGCAGGGGCTGAGTGGTTTCCGCAGGATCGCAGGGAGAACCCCTTGAATCCTTGTGCCCACCCCCATTGAGGGGTTTCCTTCATCGCGGCAATCGGATGTCCGGCCGGTCGGTTTTTGCGGTTGCGACCGGGTTCAGCCCGTCTACTGTTTTCCGTTTCCCTTCAAACACGTCCGATGAACACGTTCTATATCACCACGGCGATCGATTACGCCAACGGAACTCCCCATCTCGGTCACGCCTATGAAAAGGTGTTGACCGATGTTATTGCCCGATTCCGCCGGATGATGGGGGACGATGTCTTTTTTCTGACCGGATTGGATGAGCATGGTCAAAAGGTGCAGCAGTCGGCCCGGGATCGCGGGATCGAGCCGATTGAACTCTGCAATGAGGCGGCCGGGCAATTCCAGGACCTCTGTCGCCGCCTGCTCGTTTCCAACGACGACTATATCCGGACCACCGAGGAGAGGCACCAGAAGGTGGTCACTTCGCTGCTGCAGAAGCTTTACGACGAGGGGCAGATTTATCAGGCGGAATACAAGGGATACTACAGCGCCCGGGCAGAGCAGTTTCTCCAGGAGAAGGACCGGGTGGATGGCGAATGGCCGGAGATCTACGGCGATGTGGTCGAGATCAGCGAAAAAAACTATTTCTTCAAATTGAGTCAGTACCAGGACTGGCTGATCCAACACCTGAAGAACAACGAGGATTTCATCTTCCCGAGGTTTCGCGCCAAGCAGGTGCTCGAGTTTCTCAAGGAGCCGATCAACGACCTCTGCATCTCCCGGCCCAAGGAACGCCTTTCCTGGGGTATCCCGATGCCCTTCAATCCGGATTACGTGACCTATGTCTGGTTTGATGCGCTGACCAATTACATTTCCGGCGCCGGCTACGGGACCGATGGCTTTGAACGCTATTGGCCGGCCGACTACCACGTGATCGGCAAGGATATCCTCGTGCCGCCCCATGCCGTTTATTGGCCGATCATGCTGAAGGCCTGTGGGATCGAGCTTCCCCGGTCGCTTCTTGTTCATGGATGGTGGCTGACGGCCGGCCGAAAACTCTCGAAGAGTACGGGAGTGGTCGTCAACCCGCTGGACCTGATCGATCAGTTTGGTGCGGATGCCTTCAGGTATTTTGTCACGCGCGAGATGAATGTCGGGCAGGACAGCGAGTTTTCGCCGGAGTTGTTCCAGTCGCGTTACAACAGCGATCTCGCCAACGACCTGGGCAATCTGGTCAACCGGACTCTCAATATGACCGGACGTTATCTTGAGGGCCGGGTGGCGGCGGAGGCTCCCGGCGACGAACTGGAAGCCGAGGTGCGCGCTCATTGGGAGCGCACCCGGGATGAAGTCATCGACCTCTACGGCGAGTTTCAGTTTCACACCGGTCTGGACCGCGCCTTTGCCTTCATCAAGTCGATCAACCGCTACGCGGAGCAGCGGGCGCCGTGGAAGCTGGCCAAATCCGAGGATCCTCTCGATCGTGAGCGCCTTGGCACCTGTCTGGCGGTGATGGCGGAATCCCTTCGTCTGGCGACGTCGTTGGTGGCACCGGTCATGCCGGGGATAGCGGACCGGGTGGCAAGTCTTCTCGGGCACGAACGCAAGTCCACCTGGAGCGAGGAACTGGTCTGGTCCGGTGTGCTTGCCGGCAACACCCTGGCGGAACCGACGATTCTTTTCCCGCGCACGGAGACCCGGGAGCCCAAGGCCTGAGTTTCGGTCCGTCCCGATTGGTTCACCCAGATCCATCGCGTGAAGAGGATTCCGATCAACCCGCAGGCCGACCGATCCCTTGAAGCGCTGATCGGATTCCTTGCCGATTGCCGGAGGGAAGCCCTTTCGGACGGGCAGGCTCGGTTGGTCAGCGTATCGCTGGATGCGGACCATCTGGATCCTCTCGCTGTTCTGGAGTCGATTTACGAGCCCAGTGATCTCCATTTTTACCTTGAGCAGCCGGCCAGGCGGATGGCCCTGGCCGGCGCCGAGGCCGTCATCATGCGTGAGTTCTCCGGAAGGGAACGCTTCCGCGATGCCCAGCGCTTCATCCGCGCGACCTTTGACCGGACAATCGCGACCGGTGACCTGGACAGCCCGCCGGCCGGTCCCCGGTTCTTCTGCAGTTTCAGTTTTGCCGACGGGGATGATCCGGCTTCACCGTTTCCACCGGCCACCGTGTTTGTCCCTCGGTGGCAGGTCGTCCGGATGGGAGACCGATTTTCTGCGGTGGCCAATTGCCTGGTGGAGGTCGATTCGGATCTGGAAGCGTTGGCCGGACGGATCTGGCGTGCGCATGGTCGTTTCCGGACTTTCGGGGAGACCTCACCGCGTGATCCTGCCGGCTCCCGGCCCGACGTGCCCTCGATCGCGGGCACCGCCTGGGATCCGGTCGACGTGGGCCCCCCGGGCGGTTATGCGGCCTCGGTGATCCGGGCTCTTTCGGATATCGAAGCGGGTCTGTATCGGAAAATCGTGCTGGCCCGGGCGGTCGATCTGAAGACCGAAACAGATCTGCATCCCCTGGCGGCTCTCAATCGTCTGCGGGTGAGTTACCCCGATTGTTTTTCCTTCTCGGTCGCCAACGGTCGGGGCCAGAGTTTCATCGGAGCCACTCCGGAGCGGCTGGTCAGCCTGTCCGGCAGGCGCATCCGCACCGAGGCGCTGGCTGGGTCGGCCCGCAGAGGGAACACCGCACTGGAGGACGCCATCCAGGTGCGCCACCTGCTTCGCAGCGAGAAGGATCTGAGAGAACAACGCCTGGTCATGGAGTCCATCCGGCGACGGCTCGGGAATCTCGGTATTCAGATTGACGAGACCATGAGGGTGGGGGTTCTTCAGCTTTCCAACGTCCAGCACCTTCATACGCCGATCGAAGCCGAACTTCCCGACGGGCTGGATCTCCTGCGCCTGGTCGAGGAACTGCATCCGACTCCGGCGGTCGGCGGGACTCCGCGCGATGCGGCCTGCCGGCGGATCGCCGAGTTGGAGCCCTTTTCGCGCGGCCTCTATGCCGGACCTCTCGGATGGATCGATGCCGATGGGAACGGGGAGTTTGTCGTGGCCATCCGGTCCGCCCTGATCGACGGCTCAAAGGCCCGGGCCTATGCCGGTGCCGGTATTGTCGAGGGTTCGGACGCCGAAAGGGAGTACGGGGAGACTTCACTGAAACTGCGGGCGCTTCTCGACAATCTGGGCGTGCTTTGATTGATTCGGGCCGCTTACCATCCCTTCGATCGGGTTGCCCATGATCCGATTGCTGGATGCCTCCTTCCGCCTGATTGCCGTGACCTCCTTCCCCAATCCCAACGCCGCCGCCTCGTGGGTGCTGGCGGAAACCCTACACCGCCGTGGTCTGGAGTTTGCCGTCATTTCGCCGGGATCGCGATCGACGCCTCTGACCGTGGCCCTGGCCGGACATCACGGGATCGAGGCCATACCGGTGCTCGACGAAAGGTCTGCAGGTTTCTTTGCCCTTGGTCTGGCCCGGAGGACCGGACGTCCGGTGGTTCTCGTCTGCACCTCGGGTACGGCGGCAGCGAACTATTTTCCGGCCGTGATCGAGGCACGGGAAAGCGGGGTCCCTCTGATCGTTCTGACGGCGGATCGCCCGCCGGAGATGCGGGAATGTTCGTCTGGTCAGACAATCGATCAGGTCAAGCTCTATGGGGACTACCCACGCTGGCAGGTCGAAATGGGTGTGCCGGATGCATCGGAGAAGGGACTGCGATACGTCCGGCAGACGGTGGCGCAGGCCTGGAGGCGGGCGCTTGATCCGGTGGCCGGGCCGGTCCATCTCAATCTGCCCTTTCGGGATCCCCTCGAACCGACTCCGGAGGCAAACGGCGTGACCTGCGACTTCCTCGGCCCTTCGCGGGGGTTCTTTACGCATCTCTCCGAGGTCCCGCCGGCGGCCGCTGGGACGGTCCGGCTTCCGGCCGGATTCCTCCGGACCCGGGGGGTCCTCATCGATGGTCCGGGTGTGGTCGAGAATCCGGAGACCCACGCCCTCGCCATCCTCAAGCTTGCCCGCCGGTTGCGTTGGCCGGTCCTCGCGGACGGGGTGTCTCCGGTCCGGCAATACAGAAAGAACGGTGATCCGGTGGTGATCTCCCATGACCGGATTTTTCGCGACGCCGGCTCGCGCGATTTCCTGAAACCGGATTGCGTGATCAGTTTCGGCCCGCTCCCGACCAGCAAGGCTCTTCGCGGCTGGCTGGCGGCCTCGAATGCGGGGATTGTCTTTGTTGATCCCGGCGATCGTAATCTGGACCCCGGCCATGGGCGCTCGATCCACCTGCGCGGCCGGGCCGGAGACCTTCGTGTTCCCGGATCGGGCAGGGCGGGCGAGGGCGCGTGGTGTGCCTCCTGGCTCAAGGCCGAGCGAACGGCGGCACGGCACCTGTCCCGGGGGCTTGCCGCGCCGGCATTTCCCTTTGAAAGCTCTGTTATCCGGACGGTCGGCAGATGCCTCCGCCGGGGAACGGTGGTCTTTGCCGCCAGCAGCATGACGATCCGCAATGTGGAATACTTCTGGCCGGCCGGTCGAGGCCATCGCTTTTTCTGCAACCGTGGCGCCAACGGGATTGACGGAACACTCTCGACGGCACTCGGGCTGGCCCACGGAGGCCGCCCGACCTGGCTCTTGACCGGCGATCTCGCCCTGTTGCACGACGCCAATGGATTCCTTTGCCGCCCGCAGTTTCGGGGCAGTCTGACCATCCTCCTGATCAACAATGATGGGGGAGGAATTTTCGAGCATCTGCCGATTGCGGCGTTTGAGCCTCCCTTCGAGACGTTTTTCGCCACCCCGCAAACGGTGGATTTTGAGCGTCTGAGTGCGGCCCACGGAATTGGATACCGGCGAATCCGGTCTCAATCGGAACTCGAGCAGGCAGTCCGGGCCCGGCCGGAACCGGGCATCCGACTTCTGGAAGTCCGGACCGACCGGAAAGCGGACGCCCGGAATCTCAGGAACCTCTTTCGCGGGACGGGCAGGGGATCCTGAACCGGATTCATCCGGGTGCTTGCGCGCGGAGAAGGGGACCGTTTAATACCGGCATGTCTCCGGAATGGAAATCGGTCAAAACCTATCAGGATATCCTCTATCACAAATGGGACGGGATCGCCCGCGTGACGATCAATCGTCCGGAAAAGCGCAACGCCTTCCGACCGCAGACCGTCTTCGAGATGTACGATGCGTTCTGCGATGCCCGGGAGGATCCCACGATCGGGGTGGTGCTCCTGACCGGGGCCGGACCCCATACCGACGGGAAGTATGCCTTCTGTTCGGGTGGCGACCAGAGCATCCGAGGACACGCGGGTTATGTCGGTGATGATGGGGTGCCCCGTCTCAATGTCCTTGATCTGCAGAAGCTCATCCGCTCCATGCCCAAAGTGGTCATTGCGCTGGTCGCGGGCTACGCCATTGGTGGCGGGCACGTCCTGCATGTCATCTGCGACCTGACGATTGCGGCCGACAATGCGATTTTCGGACAGACCGGACCCAGGGTGGGCAGCTTCGATGGAGGATTCGGTTCGAGCTACCTCGCGCGAATTGTCGGCCAGAAGAAGGCGCGGGAAATCTGGTATCTGTGCCGGCAATACAGTGCGGCGGAGGCGCGCGACATGGGGCTGGTCAACCGGGTGGTTCCGGTGGCGCAACTCGAAGCCGAGGGGGTTAAATGGGCCCGGGAAATCCTCGAAAAAAGCCCCCTGGCGATTCGTTGCCTGAAGGCCGCGTTCAACGCGGACACCGACGGCCAGGCCGGTCTGCAGGAACTGGCGGGCAACGCCACGCTCCTCTACTATATGTCGGAAGAGGGCGCCGAAGGAAAGAACGCCTTCCTCGAGAAGCGGAAACCGGATTTTCGGCGGTATCCCTGGCTGCCCTGAGAGGGCGGAAGCCCTATTCTTCGGCCGCGTCGGCCGTCTGGACGGTCGCCTTCTTTCTTGCACCACCGGCTTTACCCGGTTTCTTCGGAGCGCGGGGCGGGAATTCGAAACTGCTTCGTCCTCCTTCCTTCAGGACGAGGAAGGCATCGAACGGTCGCTTGGTGCGATTGGATATGAACCCCTTGATCAGATCGGTCTTTCCGTTTCTGAGCATGGTCATGAAGTTCTCGAGGGTGAGTTCCTTGCTCAGGATCTGCCGACTCAGCTTGTAGGGAAAGGTGTCTTCACCGTCTTTCTTGACCCGGACGACAAAGGCCGACGTCAGCTCAAAGATGTCACCACCGGTGATCGGGCAGGTGCCGACCGGTTCGGCATCCGGGCCCACCGCGATGCCGCCTTCGTCGCCTTCCCTGCGATCCAGCGCCATCTTGACCTTGTATTCGGAAGTGATGGTGAGGCGGGCGAAATAGTCGGTTCCACGCTTGGAGCGGAATTTGAGCGGCCCGATGGTCGAGCGGATTTCGTCCTCGCCGATTTCATCGGTCCGGCACTTGCCGACGAGTTCCCTGACCTCCTCGGGATCAATGTTCCGGCCACCGACCGTCTTGTAAACCGTCAGCTTTTCATCCTGGGAGATATAGCGGTTGAAGTTCTCCAACATGGGCTTCCCATCGGTCGGGCAGATGATGTCGGTGAGGCTATCGGGCTGCGGGGCCTTGATCCGCTCGATCAATTCCCGGGTAAGCTTGGCGATTTCGGCGATGAAGGTGTCGCCATCGAGCTCACCGTGTTCGATCTTGCGGAGCTTGAATTCCCATTCACCGGTCAGGTCGGGGCGGGTCAGGGCTTCGGCTTCGATCGACGTGAGGAAGGAGAAGAGTCGGTCCGCCTTGTCGGTCGGGACGAGGTCCCTCCGATCCCGATCCATGTATTTCTCGTTGATGAGGCGCTCAATGACCTGGGCCCGGGTGGCCGGGGTGCCGAGTCCCTTTTCCTTCATGGCATCGGCGAGATCGTCGTCGTCGACCAGTTTGCCTGCGCCTTCCATGGCGGAGAGGAGGGTCGCCTCGGTGTAACGCGGGGGCGGTCGAGTGGCTTCCTCATCGATCCGATGATTCCGGATCAGGGCCCGGGCGGGATCCCCGTCTGCGGGGCTGACTGGAGGAAGGTGTCCGTTTTCGTCGTTCAGTTCGCGTCCATAGACGGCGAGGTAGCCGGGCTCGACCAGAATCTTGCCTTCGGTCTTGAAGGCATGGGACTCAACTTGGGTCAGGCGGGTGGTGACGTCGAACTGGGCGGAAGGGTGAAAAATCGCGATGAAGCGACGGGCGATCAGGTCGAAGATCCTGGCTTCTTCCTCTCCGAGCTTCTTCGGCTTCTCCGGCGTGGGGATGATGGCAAAGTGATCGCTGACCTGCGCATTGTCGAAAACCCGTTTGTTTGGCCGTACCCAGCCGTTTTCGAGGACAAGCCTGGCGTGGGGGGCGAGGTCTCCCTGCATTGCGTTGAGCACTTCCCGGCAGACCGGAATATAGTCCTCGGGCAGGGCCTTCGAGTCGGTTCGTGGATACGTGATCATCTTGTGGCGCTCGTAGAGAGCCTGGGCGATCTGGAGCGTTCTCCGGGCGGGATAACCGAAGCGGTTGTTTGCTTCGCGCTGGAGGGTGGTCAGGTCGTAAAGGCGGGGCGCGGCCTGGGTGGTCCGCTTTTTTTCGTCCTGCACCCGGGCATGGGTTGCGTTGCCCAGGGCGGTGGCCACGGCTTCGGCCTGCGCCCGGGTCCAGATCCGGTCAATCCGGTCCTGATCGTCGGTGCCGCCCCGTTTGAAATCGGCGCGTTGAAGGACGCCCTCATAGGAACCGGCCTTGAGGCCGAATTCGGCGACCACCCGAAAATAGGTCCTCGGGATGAAGGCACGGATCTGCTTCTCCCGCTCGTGGACGATGGCGAGGGTCGGAGTCTGTACGCGGCCAACCCCGGCCACATTGCCCGCCCTCGAACCGAACATCCGTTTGGTCGCACCGCGGGTGCAATTGATCCCGATCAGCCAATCCGCCTCGGAGCGACAGCGGGCGGCGTCGGCGAGGTGCCTCATCTGCTTATCGGAGCGGAGGTGTTCGAAGGCTTCGCGGATTCCGGCGGAGGTCATCGACGACATCCAGAGGCGGCGGACCGGCTTCTTCGACTTGGAGAGTTTGTAGGTGTAGTTGAAAATCAGTTCGCCTTCACGGCCGGCGTCGCAGGCATTGATGACGTCGCCGACATCCTTGCGGTTGAGCAGGCGTTTGAGTTCCTGAAAACGCTTCTTGGTCTTTTCGATCGGCTTCAACTCGAAGCTGTCGGGCACGATCGGAAGATCAGCCAGCCGCCAGAAACCCAGCTTCTTGTCGTAATCCTCCGGCATGGCCAGCTCGACCAGATGACCGACTGCCGAGGAGACAACGTATTGGTCGTTTTCGTAGAAGTCGCCGTTCTTGGGCAATTTGCCGAGGGCTCGGCAGATATCGGTGGCAACGCTCGGCTTTTCGGCAATTATCAGAGTCTTCATAACGGGTCGGCGGCCCGGCAGCGGGGGGCACCGCCGGGAAAACATCAATCGGAAAAACCTTCCGTAAGTTGATGCGTCCGGGGTTTTGTCAAGCCTTCGCGGTCAAGACCTCGTCGAGAGAAGCGTCCAGATACCCGATCAATCGGCCGATGGTTTCATCGGTTTCGTCGCCCATGTTGGAAATGCGGAAGGTCTTGCCCTTCAACTTGCCGTAGCCTCCGTCGATGATGCATTCGAAGCGGGATTTGAGGACCTTGTTCATGGCGGCCACATCGATCCCGAGATTATTTTCGACACAGGACAGGGTGACACTGGCATCGGCCTTGTCCGGGAATAGTCGGAAGCCGCGGCGTTCGAGCCAGCCATGAATCATCCCGTTGAGGCGGGCATGGCGTGAATGGCGGGCTTCGACACCTTCAGTGAAGATGTCGCCCAATTTGGATTGCAGGGCGAAGATCAGGGAGATTACCGGAGTCGACGGAGTCATTCCCTTTTCGTGATTCTGCAGGAACTCGATGAAGTCGAAGTAGTAGCCGCGGTTGGAGACGGAGGCGGCCCGCTTGAGGGCCCGTTCGGACGGCGAGAACAGGGCGAGACCGGGAGGCAGGGCGAGGGCTTTCTGCGATCCGGTAAGCAGGACGTCGATGCCGAGTTCGTCCTTGGGAATGGGGAGGGCGGAGAAGGAACTGACGGCATCCACCACGGAAAGGACATCCGGAAACTCACGCAGGACCTCTGCTATCTGATCGAGATGGCTCATCGTGCCGGTCGATGTCTCGTTGTGGATCAGGGTGACCACATCATAATGACCGGTCGCGAGTTCCCGACGAAGGGCTTGCGGGTCGACCGGTCGGCCCCAATCGAATTGCAGGGGCGACGCGGCAAGACCGCATCGTAGCGAGACGTTGTGCCATTTGTCGGAAAAGGCACCGTTCATGCAATTGAGAACGCGCTTTTTCGTCAGGTTGCGGACGGATCCTTCCATCACACCCCAGGCGCTGCTGGTACTGAGAAATACCGGGTCCCTAGTTCCGAAGAGCTCCTGCAGGCGGGGCTGAATCGACTGGTAAAGAGCGACGAAATCGGCGCTGCGATGCCCCATGGGGGGGGTTCCCATGGCTTTGAGGGTGCGGTCAGAAACCTGGACCGGGCCGGGAATGTAGAGACGAAGACTCACTTTTTTCCTTTTCGGATGATACGGGTGTTGTGGTCGGCGAGGACGATGACCTTCGGTCGGTGACCGGCGACTTCGTCTTCACGGAAAAAGCCGAACGACATGATGGTCAGGAGGTCGCCTTTTCCGCCGAGGTGGGCGGTTCCTCCGTTCAGGCTGATGGTGCCGGAGCCGGCCGGGGCTTCGATTGCGTAGGTCTCAAAGCGCTGTCCATTGGCCATGTTCCCGACAAGGATTCTTTCGTAGGGATGAAGGTTCACTTCCTTCATCAAGTCCGCTGCGATGGCGAGACTGCCTTCGTAATTGAGGCTGCGATCGGTCACTTCAGCCCGGTGGATCTTGGACTTGACCATGGTGATCATCATAAGGTGCCTTTTGAAGGATGTCGTTGAGGACGGTCTTAAGATTAATGGTGACAGGAATTGCGCAAAAGGCCAAAAAAACCAGAATCCGTCCCCCGGCGTCAACAGGCAATCCTGAGGCTCTTGCGCACATCGGGCTCGAAAGATCGGATGGTTTTGTGTAAGAGTCGCGTCATAAAAGGGTTATTCAATCGAAAATGGTCGAACCTAGCGGATGCTCCTGAGCAGACTTAAAAAGAGCCTGCAGGTGTTTGAGCAGTACACCATCGACGTGATTTTCGAACGTCGGCGGGGTAAGCGGGCGGCCGTGTTCAAAGCCTTCCTCCACGCCAATTCGCTCCTTTTCAGTGGAATTGTCCAACTGCGACTGTGGCTCTATCGCCAGAGAATCCTTCATGACCAGCACCTTGGTTGCCTGGTCGTGGTTGTCGGAAACCTGACGGTTGGGGGCACCGGCAAGACGCCCGTCGTCGAGAAATTCGCCCGTTCCCTGGCCGAGCGGGGGCGCAAGGTTGCGATTCTCAGCCGTGGCTACAAGAGCCGGGCCGAACCACTTTACCGGCGACTCTGGCGCACCATCGTGACAGGCGGGAAACCCCCGCCCCCCCGGATTGTAAGCGACGGGAAGAAGGTTCTCCTGGACAGTGATCAGGCCGGAGATGAACCTTATATGCTGGCGAGGAATCTGCCCGGGGTGATTGTCCTGGTGGACAAGAATCGGGTAAAGAGCGGATCATATGCGATCCGGAATTTCGGCTGCGACACCCTTGTTCTCGATGACGGATTTCAGTACCTGCCGCTGAAAGGGCGTCTCAACCTGCTTCTTGTCGACAAGACGAATCCGTTTGGCAACCGGCGTCTGCTGCCTCGGGGGATCATGCGGGAACCGGTCAAGCACCTGAAACGGGCCTCCTATGTTTTTCTGACCAAGTCCGATGGGACTCCCGACCCGGAACTCGAGGCACTGATCCGACGCCACCATCCGGCTGTCGACATCATCGAGTGCGCCCATCGACCGCAGTATCTTCAGGAGGTCAATGGTCCACTGCGCCGCGACCTTGATTATCTGCGAGGTCGGCGGGTGGGGGCCTTCAGCGGGATTGCCGCCCCGGACAGTTTTGAGGCTTTTCTACGGGATTTCGGAGCGCAGCTTCTCTATACCCGCCGGTTTCTCGATCACTACCGGTTCAGTCCCGGCGAACTCGACCATATTTTTGACCAGGCTCAGGAGGCGCGCCTGGATTTCCTGGTAACGACGGAAAAGGATGCAGTCCGGATTGACCCGAATCATCACTTTCCCATCCCCCTCTACTTCCTTCGCCTTGAGATCGATATTCTCAGTGGAGATGCGGATTTCGAGAAAGCGGTGTCGCGGATCTGCTTTCCCGAGCAGCAGGGGAGTGGACGCCGCGACCGGGCTGGTTGAGCCGTCTCCACTTGCCTTATCCGGCGCCCCGTCCAGATTGTCGGCGTATATTATGAAAGATCCCCGTTGCGACAGACTGGCCGAGGTTCTCGTCGGTCATTCCACTCGTCTGGAGGCCGGCCAGCATCTTCTGATCGAGGCACAGGACGTCCCTGATCAGATTGTGGTCTCCCTGATCGAGGCCGCTCGGCGCCGCGGGGCTCATCCTCATGTCGAGATCACGCGGGGAACGATCACTCGTGCGCTTTCCCTTCAGGCCACTGAAGCGCAGATCCGTGCGAAGGCCGCTCTCGACCTTCATCGTTTCAAGAAGATGGATGCCTATATCGCGCTGCGGGGCTCAGAAAACACCTTCACGATGAGCGATGTGCCGGTTGAGCGGCAGAACATGATCTCGAGGCTGATGCGGCCGGTCCAGGATCAGCGGGTCAATCACACCAAATGGGTGGTGCTGCGTTGGCCGACATCGAGCATGGCCCAGCAGGCTCGGATGCCGACCGAGGCCTTCGAGGATTTCTTCTATCGGGTCTGCACCCTTGATTATGGACGGATGGCGGCGGGAATGAAGGCGTTGAACGCCCTGATGACGCGGACCGACCGGGTCCGGATCGTGGGCCCCGGAACGGATTTGAGTTTTTCCCTGAAGGGACTTGGGGCGGTTTCCTGCGGTGGGCTTCGCAATATCCCCGACGGAGAGGTCTTCAGTTGCCCGGTTCGCGACAGCGTCGAGGGAGTGATTCAGTACAACGTGCCGTCCCTTTACCGGGGTGTCGTCTTTGACGGCATCAGGTTTGTCTTCCGCAAGGGAAGAATCGTTGAGGCCACCAGCAATCGCACCGACCAGCTCAACGCCATCCTTGATGCCGATCCGGGGGCACGGTATGTCGGTGAGTTCTCCCTCGGTTTCAATCCGCATATCCGCGAGCCGATGCTGGATACGCTGTTTGACGAGAAGATCGCGGGTTCCTTCCACTTCACTCCCGGCCAGGCCTACAAGCAGGTCGACAACGGCAATCGAAGCCAGGTCCACTGGGATATTGTCTGTATCCAGAGGCCTGATCACGGAGGTGGTGAAGTTTATTTCGACGGAAAACTGATCCGCAAGGACGGGCTCTTTGTTCCGGCGGGCCTCCGGAAACTGAATCCCGAATACCTGGTCGCCTGATGGAATTCCGGAGAAATACCATTGTTTGCCTTGACGGTGCGCCGGCGACTTTACGCCCTGCCATCCGCGGACCGGGTTGGGCTGGACATCTGCGGCCAGCCGCTGCGACGAATCCTGTGCACCCTGTTGCTTCTTCGAAATGAACGACCGGCCGGACCTCCATTCCTTCATCCGACGCCTGCCAAAGACGGAAACCCACCTCCATATCGAGGGGCGCTTCCTACAGACTGATCCAGAAACTCGAGCCGGAGCGGTTTCGCGAGAATCCGCCGTTTTGGGCCGATGATTTCCGTTATCCTTCATTCGAGGAGTTTGAGAAAACCCTGCTCGATCATGCCATACTCTGGTACACTTCTCCCGAGCGTTACCATGAGGCGGCCTCGATCATCTTCGAGGGATTGCGGAACCGGAACGTCCGCTATGTGGAGACCAGCTTTCATCTGGGAATCGTGGAGTACTTCGACATACCGGGTCCGGCCATTGTCGATGCGATCCGGTCGGCGGCCCCGGTCGGCATGGAAGTCCGGGTCTTCGCCGGCATGCTGCGCAACAATTACACACCCGTCATGAAACCGATCATCGACGACCTTCATCGATGGGAACACCTGGCCGGGGTTGATCTTCATGGTGTCGAGGTGTGGGATCTCGAGGCCTGGACGGCGCCGGTCTGGCGGGAAGTCCGCGCCGCCGGGAAGGTGACCAAGGCGCATGCCGGTGAGTTTGGCGGGGCGGGCAACGTCCGCCAGGTCATTGAGGAACTCGGTGTGCGGCGGGTTCAGCATGGCGTCCGATCGGTGGAGGATCCGGCGGTGGTCGAACTGTTGGGCGAGGTCGGTGCGACGCTTGATATCTGTCCGATCAGCAATCTGAAATTGGGCGTGGTCCCATCTCTGCGGGAACATCCCATCCGGCAGCTCTTTGATGCCGGTATCCGCTGCACAGTCAGCACGGATGATCCGTTTTCATTTGGAAACACCCTGAGTGAGGAATACGAGGCACTTGCCCGGGATCTCGGCTTCACTCGCGCGGAGCTGATCCGGATTGCCCGAAACGGCTTTGAGGTGGCGGATATTTCGGAGGTTCTCCGGGCCGAAGCCATGGCTGAACTGGATGTGTTGGAAAACGCCCTGGCCTAGATGACGGATCCCGAGCATGTCGCGGCGGGGCCATCGGCAGATCCCGGCGCCGAGCCGATCGGAGAATTGGGATTCGAGGTGCCGGAAGGCACCCGGGACCAGCGGGCGGACAAGTCCCTTGTCGCTGCCTTTCCAGGCCAGAGCCGGGCGGGTCTTCAGCGCCTGTTGGCGGAGGGTCTGGTCCGGCGGGAAGGTGCGGTCCTTTCCAAGAGCGACCGGGTTCGGGCAGGTGACCGGATCACCATTACCTTCCCTCCGCCCACACCTTCCGCCCTGGAGCCGATCGATCTCGATCTGGAGGTGCTGCTCGACGATCGCGAGTTTCTCGTGATCAATAAACCAGCCGGACTGACCGTGCATCCGGGGGCGGGAACCCGTGGGGATACTCTCGTTCACGGGCTTCTGGCACTGTGCCGGGGACAACTCAGCGGGATCGGCGGAGTCGAACGGCCGGGAATTGTCCACCGATTGGACCGGGAGACCAGCGGGGTGCTGGTGGTGGCCAAGACCGATGCAGCCCATCGGGGGCTGGCCGGGCAATTCGCCCAACGAAGCCTGCGCAAGGAATACCTGACCCTGATCCGGGGAATCCCGAAAACTCTGCAAGGACGGATCGACCTGGCCATTTCCCGTCACCCGACCGAGCGGCACCGCATGACCACCGGGCAACAGGGTCGATCACGTCCTTCCCTGACGGAATGGACGATCGAGAGGACCTTTCAGGGCAGATTCAGTCTGTTGCGCTGTCGTATCCATACTGGAAGGACGCATCAGATCCGGGTCCACCTCAGTGCGATCGGGCACCCGGTCCTCGGAGACCGGGTCTACGGTTTTCGACCAAGGCCTGAGGATCCGATCCGAATCCCACGGGTCATGCTCCATGCGGCGCTCCTCGAGTTTGCCCATCCGATGACCGGCGATAACCTTGTGGTCGAGGCTCCGCTCCCGGAGGATTTCCGGGAAGTTCTGGCGGCCCTGGACTCGTGAACCGTCAGTCTGCGGAGAGCATCTCCCAAGCAACACCGTAGCGCAGATTGCAGAAGGAGTGCTGGAATTCCCCGATCCGCCCCATATCGAGAACGGTCATGAGGGTGACCAGGGCCACCGGAAAGACATCCGCACGGGACGGCGGCAATCCGGGATAGCGCCGTCGGCGTTCAAGGGGAAGCGGACTGATGTCCTGGAGTATCTGGTCGAGCTGTTGTCGATTGACCCGGGAGGGATGGGTCGATTCGTCCGAGGGAGCGAGCAGGCGTGCGATGGCGGCCGTGCCGCCCGTGATCACGGTCCGGGTGTTCGCCGCGAGATCGAAGGCGAAGCGGGCGTTTTGGAGCACGGAACGCACGTGGTTGGCCACCTGTTCCTGCTGCATCTTCGAAAACGGGGCTTCCCGGTCGGGCACGAATACCTCGGTCAGCCGAACGCAACCAAGAGGAAGGCTGTCAACGTGGCGGAGGTGGTCTTCCTCAATCGCCAGGGTCTCCAGGCTGCCTCCACCCAGATCGAAGAGATAGAAGTCGGTCAGGTCCTGCAGATCCGGATCGCATCGGATCCCAAGGGCGATGAATCGGGCTTCCTCGCGCCCGGTCAGGATGCGTAGCGGAAGGCCGAGATCGGCTTCCAGCCGCTTGGCGAATTCCGCGCGGTTCACAGCGTCACGAACGGCGCTGGTGGCGGTGAGGGCGATTTCTCCCGGGTCATGGGTGCAGGCGACATCATGAAGGCGACGGACGGCCTGCAGACCGGGTGTGATCCCCGATTCGAGGAGCTCGGGGATTGAGCGGGAGATACCGGCCCCGATCCTCGTCTCCTCGGTGGCCTCCCGCAGCACGGTGAGAGGCCGGTTGGGAGCGGTGCGTTCAGCGACGAGCAGTTTGATCGAATTGCTCCCGATGTCGATGACGGCGACGCGGTTGCGCCTTCTGTCGGAAGGGGTCACAGGCTGAATGAGGCTGGCGCGACCAGCACGGCGAATTCGCCCTTGATCGCGAGCCCGGCCAACGTGTCGCGGACGGTTCGGGCCTCGCCGGTGAGGACGGTTTCGTGCATCTTGGTCAACTCCTTGCCCACGCAGACCAGGCGCTCATCTCCCAGGACGTCGATGATATCGTCGAGGCATTTGAGGATGCGGTGACACGATTCGTAGAGGGCCAGGGTATAGGGGGAGTCGGCCTGTCTGGTGAAAAAGGTCCGCCGGGCGGAGGTCTTCGGCGGGAGGAATCCGACAAAGAGAAAACCATGGGTGGGCAGCCCCGAAACACTCAGGAGGGCGGTGAGGGCGCACGGTCCGGGCACCGCTTCCACCGGCAATCCCTGTCGGCGGCATTCCCGAACAAGGCGAAAGCCCGGATCGCTGATTCCCGGGGTGCCGGCGTCGCTGACGAGGGCGATCGACTTGCCGGCCCTGAGGGCGTCGGCCAATTCCAGGGCTTTGGCCTGCTCATTGTGCTCGTGATAGGCCACCAGCGGGGTCGACGCCCCCAGATGGCGCAGGAGCTTGGCCGTGGTCCGGGTGTCTTCGGCCGCGATCAGGTCGACTGTTTCAAGCAGGTGACGCGCGCGCTCCGTCAGATCGCCAAGATTGCCGATCGGAGTGGCGACCACATAGAGTCGGCCGGGTTCGGGAGATTTGAGGGCGTGTGCCACGGGAAGGCCGGCCTGAGTATGAGGTCCGGTTCACCCGGGCATCACATGCCCATGCCGGGCGCCTTCTGCTCCCATTCCTGGGGACGGCTCCATGGAACGGAGGTGTCTGACGGTTCGTCCATGGTGGTGCAGCCGGTGACGGCCAGCCCGACGAGGGCGAGGAGAGAAAGGATGAATAAGGTCTTCAGGACTTTCATAATGGATCAACGGGTGGCGATATCGCCGACGATGACAGTGCCGACGGGAAATTCTGGCATTATATGAGCGATGCTATAGCCGGTGCGGACGTCCGTCAACTGCACGCGTGCGACGGTTCGCTCGCGGCGGCGCAGGAACATGTGCAATCCCTTGAGCGCTCCTTCGTCCACACCGATATCGAGAACGACGAAGGAGGAGCCCGGTCCGACCTGGACCACGGTGCCCCTGAGTCCGGGAGGAGCGATTTCTTCCGGGTCGGGCAGGGGAGGTGCGCCGGCCGGGTTGGAGCGGGCGGCGGCTTCATTCTCGAGAGTGAGGATGCGGGCATTCAGGCCGTCAATGATCGTCTCGTAACGGGTGACGAGGCTCTGGTAGTCCTCTTCGTTGAGCGGGGAAGCCGTCTTCATTTCGATCAACTCGCGCTTAACCCGGGCCACGTCGCTGTTCAGGCGGGCGTTGGTGCGTTCATGCGCCTGGATCAGGGTCCGGGCTTCGGCGATTTCACGGGCGAGCTGCCGATTTCGTGCGTCAAGGGAGACATTCATCCCCTTGGACTCCGAGGTTTCATCTTCGATGATCTGCAGTTGGTGACGCAGGGAATCGCGCTCGATCCTCATGTCCGTGATGAAATCCCGGCTTTGTTTCAAGTCGAAGGACCTTGACTCCAATTCCTGTTCCAGACCCAGGCGGATGTTGCGGTGCCACAGGTAGAGTCCCACGAGGCTGACCAGGCCGGCTATGGCAACCAGATATGGGAGCAGGACAGATTGCTTCATAGCCTTGGAGACTGTCTCTTGGTCATAGGAATGGTGGATCCCCGTGGTCGGAAACGAAGAGACTCACCACCTCTGTCCCGGAGTCAAGGACGTGATGTGAGTCGGTGGTCCGGCTGTATCCGCACTGGGAAAGATCAAATCCGGAGATCGTGGTCGGTGACTGCGCCGAGGGAGGCCGAGGTGACCAGCGCGGCGTATTTGGCCAGAGCCCCCCGGGTTTCCTTGGGTGCGGGCTGTCGCCAGGCGGCCCGGCGTTTCGTCCATTCCTCTTCCGTCAGGGAGAGGTTGAGCTGGTTGACCCGTGCATCAATCGTGATCTCGTCCCCGTTCCGGACCAGGCTGAGCGGCCCTCCGACCCAGGCTTCCGGGGTGATGTGGCCGACCACGAATCCGTGGCTGCCTCCGGAGAATCGGCCGTCGGTAATGAGGGCGACTTCCTTGCCGAGTCCGCGGCCCATCACGGCGGAGGTCGGGGCGAGCATTTCGCGCATTCCCGGCCCTCCCTTGGGGCCTTCGTTGCGGATAACGATGACATGGCCGCTCTGCACGGTGCCGTCGAGGATGGCGGCAAGGGCTGCCTCCTCAGACTCAAAAACAATGGCCCGGCCGGTGAAAGTCAGGCCCTCCTTGCCGGAAATCTTGGCCACGGATCCCTCGGGGGCGAGGTTGCCGTAGAGGATGCGCAGATGGCTGTCCGGTTTGATCGGGTGATCAAACGGCATCACGATGTCCTGACCCTGGGGATACGCTCCGACCTTCTCGAGGTTTTCCGCGAGGGTCTTGCCGGTCACGGTCAGGCAGTCTCCGTGGAGTAGACCCCGATCCAGCAGCGTCTTCATCAGCGGGGTTATGCCTCCGATGGCGGAGAGGTGGGACATCCCGTACTTGCCACTCGGTTTCAGGTCGCAGAGAACCGGAACATTCTTCCCGATCCGCGTGAAATCGTCGATGCCGAGCTCAACGTCCGCGGCGTGGGCGATGGCGAGGAGATGGAGTACGGCATTGGTCGAGCCACCAAGGGCGATGACCACCGTGATGGCGTTCTCGAACGCCTGGCGGGTCATGATGTCGCGCGGGCGAATACCCCTGCGGATCAACTCAAGGACGGCGGCGCCGGCGTTGGCGCAATCGGTCAGTTTGTCTTTGGAAACGGCAAGTTGGGAGGCACTGTTGGGCAGACTCATCCCCATGGCTTCGATGGCCGATGCCATGGTATTGGCGGTGTACATGCCTCCGCACGAACCGGCGCCCGGAATGGCGCAGGATTCGATCGCCTTGAGTTCGTCCGAATCAATCTTCCGGTTGGCGTGCTGGCCGACGGCTTCAAAAACCGAGACGATGTCGACCGGCTTCTCGCGATGGATGCCGGGCAGGATGGTGCCGCCGTAGACAAAGACGGCCGGACGGTTCATCCGGGCCATGGCGATGACGCAGCCGGGCATGTTCTTGTCGCACCCGCCGATGGCCACGAGACCGTCGAATCCCTCGGCACCGGCCACCGTTTCGATCGAGTCGGCAATGACTTCGCGGGAAACGAGCGAATAGCGCATCCCCGGGGTCCCCATGGAAATGCCGTCGGAGACGGTGATGGTTCCAAAGATGATGGATTTCCCCGACGCCGCATCGACCCCGCGACCGGCCTCCCGGGCCAGTTCGTCGATATGCATGTTGCAGGGGGTGACCATGCTCCAGGTCGACGCAATCCCGATTACGGGCTTGGCAAAATCTTCGTCCGTGAAGCCGACCGCCCGCAGCATGGATCGGTTGGGAGCGCGGTCATCGCCGTCCACCACGATGGCGGAATAGGTCCGGGTTCTGTCGTTTTCGTTCATTGTCAAGGGCTTGATCTTCTGGATTTCCGGGCACGTCAATGCGGCGAACCGGTCCTGCGGTTAGAGCAAACATTTGGTTTGCGATCAAGTTCTTGTTGGCCCACAACCGGTGGGTTTTTACCCAAATCCATGGCCTTCGATCTCACGCGCGTACTGCGTGCCCTTCTTTTCGCTTCTCCCGGTCCGCTTTCCACCCGGGATATTCAGGCCGTCTTTACCCGTTTCCATGAGCAGGCTACTCAGGATCCTGAACCCGATGTGGACGACGCCTCCGGGGAATCAGGGCATCGGGACATCTCCGATGTCCCATCTCTGGTCACTGATTCGCAGATCCGTGAAGCGATGGATGCGATCGGAAACCAGTTGGACGAGTCGAACGAAGTCTTTCGGTTGCAGGAGACCCATCAGGGCTACCGCCTGGTCACTTCCGGCGACAGTGCCGATTGGGTGCGCCTGCTGCGGAATGCACCCAAGCCGGCCCGCCTGAGCCGGGCCGCTCTGGAAACGCTCGCCATCATCGCCTACCGTCAGCCGGTTGTCAGGTCGGAGATCGAGAGCATCCGCGGGGTTTCCGCCGATAATGCCCTCAATCGGCTGCTGGAGCGCGAGTTGATTCAGATTACCGGTCGGGCGGATCTGCCCGGTCGACCCCTGCAGTATGGGACGACGGACGCCTTTCTTGAGTTGGTCGGCGTGCGCGCCCTCGAGGAACTGCCGGCCTCTGATGTCCTGACCTCCCGCGAGATCGATGACTGGCTCCGTAAGGACAAGGAACTCAGACCGTTGACCGGCAGTGAGTTGGGCCTCTCCGAGGAAGACGGTGGAGCCGAGGAACATGAGGAGGCGGCGCCGGATCGGTTTCCAGAGGCCGATGGTGCGGATCCGCAGACTGAGCCGAGGGTAGCCGATGGCGAAGTGAAATCCAACGAACCGACGGAAGGGGTTGTACCGTGAATCTTGACGAATTGAGGTCGGAGATCGATGGAATCGACCGCCAGGTCCTGCAATTGCTCAATGAGCGGGTCCGCCGGGCGGCGGAAATCGGTCGAATCAAGCATCAGCAGGGGCTGGCGGTGTATGCTCCGCAGCGGGAGGCGGAGGTTTTCCGCAAGCTCGAAGCGATGAACAGCGGTCCGCTCGACGCCAAGGCGATCCGCTCGATCTACCGGGAGGTGATCTCCGCGGCCATCGCATTGGAAAAGCCGATGGTCATCGCCTATCTGGGCCCGGCGGCGACCTTCACCAACCAGGCCGCGCTCAAGAAGTTCGGCTCGAGCGTGGGCTATCTGGCATTGTCGACGATCAATGACATTTTCACGGCGGTGGAGAAAGGGGAGGCGGATTACGGAGTCATCCCGATCGAGAATTCCAATGAAGGCGCCGTCATCCATTCCCTCGACACCTTTGTCGAATCAGACCTGAAGATTGTGGCCCAGGTGTTCCTGGAGATCTCCCACCACTTGATCTCGCAATCGGGTCTGGACGGAATCAAGCGCGTCTATTCGAAGGATCAGGCCCTGGGCCAATGTCGTCGCTGGCTGCAGCGCTACCTACCCCACGCGACCTACGTGGATGCGGACAGCACCTCACGGGCGGTCGAGATTGCCCGGGATGACCCGAGCGCGGCTGCGGTGGCCAGCGAACTCGCCGCGGAGCTCTACGGGGTTCCCATCGTGGCCCGGAATATCCAGGACAAGGCGGATAATGTGACCCGGTTTCTTGTCATTGGGCCGGAATCGGCCGGACCCTCGGGCTTGGGACAGGACAAAAGCAGCTATCTCTTTTCGATCAGGGACGAACCGGGCGCGTTGCAGCGTGCGCTCGAACCCTTCAGTCAACGGGGCATTAATCTCTGCAAGATCGAGTCACGTCCCAGCAAGCGCAAAGCCTGGGACTATTATTTCTATATCGACATCATGGGTCATCACAGTGACCCGAATGTCCGTGAGGCGATCGCGGAACTTGAGCGGCGCAGTCCGATGGTCAAGTGGCTCGGGAGTTTCCCGAACTCGGATTGAGGAGTTCCCGGTAAAGCGTCCGAGGCGGAGATACAGATTCGATTCGCAAATCGAGAAGATCGCCCTTAGGTTTTGGAGGGTTGATCGATGGGTTTTCCGTTGAAACAGGACAGGGAGATGGCGGAAGCACGCGCCCGGATGGTGCAGCGGCAACTGATTGGCCGGGGTATCCGGGATAAGCGTGTTCTTCAGGCCTTTCGCGAAGTGCGGCGTCATCTTTTTGTGGAAAGCGCGTTCCTGACGGAGGCCTACTCGGATTTCCCGTTACCCATCGGTCATGCCCAGACGATTTCCCAGCCCTATATTGTGGCTGCGATGGTTGAAGCGATGGAAATCGGGCCGGATTCCGTCGTCCTGGAAATCGGAACCGGCAGCGGCTACGAGACGGCCATCCTCGCCGAGTTGGCCTCACGGGTCTACACGGTCGAAGTGATTCCCGAGTTGGCTGAGGAAGCCCGGAAGCGGCTCACCGGGATGGGGTATTCGAATATCCACTATCGGATCGGCGATGGCGCCGCAGGCTGGCCGGAGGCGGGTCGCTTCGACGGGATCATCGTTTCGGCCGCACCGCGCCGGGTGGACCCGAGGCTTCTGGACCAGTTGGCCGATGGCGCCTGCTGCATCGTGCCGGAAGGCGACGAGCGGCAATTGCTGAGAAAGTACCGTCGCAGGGGCGACGACTGCAGGGTTGAGACCCTGATGCCGGTCCGGTTCGTTCCGCTGGTGGGAACTCCGGATTCATCGAGAGAGCGCTGATTCCACCCGAGTTTCCCAACCTGCGGCTTTACGCCCGGGGAGTTGTCCGCTTGAATTCGGTCATGACTGACCGGAACCAGACAATACGAATCGGAATCATCGGAGCCGGAGCCAACACCCGACTCATGCACCTTCCCGGATTTCAGGCGATCGAAGGCGTGTCCGTGGATGTGGTCTGCAATCGTTCGGAAGCTACGTCCCGGAAAGCGGCCGAAGCGTTTGGCATCCCCCGGATCGCCAAGGACTGGAAAGCCGTGGTTGGAGATCCTTCGATTGACGCGGTCATGGTCGGGACCTGGCCTTATCTGCATGCGGAGGCCACCGTGGCGGCGCTGGAGTCGGGCAAGCATGTGCTGACCGAGGCGCGGATGGCGCGCGACCTGGCGGAGGCGGAGGCCATGTTGGAAGCATCCGTGCGTCATCCCGAACTCGTGACGCAGATTGTGCCTGCACCGATGTCGCTCGATTTCGACGCCGTCGTTCAGGATCTGCTCACCAGGAAGACTCTCGGAGACATCCGGGAGGTCTGTGTGACCCATACCGGGGCGCAGTTTGTCCGTTCGGACACGCCGGCGACCTGGCGGCAGAGCATCGAGTTGAGTGGATGCAATATGCTGACCATGGGGATCTACTACGAGATTGTCCGCCGCTGGCTGGGGACGGATCCGGAATCGGTCATCGCCTCGGGGGCGGTCTTCACACCAACCCGCCCGGGTTTCCTTGATGGATCGCCCGAGTCGATTGGTATTCCGGATTCCGTGACGATCCTTGGCCATTATGCAGAAGGTGCGCGATTCATCGGGCACTTCAGCGGCGTCGAGAGCGGCCGACCGCGGAATGAGATCCGCCTGAACGGATCCAAGGGAAGTCTTCGGGTTGATTTTGCAGCAAAGGAGCTCTTTCGGGCTGAGGCGGGAGTGGCCGAAGAAAGACCGGTGGATGTCCCCGTCGCATCGAGGCGCGGATGGCGGGTTGAGGCGGATTTCGTGGATAGTATCCGGACGGGCGCGCCGGTGCGGTTGACCTCCTTTGCGGATGGGGTGCGCTATATGGCTTTCACCGAGGCTGTTTTCAAATCGGTGGAAGCGGGTGGGGTGGCTCAATCCGTGTCGCCGCCAAGCGGTCCGGGTTGAGCGGATTTGCTGCCGTCTCTCACCAATTGGTGACGGAACCGTCCTCGCGCCGCAGCTCCGGCAGGTTAGGGTCGACCATGGGATGCCGGGCGGCGGCTTCAGGATCGAAGGTGATACCGAGACCGGGCCCTTCCGGGGGGAGCAGGCGCCCGTTCCGGAATGGGACCTGGACCGGGAAGACGTCGGTCAGGAGCGTCCCTGGAGCCCGGACCAGCTCCTGAACCGCGAAATTGCTGGTTGCCAGATCGAAGTGCAGGCCCGCGGCGGCGGAGACGGGTCCCAGGGGATTGTGCGGAGCGATCCGGATCTGGTGGGTCTCGCACCAGCCGGCGATCTTCTTCGCCTCGGTAAAGCCGCCTGCGATGGACAGATCGATCCGCGCATAGTCCAGCAGGTCCTCCTCGATCATGGATCGAAACTCCCACTTCGAGCTGAACTGTTCCCCCGCCGCGAGAGGGATCCGGGTGTGTTGCCGCAGGTTCCGGTAAGCTTCCGGGTATTCGCACCGGAGCGGGTCCTCGAGAAAGAAGAGATCAAAGGCCTCGGCCCCGCGGCAAAGGTTGAGGGCATCCGGCAGATCCAGCCGGGTGTGGGCATCGAGACAGATCTCGATCTCGGGGCCGACTGCGCCACGCACGCTTTCGAGTATTTCCAGGGCCTGCCGGACGCTTCGGCGCGGATCGAAGGAGTCGCCGCCGCCATCGGGAATTCCCAGCCTGAGGTAGCGCCATCCCTCCTTGACCGCATCACGGGCCTGTTCGGCCACGTCGTCCGCATCGGAGAGGTGCCTGCCGACATGCACGTAGGCGTCGACATGATCCCGACACAGGCCGCCCAGCAGCTGGTAAACCGGGACGCCGAGGGCCTTGCCCTTGATATCCCAGAGGGCCAGGTCGATGGCCGCCATGGCGGCCCCGGCGATGCGTTGGGCCGGAAAAAAACCACCTCGAGAAAGACGCTGCCAAAGGTGTTCGGTCCGGAACGGATCCTGCCCGACGAGAAGCGGTCGGAAATGTTCGAGGCAGCCGATGACGGCGTGTTCGCGCCCGGTGATGCCGGCTTCGCCCAATCCGATAGGACCGGCGTCGGTTTCGACGGTCACGATGAGCAGGTTGCGGGTCCCGAAGCCGATAACGTGGGGTTCGATGGCCGTGATTTTCATTTGACGTAATGGAAGGAAAGAATTCCCGATTCTCGGGCGGGATGCGATTGATTGGCAATGCTGACCTGAGCTACAATACTGTAATCAAATCCATGAAAGGACACTCCGACTCCATCCGTAGACTCTTCTTCGCCGCAGGGCTGGCTTCCCTGACGGTTCTGTTTTCCCCGGCCCAGGCGCAAGCACCGTCTCATTCTGCCGATGTTCCGATCATCAAGGTCATGTTTCTGACCGGGCAATGCAGCAAATCCCATGATTGGACAAAGAGCAGTCCGATTCTCAGGGAGATGCTCGATTCCGCCGGGATTTTCGCCGTCGACGAGGTGATCACGCCTCCCGCCGGTGCCGACATGTCGGGTTTTTCTCCCGACTGGTCACGTTACGATGTAGTGGTCATGGATTATGATGGGGATGACTGGCCGGAAGCGACAAAGGAGGCCTTTGCGGCGTTCGTCCGAAACGGCGGTGGACTGGTCTCCTTTCATGCGACCAACAATGCCTTTCCCGACTGGAAACCGTTTCTGGAGATGACCGGGGTCGGCGGCTGGCGGGGACGCAATGAGAGCTGGGGGCCGATGATCCGTTGGGTTGACGGAAAAACAGTCGCGGTTGATTCGCCCGGCAGCTACTGGCATCCGCCAAAGCATGATTTCCTGATCACCACTCGGGAACCCGATCATCCCGTGATGCGCGGCCTTCCGGATGCGTGGATGCACGCTCACGATGAACTCTACGCCCAGTTGCGGGGCCCGGCACAGAATGTCACAATTCTGGCGACCGCGGTGGCGGATCCGGCTCAGTTTGAGCGATCGACCGGTGAGAATGAGCCCATGCTGATGGCGATTGCGTACGGGAGCGGAAGGGTCTTTCACACCACCCTGGGGCACGTCGGTCAGGGTGATGAAGAGCCGATCCGATCCGTCCGCTGTGTCGGGTTCATGACGACCCTGCTCCGGGGGACGGAGTGGGCCGCCACCGGGGAGGTGACCCTGCCGGTGCCGGAAGATTTTCCGACGGACAAGGCGACATCCGTGCGGCCGGCCGGCGATTGAGTCAGAATCCGATCGTGTTTTCCACGGTGTCTTCCGCGGTGGCGAAGTCTTCGTACTCTTCCAGAGGGGCGAAGCGATCCGACCGGAATCCCAGTTCCTCCCCGCCGACATGGTGGGGGTCCGGCTCATTATGGAGCTCGTGAAGCAGTAGCCTCACCTCCGCACTGTCACTGCCAACCAGGGTGCCCCGGCCGAGACTGACCGACCGGATGGTATAGGTCACGTCCTTGACCGGCAATTGGTCATAGTATTCGTGAACCCAGGGTTCAAAGGTGTCATTGACACAGACAACACGTTGTCCCACTTGCATGAACCAAAGGATAGGACAGGCGGTCTGACCCCCGCAAACCTCATTTGGCGGGTCCTTCAGGGGTCTCGGGTCGAAGGTTTCCGGCATAGAACGGATCCGACAGATTTGGACAGGCATGGATTGACCCCGGGCAATTCCCGAAAAGGATCGCGCAATGGATACCCCAAGCCTGAACCCGGTGAAAGTCGCCATCGTCGGACTCGGCCGCGCCGGTTGGTCCATTCATGTGGAGGCGTTGAAAGACCGAGCTGATTTTCGAATTATTGATGTCGCCGATCCGAATGAAGAACGACGGGCCGAGGCGGCGGCGCTGCTTGGTTGCGGGACTCATTTGACGATCGACGGCCTGCTTGCCGCCACCGAGGCCGAAGTCGTGGTGGTGGCGACCCCGAGCCATACGCACGAGGCGGATGGACTGAAGGTCCTGGAATCGGGCCGGCACTGCATTCTGGAGAAGCCGATGGCGACCTCGCATGCCGGGGCGCTCAATCTGCTGGAGGCCGCGGGTAGGGCGGACAGAAAGCTGTTTGTCCACCACCAGCGGCGATTCAGTGATGAGTTCCAGTTTCTCCGCGAGATCATCGACAGCGGCGTCCTCGGGGCTGTCTTTGAAATCGATCTCGCCTGGGGCGGATTTGCCCGGCGCAACGATTGGCAGACTCTGAAGAAGAATGGCGGGGGAAACATCAACAATACCGGTCCCCACATTGTCGATATCGCCCTCAATCTGGTCGACTCGAGGGTGAATGCTCTTTTTGCCGACGTGCGCCACGTAAAGGACGCCGGTGATGCGGATGATCACGCCCATCTCTTCATGAAGACCGAGGGAGGCCAGACCATCGACCTGCTGGTGACGACCTGTCGCGCCCTGAACGGTCCCCGGACGGTTCTGTTGGGCAGTCAGGGCACCCTGCAGGCGATGGACGATCAGAAGGCCATGCTCAAGACCTTCGACGCGGCAAGTCTGCCCAAGCTCGAAGTGATCGACGGCCTGGCTCCCGGGCGGAAATATGGGAATGACGATGTGCTTCCCTGGACTGAGGAGGAACGGACAATGAAGCCGACCCGGCAGATCGGCGGGTTCCACGACAATGTCCGGGCGGTTCTCCGCGACGGCGCGGCCATGGTCGTCACGGCCGAAAGCGCGGCCGAGGTCCTTCGGGTGATCGAGTGGGCCAAGCGCGAGGGTGAGGCCACCTGAAGTCTGGTCATCCCCGTCGGTTCCTTCAGAGTCCGCGAAATGGTCCGCCACTCCCTGCTCCTCCTCTGCACCCTGGTCTCCCCGTTTGCCTGGACCTCCGAAGGGACGGGCGGGAGTGTTGATTGGCCCGTCTATCTGGGCGATGCGGAAGGAACCCACTATTCGGAACTCAAACAGATCAACCGGGAGAATGTTGATCGGCTGGTGGAGGTCTGGCGATGGACCGGGAGCGGGAATCGGGAGGACGGGCGGACCCAGATCCAGTGCAACCCGCTGATCATTGACGGGATTCTCTATGGGACAACGGCAGACCTGCATGTCGTCGCCATCGATGCGTCCACCGGGTTGTTCCTCTGGCGTTTTGATCCCTTTTCGGGAGAGGGAAACCCGTCGGGCCTCGGGGTGAACCGGGGGCTTTCGTATTGGATTTCTGATGACGGATCAGACCGCCGCCTCTTCTTCAGCGGCCATTTCTTTCTCCATGCCCTGGATCCCGCGAATGGCCGCTTGATCGAGAGTTTTGGTGAAGGCGGAAAGGTGGACTTGAGGAAAGGGCTGGGACGTCCGTCGGAAGATCTTTTTGTCATTTCCAACACGCCCGGCGCGGTTTTTGGCGAGCTCATCATCATGCCCGTCCGGGTGGGGGAGGGCCCCGGTCCGGTCCCGCCCGGCCATATACGGGCCTTCAATGTGCGCACGGGTGAACAGGTCTGGCGGTTCAACACCATACCCCAGCCGGGCGAGCCCGGGTACGAGACCTGGCCACCGGAGGCCTGAAATACATCGGCGGCGCCAACGTCTGGGCGGGAATGACCGTCGATGTGGACCGCGGCCTGGTGTTTTGTCCGACCGGTTCCGCGGCGTTTGATTTCTGGGGAGGGGGTCGTCTGGGCGACAATCTCTACGCCAACTGCCTGATCGCACTGGATGCCGCGACGGGCGAACGGGTCTGGCACTATCAGTTCGTCCGGCACGACCTTTGGGACAGGGATCTGCCGGCTCCTCCCAATCTCGTGACGATCCAGCGGGATGGCCGGGAGATTCCCGCCGTGGCCCAGATCACAAAATCCGGCCATGTTTTTGTTTTTCACCGCGAGACGGGTGAACCTCTCTTCCCCATCGGGGAGGTTCTGGTTCCCGGCTCCGATCTGGCAGGGGAAGTCGCGTCGCCGACCCAGCCTCTCCCGCTCATCCCGGCTCCGTTTGCGAGACAGGTTTTCTCGGCGGCAGAGAATACGGACATTTCGCCGGAATCAACCCTGGCGGTCCTCGAGCGGTTTGTCACGCTCCGGCCTCATGTGCCCTTCTTGCCGCCCAGCTGGGAAGGCACCATCATCTTTCCCGGTTTTGACGGTGGAGGCGAATGGGGCGGGGCGGCGGTTGATCCTTCCGGGATTCTGTTTGTGAATTCCAATGAAATGCCCTGGGTCTTGACCATGCTGGAGGTTGCCAAGGGCGAGACGGCCGGGGCGCGCCTGTTTCTCGGTTATTGTGCCGGATGTCATGGTGCGGATCGGAACGGGAGTCCGGCCCAGAACATCCCGGAGCTGGCGACTCTGCGTGCCCGGATGTCGGTCGATGAAGTCAAGACCCGCCTGATGGAAGGCAAGGGATTGATGCCGAGCTTCGCCCACGTGCCTGAAAGGGATCGGGATGAGATTGTTCAGTATCTCCTGGGCTTCGACGATCGATCGACCGGGAGTCCTTTGGGTCAGGGGACCACGGAAAGCGCTGCTTCACCCTACACCCACACCGGTTATCGACGGTGGAAGGACCCCTCCGGTTATCCGGCTGTCAGGCCGCCGTGGGGAACGCTCAATGCCATTGATCTCAATACGGGAGACTATCGCTGGAAGGTTCCACTCGGCGAGTATGAGGAACTCACCGCGAGAGGTATTCCGAAGACCGGCACGGAGAACTATGGCGGTCCGGTCGTCACCGCAGGTGGGCTTCTCTTCATCGCGGCAACCCTTGATGAAAAGATCCGTGCTTTTGATACATCGACCAGCGAAGAGATCTGGAATTCGACCCTTCCCGCCGGCGGCTACGCGACTCCGGCCACCTATGCGATCAATGGCCGGCAGTTCCTCGTCATCGCCTGCGGCGGCGGGAAAATGGGGACGAAGAGCGGAGACAGCTATGTCGCGTTTGCCCTCTCCGACGAAGACCGGACAAGCCCGGGCGCAGGGTCTGGGAACTGAGCTTGCGAGATCACGGTTCCCATCGGTAGGTCACATCGGGTGCGGATTCAGGAGGCGGACTGACCCCAAAGCGGACCGCTTTGAAGCCGTGCTTTTCGTAGAGAGCTCGGGCCATCGTGTTTTCCTGGTGGGTGAATAGCCCGAGCCCGTTCGGAGACACACTCTTTGCGAATTCGACCCAGCGACTCCCCCAACCCTGCCGCCAATGCAACGGGTCGACGTAGAGTCGGTCGATGGTGGAACCACTCATGGCAAGAAAGGTGACGATGGTCTTGCCATTGAGACCCACCCAGATACGGCATCTCGGGGCGACGTGCTCGCGAAAGACGAGGGTGGCCTGATGGAGGGTAAATGACTGCCAGGTCGAAAGGTAGGGGTAGGCGGCCCGGCCGGATCGGTGCCAGACCCCGGCCACCGCGTCGGCATCTTCTTCGCGGAAAGCCCGGATCGGGTGGTCGGCTGTCTGCCCTTTCCGACCGGGACTCGTCATAGCCGGATGGGATAGCCTCCGAATTCGAGTCCGGCCTCGATGTAGGCTTCCACGTTGGCGATGATCCGGTCCAGTTGGGTCCGGTCCAGATCCGGATCGATCCCGGCGTGCCCACCGGTGGTCCGCAGCGAAAAACCGCCGCCGGGAGCACCTTCCCTGATGGAACGGCGGACCGACGAACGAACTTCATCCCGGCTGATTCTGTTGAAGAACTGGGAAGGAACATTGCCCGAGAGCATCATGCGATCGCCGACCTGCCGCTTGGCCCGGGCGAGGTCGATGTCCCCGAAAGGGTCGGGTTCCAGGGGTTCGGTGGCGTCGATGCCCATCTCAACCATCGTTTCGAGGTAGCCCATGCACCTGCCGTGGGAGTGGCTGCGGTGCCTTCCGCCAATCCGGTGGATGGCATCGTTGACCATCTTGTCGTAGGGGAAGACCAGTTCATTGAACCGATCGCGACCCAACCACGGCGGAATAAGCATTTCGATGGCCCAGGTGCCGAACCACCCGGTGATCCCGGCCTGTCCGAGGGCGAGAATCGTGTCGCGGGTCTGCCGATTGGCGCTGTCGAGGAACTGGTGGATGATCTCGGGTTCCGTGGCCAGCCAGATATAGACTTCCTCCATTTTCGACCATCGAACCAGGGTGCCGAGCGGGTGGGCCACGCCCATGAGGGCGACGCCGCGTGTGCCGATCTGATCAACTGCCCGCCGGTGGCCTTCGATATC
This sequence comes from Opitutaceae bacterium, assembly GCA_041395105.1. Taxonomy (NCBI): domain Bacteria; kingdom Pseudomonadati; phylum Verrucomicrobiota; class Opitutia; order Opitutales; family Opitutaceae; species Opitutaceae bacterium. Next base: position 45,513 of record JAWLBB010000010.1, on the reverse strand, counting down.
CAATGGTCGGACTTTCCGGGGCGCCCCGGCCAGACGCGCCAACTCATCAAGGGTCTCGATGTAGCGGCGATCCCAATGGTAGTCGGCCGATTCGAGCTGGGAGTAGACATGCCGGGTGATCGCGTGAAAATCCCCGACCGGGGTCCGGTGCGTTCGCCGGATTCTCCTGTAATCTCCCGGTATATCCTCGATCACTTCCTCGGAATACTCCGAATCAAGACCAAAGAATCCCCAGTCGACCGATGGAGTTCCCAGGAAATTGTCTGCCTGGTTGTCAATGAAAGCGACGATCCGTTCCATTCCAGCAAGACCGCGGGCTCGGTCCGATACCTGCAATTCGATCGGAACCCGGTCGGGCTCGCGGAAGGCGGCCGCCGTATCCAGTCGTTCTCGGGAGGTCATGGGCGTTTCCTTTCTATCTAGAGAGCCTTCAGAATACTGACAGGTTCCGGTTCCGATGTCGCCCGTCATTCGTGCACCGGCGGCAATGCCGGAAGGAAAAGGCGCCGAAATCGTCAGATTCCCGCCTCTGCTTCAATCTTCAGGATCGACCAGAGATCCACGGATGGAACGCGAATCACCAGGGCGTCCGATCTGTTTTCAGTGGGCAGCTCCAAAGGATCTTTGCCCGGGGAATGCAGGGTCGCCACCGCGTTGACCGGATGGCCGATCAGTTCGGGGCTGATGAACAGAACGTTCCCGGTGACCGGAATCATGGAATCGGACTCCGGATCGTAGTCCTGATTGAGAAGGTGGATGGCAAAGGTGGTTCCGGATGGACCGGTCTTCTTGCGGGGGAGCGTCCAGAGGCGGCCGGGACCTTCACGTCGGATCCACGGTTGGATGGTCTCGGCCAGCTCGTTTATGCCGTTCCAGATTCGGGCTCGACCGTCGGCCAGTCGACGATTGACGATGGAACCTTGGGCGCCGTCCGGGATGGCACTCTCCGGAACGATCAGGTGGGACCATGAGTCCGATTCGTCTGCGGTCAACTCGTGCTGCAACCACGAATCACCCGCCACGGCCAGGGCAAGGGAATAGCCGGCATCATGCAGTTGCCGGGCGATTTCGCGAACGGACCAGTCGTTATCCCTGCAGGTCGCATTGTTGTAGAGCAGGCCGATCTGGGCGACCGGCTCGAATCCGTCAAAGAGTCCGCGGTTGGTTCTTATGAAATCGGTCAACGGTCTGAACGTCTCGATCGGTGTGGCATACCATTGGGTGCCGGTTTCCGGCGTGAATCCCCATTTCTCGTAGGCATACATGAAGTAGTGGCCGAAGGCATGGGCGGTCGCGATCCAGCGCCTGACCCGGACGACATGGTCATTGGCCCCGATCCGGATCCAGTCCTCCCCGGTCCCGGTGGCGAAGACAGGTTTCCCGAGGGCGGACGCCAGCAGGTAGCCCACAGGTGGTATCCGATCCTCCTCGTCGTACTGCTGGACTTCGTTGGCAAAGTAGTCCGCCTGGTGAGCGGTGGCCATCTGGGTGGGCGCTAGATTCCAAGCGTTGACGCCGACCGGGATCGGGCTACCGGCTTCGTCAGCCACGATACCCTTGAGTTCCTTGACAAAGGCTGCGGCGGCCTCGCGCTGAAAGGTCAGGAATTCTTCGCGGAGCGGAATGGCATGATCCCTGATTCCGGATCGGTAATCCTCCAGGGTGGTGAATCCGGCATTCCTTACCCACTCACGGTAGTTGAAATTCGAGAGTTCGGGAAGCCCTTGGACCATCCGGTCGGTCTGGGTGAGACGCCCGTTCAGCCAGACACGGAACCCGTCCATGCAGGCGTCGCAGAAACACCCGCCGGCGTGGTCCGCCGCGGCCGCTGTGCCCATATGGTCGTCAAGGTGGAGCAGGTTGGCGCCGGCTGCGATTCCGGCGCGGGCGCGCATGATGATCTGTCGTCGAAAGAGAGGATGATTGGTGCACCCCCAATAGGAGGGCGTGCCTTCGTAGAAGCCATCGGCCAGCCAGTTCGGGACGATCCGGTCGCCGGCGATATCGAGGCAGACCGCGTCCTGGAATTCCGGTTGCTCATGGAGAATCCTGGGTGTGGCCGTCAGCATCCAGACATTCACGGCACGGCGGGTGACGCCCAGCGACCGGTAGGCTTCGAAGCGTGCCTTAAGCCCATCAAGGTCTTCCAGGTGAAGAACGGGATCGATCCCCCAGGCCATCACGGTCGGATGGAGAGGGGCAAAGGCTTCCACCTTCTCCGGTTCTGCTTCCGGCATCAGGGCAATGGCCGAGTGTTCGAAGCTCGCACGGGTAGACCAAGCTGCGTTCTCGTCAGCTGAAAGATTCACGCTGCTCATGAAGGTCATCAGAGCGATTCCTTGGACGAAGGTTGATGATGTCATGTGAGGAATCCGATCATGATGCGATGCCTCTCGGAGCCATGACCCGGGCGATCGGCCGGAGGGCCCTGTCAATCGGCCGAACCGGGTCAGTTGGTCCGGCAGCGAAGGAGCGGGTGACTGAAGTCCACCGGAATGATCCCCGTGCGGTGTTCGCTCGTGGTTCCCGGAGGCATGAAGTGGATGGCGAGGGCCCGGCGCTGATGGTCGGTAGTGTTGGGCTGAGTGTAGTGGAGGGTCTGGCAGTGGTGGAAAAGGCATCCACCGGCGGGGAGGTCGACCACCACCGCCTTGGACTCATCGACCCCTTTCAGATCCAGGAGGGCGTTAGTCGAAGCATTCTGTTCATGCCAGACCGGTTTGAGGTGGCTGCCCGGGATCAACTGCATGGCTCCATTCTCCCGGACGACATCGTCGAAGGTGAGCCAGCAGGAGATCAGATTGGCGGGGCGGCATTTCCAATAGGCGTTGTCCTGGTGCCAGCTGACCGGGCCGCCGACCTGGGCCGGTTTGAAAAGAGCCTGATCGTGAAACAGCTGGATATTGGGCCCCATCAGGTCGGCCATGAGGTCGAGGATGCGGGCGTCGTAGATCAGCTTGCGGAAGTGAATGTTGCGCTCGCACATCTGCATGATCTGCAGCATCTGCTTTGAGGCGCTCTTCTTTGTTTCGACATCTGAACCGTTGTCGATCGAGAGATTGCGCAGGCTGTCGGTTTCCCAGGCTCTCGCGAACTCTGCATCGTATTCCTTCTGATAGAAGAGGATTTCCTCGTCGGTCAGGATCTTTCCGATCCTGAGGAATCCCTGTTCGTGAAAGGTGTCGATCTGGGATTGGTCGAGACGCGATTTTAGGGGAGGATTGAGTGTTGCGGTGGACATGGGCAGGTTGGGTTTCCAGGTGAGGGATGAGAGGAACAAATCGGGCGGGGGGATGCCCCGGCATGTCTGGTGAAAGTGACGGAAAGGCAGGACGCTATCCGGAGCGACCGGAAACACGCAATTCCCGATTGAGCCAGTTGACCACCGAAGGCCAGATCCGGACCGTCCACGGGTGTTCGGGGTTGTAGATGAATCCATGCCCGGACCCGGGGCTGGGGATGAACTGAACCGGTCGCCCGGCCTGCACAAGAGCATCCACCAGCAGGCGGGATTGCTCGTACGGCACGATCGGATCTTCGGGGTCGTGGACGATCAACATGGAAGCGGAATCAGTGTTGACCCGGAGCGCCGGGGAGGCGGCCCGCCATTGCCGGCTGTATTGATCATGGGTACCCCCGAGAAAAGCCATCCAGTTCGGATTGATTCCGCCGCTGGCGTCACGAAGAGCCAGGAAATCGTGGATACCGTGGATGTCGACCACATGATCAACCCGCGTCGGGATGCCGTCGACCTCCCCGCCGATCACTCCAAGGCAGGCGGCCAGATGACCTCCGGCAGAACTGCCGATGGCCCCGATACGATTCGAATCAATTCCGAACCGGGCGGCTTGCCGGCGGAGCCAGACGACGGCGGCAAGGCAGTCCTCTACCGCAGCCGGATACGGCGAAGCCGGTGCCAGTCGGTAATCGATGGTCAGCGCGACATAACCGAGGCTGGACAGGTGATGGGCATGCCAGCGAAAAGTCTGCCGTTCCCCGGCATGCCAGCCGCCGCCGTGAATCAGGATGATACCGGCGCCGTTGCCCGTTCCTTCAACGGGAAGATAGAGATCCAACGGGAGGTCGTTACCGTTGCGGGAAACGTAGATCTCGGTCTGGTCAGGTGGAGGGGGCGTTGTGTGGGGCTTCATCGGAAGTGGCAGGACGGACGAACGGTTGGAAGAGTATGTCCCGTCCCCCCAGCCGCGGCCAGTCCTCTTTCGGTTTCAGCGATGAATTCCTCTTTTCCTCGTTGCCAGCGTCCCCTGCTCAGGACAGCCAAGTTGTGCGGTGAACGCAATGATGGATAGAGGACCGGACCGATGGGTGTGTCTTGGCATGGGCATTCTCTGTCTGCTCACCTCGGGTTGCAGCACGGTGGGTTACTACGGTCAGGCCATGTCCGGGCAGGTGGAGATCTGGCGTAAACAGGTTCCCATCGATTCGGTCGAGAGCAGCGGAGATGCTGATCGCGAATTGCGCCGGAAACTCGATCTCGTCAAGGAGATGACGATGTTTGCGGAGAGCCGGTTGGGACTTCCGGCCAATGGAGATTATACCCGATACGCCGATCTCGGACGCGAGCATGTGGTCTGGGTCGTCTTTGCCGCTCCCGCCTTGTCGCTCGAGCCAAAGACATTCTGGTATCCGGTTGTCGGTTCCCTCCACTATCGCGGGTTTTTCAAAGAATCCGCCGCTGAGGCGTTCGCCGGGCAACTCAGATCCAAGGGCTTCGACGTTTACGTTGGCGGAGTGGACGCTTATTCGACGCTCGGGTGGTTCTCCGATCCGGTGCTCAACACGTTCATGCACTACGACGACATTGACCTCGCGGAACTCATCTTCCACGAATTGACCCATCAGAGGGTGTTTGTGCCCGGCGCAACCGCCTTCAATGAGGCGATGGCCACGGCGGTCTCCGAGGAGGGTACCCGGCGCTGGTTGGCCTCACGCGGCGATGAACAAGGGGTGAATGAATATGCGGAACGCCTCGAACGCCAGGCCGTGGTCTTTCAGATGATAGAGTCCGTTCGGACCGCACTGGGCGAACTCTACGCTTCGCCACTTGCCGACACGGAAAAGCTTGAGAGAAAGGCCGGTCTGATCGTCGCTCTGCAGAATCAATTGCGTCCCCTCTCGGAACACTGGGGAGAAGCCACGCGTGAGGCCTGGCTGGAGAATCCGCCGACGAACGCGCTGTTCAACGCCACCGCCGCCTACTACGCGATGGTGCCTTGTTTCTCCCGCTTGATCGAGGATCTGGATGGAGACCTCGACCGCTTCTTCCTCGCAGTCAGCGAGCTGGATCCGGACGCCATACAGGCCGGGGCTTGCGAGTAAGGCGAGCGGTACCCTGCTTTTCGATTCGAGCGAAGGGCTTCCCTGATGCTTTCACCCATCGGTCTGTCAGGGTTCTGCTGATACCCATTTCCCGCCCGCGGGTATAGGATGATGGATGCGGCTCCGGAGATTCTCCCGGATCCGTCGCCCCGTTGAGTCGTTCCTCTCTTTCCCACCCCGGACATGCGAACCCTGCGTTACCTCCTCTCGATGACCCTGCTTATGGGCTGCGCGGTTTCGGGAATCCAGGCCGGAGTCGAGGGCTTGACCGAGATCCGGGTCGATGACCTGGAGAGTCTGCGGTCGGCGCAGCAGTTGGTCGGTCCATCGGCTCCCCAGCTGGGAGGAGCCATCACCATCCGCCTCGGCCCGGGGGATTTCCTCCTGGAGGACAGTTTTCACATTGCCCGTTCCCGCGTATCCCTTATCGGGGAGGCGGGAACCCGTCTGATCCTCGCCGACGGCGTCAACAAGCCGGTCCTCGCCATCGGGAGCCAGGTGGAGCATCCGGTCGCATCCGATCAGATTGAACGGATCGTTGTCGCGAATCTCGAAATCGACGGGAACCTGAGTGAGCAGGATTCCGAGGTCAGTCGGATGCAGCCCTGGATTCGGAACAACGGGATCGATGTCCGCGCCGTGCGTCATCTCACGGTCGCGGGCGTCTCCGCCGGCAATAACCGCTCGGGAGGGCTCGTCATCAGTTGGGATTCATCCGATGTCCGCGTGGAGGATTCCGTCTTCGAAGGGAATTTCTTCGATGGCGTCGCCTATTACGCAAGCGCGGACGTCGTCACTCGGAACTGCACGATGCGGGGCAACGGCTTTGCGGGGATCAGTCTGGACAACCGCATGGTCAAGAGCCGTTTCGAAGGATGTCGGGTGGAGTCAAACGGTGCGGTGGGCGTGTTTGCCCGCAACTCAGTCGGGCTGAGATTCGACAATTGCGTGATCGAGGATTCGGCCGACTGGGGAGTCTTTCTGGCTCACGACGAAAAGGCCCGGGGTGTCCATGACATCGAATTTGCCGTCTGTGAAATTGCGAATAACCACGGGGGACTCTTCATGGCCTCGGTGGATGATGATCAGTCGAGCGGCACCCGGGTCGTCAGTTCGGCATTTCGGGGAAATGGGAAGGATGGTCGGAGCAACATCCAGACTTCGGGCTCCACCATCTGGACGGTGGGGTTGGTCGAGTTGCCCTAGAGTCTGGGTTGTAGGCTGTTTTGGTGACCATTTGTCGAGAGCCGGATGGGCCGAGGGGAGCATCCACTGTATGGCGAGTGGCACTTCGACACAACGGAGTGGTTGCACGCGGATTCTTCGGTTTGGTTTAGCAACGCCGCTGTGTCGGCGTTTTGGTCGACGGGTCCATGGAGAATATCAAGGAGTCGCACTCCAGTCGATACGCCGTCACTGGCGGGTGGAAAGTGCATGACAGCCTCTTAGGCTTGGAATAGGCACCTGGTTCGTCCATGGGTGGTGGTGATGTCCGGCTCAGGTGCCATCTCCAGAACAGCAAACGATCGCCCGAATCCGAGTGGTTCCGACTCTCGGGACCTCCTGGATTGGACACAGGTTCAGCTGGAATCCTTCCTGTTGAAGGCGGGACACAAACCGATTCATGCAGAGACGATCCGGGCCATGCTGTTCCGACGGCTCGTCACGGATACAGGGGAGATGGACGGACTGCCGGGAAGAATTCTCCGGAGCCTGAAGGATGCCGATCTGTTCGTCGGGCGCCCGGCCATCATCCGGGATGAGGCCAGTTCCGATGGCTTCACCCGGAAATTCCTCCTGCAATACCCGGATGGTGAAGCCGTTGAAACAGTTCTGATGCGCTACCGCGGCCGGTCAACCGCTTGTGTGAGCACGCAGGCGGGTTGCGCAATGGGGTGCGTGTTCTGTGCCACCGGTCAGGCTGGATTCCGTCGTCAGCTCACCACGGGCGAGATCCTCGCCCAGATTCTGCTGGTTGCGCGGGTCCTTCGAGCGGACGGCGAGCGTCTGCGAAATCTGGTTCTGATGGGGCAAGGGGAACCTCTTCACAATTACGATGCGGTCATGCAGGTGGTCGATGAAGTCATCCAGGAAAAGGGTCTGGCTCTGGCCGCTGACCGGGTCACCCTGAGCACGGTCGGCTTGGTGCCCGGCATCCGGCGCCTTGCCGATGAAGGCCGGCCCATGTCGCTGGCGGTCAGTCTCCACGCGGCCACCGATGAGGAGCGCAGGGCCTTGATTCCGGTCGCGCGACGCTGGCCCTTGGCCGAGCTGATGGATGCGTGCCGTTATTTCACCCGGTCCACCGGCAGGGAAATCTTCTTCGAGTGGACCCTGATCGAGGGTGTCAACGACGGCCCCGACCAGGCGGCGAAATTGGTGGACTTGCTCCGCCGCCAGTCCGCTCACGTCAACCTGATCCCCCTCAATCCAACTGCCGGATTCACGGGATCCCCAACCGGCCTCGTCCGCGCCCGGCGGTTCCAGGAGGTTCTTCGATCCGGAGGGATCGTCTCGACCATCCGACAACGGCGCGGCATCGATATTGCCGCCGGTTGCGGTCAATTGGCGGCCTCCGCTTCCTGAACGCGACTTTACAAGAGAGACCTGTCACCATCATGAAGAAAAGCAGCGTGTTCTTTCCGCCAGAACTGGTTGAGCGGGCTCGAAGGAATTGCGAACGGTTTCCCTGGGCGGCCGACATCCGGGATGCGGTCATTGCGCGGGCGGAGCCATGGCTCGGGTATTCGTGGGATGAACTCTGGGAGTCGGTGTTTGGTCCGGGAATCACCCGAAGCTGGATGGTCTGGTCGCACGGCTTCTGTCCGGCCTGCTCCAATCCCGTCACCATGTACAACTGGGAGATCGATCCGTTCCGCCACCCCTGGAAGGTATGCTGCCCGCATTGCCGGGAGTTTTTTCCGAAGAACGATTTTCAGCAGTTTTACCGCTCGGGAATGGATCGGGCAGGTTGGTTCCGCCCGGAGTTGGCCGACCGGAATCTGCTGGTTCCCTCCGAGGAGGGGTCTTCGGGACCTCCCGGATTCGGGATCGATGATGGCGAGGGTTATGTGGACGGGGGGCACCGCTGGCGCTTCATCGGGGCCTATCTCATCTATGGGCAATGGAAGAAGCTTGTTCTGGGCGGGATCCAATCCCTGTCGGAGGCCTGGCTGGTCAGCGGGGATGTCGAGTACGGGAGAAGGGCGGCCATCCTGATCGACCGGGTCGCCGATGTTTACCCGGAATTTGACTTTGCCGAACAGGGGCTGGTTTACGAGGAAAAGCCCCGCTCCGGATATGTCTCGAACTGGCACGATGCCTGCGCGGAAACCCGCCAGTTGGTCGAAGCCTACGACCGTATCTTCCCGATACTGGAGGACGACGCACTCATTGCCTATCTGAAGTCGAGGGCCAATCGTCATGGCCTGGCGAATACCAAGGAGTCGGCGGGCGAGATCCGCAGGAATATCGAGGACCGGATACTCCGGGATGCCCTGGCCAACCGGGACAAGATCTACTCCAATTTCCCCAACGAAGAACAGACCTGCCTGGTCGTCGAAACGGTTCTCGGTTGGCCGGACAATCGGGAATACATTCTCGAGTTGATCGATGCCATCTTGGTCGAGGGTACCGCGATCGACGGCGTGACCGGGGAAAAGGGCTTGATGGCCTATGGAACCATCGGTCCTCGGGGAACGGCGGCCATTCTCGGCCAGTTCGGGCGGCTGGATCACGATTTCCTGCGGGAGATCCTCCTCCGGCATCCACGGATCCGGGATCATTTCCGATTCCATGTCGATACCTGGTGCCTTCACTCTTTCTACCCAAAGGAAGGCGATGGCGGAGGCTTCAATCAGAACAGGGCGGATTGCTTCGGAACGGTTTTCGGGTTCCGCGGTGCGCCGGCTCCGGGCCTTGCGCCCAGTCCCTATGCGTTCCTCGGTCAGCTTTATCAATTGACGGGTGATCCCGCCTTTGCGCAGATCCTCCACGAGGGAAATGAACGAACAACCGAGGGACTGCCCCACGATCTCTTCGCGGAAGATCCGGATGCCTTTCAGCGGATGATCCGCGGGGTGATTGCCGAAAATGGATTCCTGCCGACAGTGGGGAGTGTCAACAAGCAGCAATGGCACCTGGCCGTTCTCCGGTCGGGCGACGGAGACATGGCGCGGGCCCTCTGGGTCGATTACGATTCGATGGGGCGCCACTGTCACTTCGATGCCATGAACATCGGGTTCTTCGCCCATGGATTGGATCTGCTGCCGGACTTCGGGTATCCACCAGTGCAATACGGAGGCTGGTATTCACCCAAGGCGGATTGGGTGAAATCGTCCGCCGCCCACAACACCGTGGTTGTCAACGGTCTCAATTCGAAGGAAGGGGCGGGTTTGACGAAACTCTGGGTCGATCGCGGGCCGGTCCAGGCCATCCGGGTCTCGGGCCCGGATCTGACCGCTGCCCACCGTTTTGAGCGAACAATCGCCCTGATTGATGTTTCGGCCGAAAACGCCTACGCCATCGACGTTTTCCAGGTTGAAGGGGGAAACGACCACGCCTGGCTCCTGCACGGTTATGCCGGCGAGATGCGCACCGCCGGCCTGGCGCTTCAGCCGGGTACCGATTTCGGAAACGGTGCCCTGATGCGGGACTTTCGAGGTGATCCCGGCCCGGCGCCGGGATGGCAGGCCGAATGGACGGTCGACCGGGAGATGGCGGACCTGGGTGATCGACCAGATGTTTTTCTTCGGTTCCACGGGCTGACCACGGGTGCGGCAGTTGACGTGGCGCAATCCTGGGTTTCGCTCGGCTATGGCAAGGAGAACCGGGACGCCTGGATTCCACAATTGCTGGTCCGTCGGCGCGCTCGAGATGACTTGAAATCCACCTTTGTGGGTGTGTTTGAACCCCATACCGGTCACCCGGAGATCACGGGAATTCGCAGATTGGCTCTGGAAGATGACTCGGGCAACGACTGTGGAGCTTCATCGGTCGCCCTGGAAATCCGACTGCGGGACGGCCGGCGCGATCTCATGGTTCTTGCCGATTCTGCCGGGGAGGGGAGATCCCTTCATCAGCCGGATTGGGGCCTGTCCCTGTCAGGCGAGCTGTGCTGGATCCGCCGCAGCCGGGATGGACAAATCTCGGAATTAACGGTGGCCGGCGGCCGGGCGACAGTGAAGGGACGGGTTTTTGAGTCCAAATCCGCCGGGTTCCTGACCACCAGTCTGTAGGGCCGACGCTGGTGCGCCGCCGCCCGAGGCAACTTTTTTAGGCGCAACCGGGAAGTCTTTCATTCGGTCGAGCGTGACCGCTGTGCGCGCCTTCCAGTCTACCTGTAGACAAGGTAGACGATACCGACCACCGCCAGGAGTAGAACCCAGGCGATCCCGAAGTAAAGAAGACATCCTTTCCGCACTTCGCTCTTGAGGGAATGGACATGGCTGTCCTCCAGGGGGTCGGGGACGATGGCGGGCGGCTTTTCGACCACCGGGGCGGGTGTGGCCGGTCCGGGTCCCGTCGGCTCGACCGAAGCGGGTGTTGGTTCGCAGATTTCGGTTGTCGATGATTGCGGCGCCTCGAGGGCAATCTCCTCATCCAGCCACTGCAAATGCCTGAGGATGAAATCCCTTTGTTCCCTGAGTTTCTGGAGGCGGTCGGTCATTTCATCGGTGTTCAGGCAGCTCGTCCGATCACTGGATTCGGCGCGAAGTGACGGGTATTTTAGCCCGGGCACAAAAAAAGCCCCACACGATGGTGGGGCTTTCCAGTCCGGATACCCGGAAAAACAGGGAGGCCGTCAGGCCGCCGATGTCGCGACTACGCCGACTTTGCGGTGGGCCTTGTCGAACTCGACGGTGCCGTCGACCAGGGCGAAAATCGTGAAATCTCGTCCGAGACCCACATTCTTGCCCGGATGGAATTTGGTGCCGCGCTGGCGGAGAATGATGGTGCCGGCCGTGACGGCCTGACCGCCGAAGCGCTTGATACCCAAGCGCTGGGCGTGACTGTCGCGTCCGTTCTTGCTGGTTCCCTGTCCCTTCTTATGTGCCATGGCAAAAAGTCCTCAAATCAGTTGTTCGTAAATCAGCCCTTGATGGATTCGATCTTGATGACCGAAAGCTCCTGGCGATGGCCCCGCTTGCGGCGGTAGCCCTTGCGCTTCTTCTTCTTGAAGATGATCACTTTGTCACCGCGCTTGTTCTCGACAAGGGTGGCGCTGACGCTGGCCCCGTCGACGAGGGGCGTGCCGAACCGGATATCCGAGCCCTCACCGACCGCGAGAACGTCGTTGATTTCGATGGTCGCACCCGCTTCAGTGCCGGGAAATTGGTTGACGACAAGGACGTCACCTTCCTGGACGGTGAACTGTCTGCCTTGGGTCTTAATAGTCGCTTTCATGAGAGATAAACCGGTGAATAAGAAGGTCCGGAGAGTCGAAATCAAGGATTTTATTCACAATCACGGGATCATTTGATGGATGGAGAGACAGTCAGGCGCTATTACCGGGATCCGGTCGCCGTCCGGCATTATGCAGACGCGGCCGCCCGAATCGGCCTCTGGGCGTCGGAAGAGGTGGTCTTTACCCAGGTCTTTGACCGGAACGACACGCTCCTGGATTGTGGTTGTGGAGCGGGGCGGATCGCTCTGGGCCTGTGGGAACTGGGCTACCAGAAGATCCTCGGGTTCGATTTCTCCCGGGAAATGATCGAGGAGGCCCGTCGACTGTCCCGGTTGCTTGATTATGGTATTCCGTTCCGGGTGGCCGATGCGACCCGTCTGAATTTCGAGGATGGAATCTATGATGGGGCCATTTTCGGCTTCAACGGTCTGATGCAGATCCCCTGGCGGGCGAACCGGCGCAAGGCGATGATCGAGATCGCCCGGGTCCTCAAGTCGGGGGGGCTCTTCGTCTTCACGTCCCACGACCGGGACCTTAACCGTTATCGCGAACTATGGGAGGAGGAGAGGGCGCTTTGGGACAGCGGACGGCAGGGAGACGGCTTGCTCGAGTTCGGCGATCGTCATGCGGAAACTCCCGAGGGGATGGTCTTCATTCACATTCCACGACCGGCGGATGTGAAGGAGGACCTGGAGTTGACCGGGTTCGAGTTGTTGGAGTCGCACCTGCGGTCGGAGATCGCGAGCGAGTCGGAGGCTGTTCGCGCATTTTCCGAAGAATGTCGTTTCTGGATCGCGAGGCGGATCTGAAGAAGAAGCGGGTAGGGGGAGCCTCTGGGTTCGGGGCTACCCCATCCGTCCCGCGTTGACTTCCTCCTAAAGTGTCGGTGGCAGAAGGGAAGTGTAGCAATGCCGCTGTGCCGTCGTTCCCGGAGGTTATGGGGCACTTCGACACAGCGAAGTGGCTACACTCTGACTGATTGACCTGATGCGGACGATAATGCCGTGAATCGGTGTCGGATGAGCAGGTCGAATTTCACACTTGTCAGCTCCGGAATGGCCGTACACGTTGGTGCCAGTTCCGATACCCTCAGGAGAGATGGCTGAGCGGTCGAAAGCAACGCTTTGCTAAAGCGTCGTACCTCAAAAGGGTACCGAGGGTTCGAATCCCTCTCTCTCCGCCATTTTTCCAGATTCGGTAGCCGCTGAACTGGAATCAGTTGCGGGGTCTACACCAAAAGATGGGGACAGTGGGTCTATTTGGGTTGATGTTGGGGTCTACACCAATAGTTGGGGACGTCAGCCAATCCCCACCACGAAGGCCAAGGTTCGGTTCAGCTGAAGCGTCTGTTCGTCGGTAATCGAGCCGATCCGTTGTCCGATCCGCTTCAATGCGACCGCTTGGACCTTGTCGACCATGATCTGAGATGGTTTCGAAAGGCCGTTTTCCGGGGTCGGGTTCACCAGAATTCTGAATAGGGGAGCTTCCCGGACTGTGCCCGTGAACGGGCATATGATGACGCTGGCGAAGTCGCGTTGATTCAGCGCATCAGTCTGCACGATCACCGCTGGGCGGGGTTTGCCGAAATCGCCAGGAGCCGAGACGGAAAAGATCTCCCCGCGCTTCATTCTTCAGGCCAGTCCGCCGCCTGTTCAAGAAAGTGAAGGGTCTCCTGTTCATCTTCCGGGTCCAGATTGCGCACCTGCTGCTTCAGCTTCTCCTCAAATCCCGGAGATCTTTGATCTGGGACCCAGATCTGAACTGGTCGCAGTCCCTGACTGCGCAATCGAGCCCGATAGTCGTTCATCCGCTCGGCTGTTTCCTTCTTTGCCATCTTTGTAACATGTTACAATTCGAGTCTGCTGTGTCAACGTGAAATCGCAGGTCCCACGACGGCATGTCAGTATCGACAGGGAGTGGGTGTGAACAGGAATGCATTGCGAAGTCATGGATGATCGGGCTGCTGACCCCATCTTTCACCTCGAAGATCTGGAAATCGCTGGACGAGTCGCACATGAATACACACCGTCCTGCAACAGATCGCATCGACATGGGCCGGGCACTTTTCCTCACAGCGGTGGTTTCCGCGATCCTGGCGGTCACGCTCGTATGCATTGGGTCCGGTTCGGGCTGGCCGGAACCCGAACAACCGCCAAGGCAGGGGGAAGCCCTGGATCCGGTCGCCTTGCCGGGCGATACAGCCGCCCATTCAAGTAAGGCTCTGGGGCGCCTGGTCCGCGAACCTCAAAACACTTGGTCGAATCTGGCGTTTGTCGCGGTCGGTGCGTATCTCGTTGCAATTGGATCGAACAGAGTACGCGGACTGGCCGGCGCATCGTTGATCTGTGTCGGTATCGGCAGTTTTCTCTATCACGCCTCGGCCTCGCGTACCCTGAGGCACGTCGATGTCGCCGCCATGTATGGGCTCTATTTTGCGACCTCGGCGCTGGCGGTCGGCTCTTTCCACGGTGTGGTTGGTCGGTTGTTCGATCGGCGGATTTCTGTCGTGGTGATCGGCACAATCCTCTTTGGAGCCGGTGCGGCTACTGCTCGGAATTGGGTCGTCTTCGGTGTGAAGCCCCTGGCCCTGACGAACCTGACATTTGTGGCCGCGACTTTGTTGATCGGTGCCGTCACGGTGGCGGTGTTGCGGCGAAAGTCACGGCGAGTGACGCTGAAGGGTATTGGAGCCGTCGCGCTGTTCGGGATGGCGGTTGTCTTCCAGGTTGGGGATCGGCCGGGCGGGTGGCTCTGCAATCCTGGCGCCGCAATCCAAGCACATGCGATGTGGCATGTGTTTTCGGCTCTTTCGCTTCTTCTTGCTGTATGTGTGATTGCAGGTGGAGGATTCGGTCGCGAGCGCGGGGAAGTCAGGCCACTTCGACATTCTCTCAACATGGACAACTCGGCTGATCTTGAATGATGAAATTGGTGGCTGTTGTTGTTCTTATCTCTGCCGCCGTGTTGATTTCGGGGGCCGTCGTGGTTGGGGGCCGCCTCGTCTCTCCGCACAGGTTGGAAATAGGCCCTCCGCCTGTCGATTTTCCATCGCATGAATTGATCCTACAGAATGATTCGGGCTCTGAAATACGTGGCTGGGTCCACATGATTCCGGAGCCAACTGGAACCCTGCTGCTCCTTCACGGCATTCGTTCGGATCGACGGAGCATGCTTGGAAGGGCGAGGTTCCTCTCTGCGGCGGGTTTCAATACGGTTGTCATCGACCTTCGGGCTCATGGAGAAAGCGGAGGGAATCAAATCACGTTTGGAAAACTGGAAGCATTGGATGTATCCTCCGTCCTGCGATTCATCCGGTCGGAGTTCCCGAGAGATCCGATCGGAATCATCGGGTGTTCGCTTGGTGGCGCGGCGGCCATTCTCTCGGAGAGCGAAGTGGAGGTTGCCGCCCTGGTCGTTGAAGCGACTTTCACCAGCATTGAAATGGCCACAAACAACCGAATGAAGATCAAACTGGGACCGGGGGGCTCGGTGCTGACTCCGTTATTGACCGTCCAGTTCAGGTTTCGCTTGGGATTTGAACCGGAGGAAGTCAGTCCTTTGGCTCGAATTTCCAGCGTTGCGGCGCCCATTTTGATCATCAACGGATCGGAGGACGGGAGGACGACTCCCGCTGAAGCCCAAGCGCTGTTCGACGCTGCGTCAGGTCACAAGGAATTGTGGATCGTCGAAGGCGCCGGCCATGTCGACCTGCACCGCTTCGCACAGGATGAATACGAGCGCCGGGTGCTCGGGTTTCTGCGCGCGCATATGTTGGGAGCCGGCAGCAGAACTCGGTGACGGGAATTGCCATCATCGAAGTAACAGCAGCTGTGGATAAGGTATGGCGGAGGCCTTCACCAAAGTTTGTTCATCGCGTCCATGCCACTGAGAAGAGTGATGGGCGGAATTGATCAACTCTGTTTGCCAATCGATCATCGACCCTCCTCGGCCGCCCCAAGGCAAAGGGTTGGGTCGATTACCTCTCGGGGCTTCCTGGTGTCGTTCGCACCTCGCCAGCATGGGCGAGGGCCGACGGAGTCCGGCACCCGACAATGGCCGGGGCCTCCTGGATGAGCGCGTCATTGGTGAGCGCCTCGACCATGAACAGGGCAAAGTCAATGCGTCGCGTCCGGTTGCTTTCAAGAACGGGATCTCCGACGTGTCGACTCCACACGGGCAGTCCCTCGCTTTCGCCTTCCTCCAGGTCGCTGGCACGCACGACCGTCCACCGGGTCTTGCTGGCAAAGACCCGCCGGCAGGCCTCCACCTGATCGTCCAGATCCGCAAAACGGATACGCTTGGCGATCCAGCCGAAAACCTTGACAAAGATCTTGAGCTTTCGCGAATAGACATCCTGCCCGTCGCGGCTGATATGCCAGCCGCACGAAAAGACCAGGCGAGCACCAGGGCGCGCGTGATCGAGGACCGCCTGGGCCGTCCCGGCTGCATAGTGGTTCACCCCCCAGGGAACAAGCACGGTCAGGACACCGTCACACCCATCGACCGCTTTGCGGATGACCTCGGGGTCGTCCGTCGCCCCGGTGAAGACGGTGATCCGATCCCGGAACGCAGCGAGTTTTCCGACGCTCTTTTCCCGGCAGACGCCAACGACCTCGTAGCCCCGGTCCAGCGCGTGCTGCACCATGTAGCGACCGAGTTTTCCCGAAACACCCACGATGCAGACCTTCTTCATGCTTTCTTCTCCCATGGTGCGCGACTATGCCTCAAGTTCGGGATCCTCCAAATCGGTCTGTATCCAACTCTTCGATTGATGGATGTCGGTTGTTTCGAGCCTGCCCGGCCCGAGATTGTGGTACTTGTGGGGAACCTCCGCCGGACCGAGAAGAATATCTCCGGTGGCCGCCTCGATTTTTTCGTCTCCTATCGTGAAGAGTGCGCGCCCGGCACGAATAATGAAGACCTCGTCGTACGGGTGAACATGCCAGCGGGGGCCTTCACCGATCTCATCGGTAGCGTAGAACAGCACCGTGATTCCCGTATCGATGTCCTTGCCCTCGAATCGGCCTTTCCAGATCTGATCGTTTGAGGCCCAGGCGGAACGACGAAGCAGAACAGGTCTGCGACCATCGGGCTTGCGGGCAGGTGTTGTCTGTCCTTTCTTCACGACTTCCTCCGTGGTTGAACGAAGCGGGACAGCATTGGAAAGTCAATCTGCCCGTCGGATCGGCGGTATGGTTGGCTCCTCGTCAATGTGCAGGCGAGAGTTTCCGCAGCGTCCGGATTATTCGGGTTGGGTGCTGACCTCCGTCAGGACAGCCTGTTTTTCTCTCCTGGTCCGCCAGGTGATGAGGGGGATGACGATTGGAATCAGACAATAGACGAATCCCGCGAGGTAACCCAGGGACGTGATGAAGATCCAGGCGAGCACTGCCGACAACAGTCCGGCGGTGGCCTGGACCGACCAGACCAACTGTTCCTGTTTGACCAGTATTCGTTCGAGCCGGCTCAGGCAGAGGTCATCCGCCAGGGACGCGACCCTGAGATAGAGGCCGAGTTGGATCGACGCCAACGCGCAGAAACCTGCGCCGTAGATCACGACCAGACCGGCAACCTCGGCAGAACTCGAGAGATCGAATTCGGAGGGAAACCAACCTCCCGAAAGACCGAAGAACATGATGTTCATGATCAGCTTCAAGGGGTAGACATAGACGAGGATGATGAAAACAAGCGCGAGCGTCAGGAAGGTCGATATTCCGTCATCCAGTCCGAAACGCCGGCTCCAGCGTCGATGGGTGACCCAGAAAACCATGATGACGCTGAAGCTCGCGGCGAAGGCCGGAACGCCTTTCATGGCCTCAGTGAGTTCCTTGAAATTCTGCGGGATCGAGCTCAACGATATCACCAGCATGGTGACGGCGAAGGCAAAGGCCGCGTCCGAAAAGACCTCGATCCGGGTCATGGCTTCGCCCCGCAGCCTGTATCCGCCGGCTGTGGGTAGGGAGGAAAGGCTTTCTTCGGTCCACTTCATGACGAGGAGTGAATCGGATCTGCAAGCCAAGCCAACCTCAAATGCCGGAGCTCGAGCTTCGAAAAGCGGATTCGGCGGCACACTGGCGGGAAAGGTTCTACGGTCAGTCCGATTATTCATGTCTCGCATCCGGGCCGGAGGTGCCCCAGGTTTGACTCAGGGCAATTAGTTGAATCGATGGCACCCGGACTCGAAAAAGGAACCGACTTCATATGGCGGAATGCCCGGGCGCTTGAACGAGCCGTCTTCGAGCATCGCTTCGGTGGCGGGCCGGCAGATCGTATCGTTCGGATCATCGGGTCATATCAGAATGAAGATGGAGGTTTCGGATACGCTCTGGAACCGGATCTGCGGGCACCGGACAGCCATCCCCTTTTTATCGAGTTCGGCCTGAAGTTGCTCCATGACTGCGGTCTCCGTTCCCCCGGAATCGCAACCCGGGTCTGTGATTTCCTCCAGCGGCATGCGAGTCTCGAAGACGGCATTCCCGCCATCCTGCCGACGGCGCGCAACTACCCCCGGGCGCCTCATTGGATCGTTTCGACTGGAGAGACGCCGTCCCTGGATCGGTTGATCGGGCTGGTCGGCCTGGCCAGCTGGCAGGGGATTGAACACCCATGGCTCGGGCCGGCTGTCGAGGCCTGCGTCCGGCTGATGGCCGTTACACGGTTTTCCGATGCGCATACGATCCTGACGGCATTCTGTCTGCTCGAGAGGCTGCATTCAGGAACTGCGGAGGCTCTGTTCGAGAAACTGGCCCGGGAACTCCCCACAGCCGGTTGCTACAACGCAGATGCACCCGTTTCAGGATATGGCCTGACACCGCTCGCTTTTGCACCGTCACCGGATTCCTTCTGCCGGAGACTGTTCTCCAATGCCCAGCTTGAAGCTCATCTGGACGACCTGGCAGCGGCCCAGGCAGAAGACGGTGGATGGCCGATCAGTTGGGATCCACCGAGTGAAATGGCTCGCTGGGAATGGCGGTCCATCCTCACAGTGAACGCTCTGTCGACGCTGCGTGCCTATGGCAGGATCTGAAGGCCAAGCCGAAACGATTTGCACGGTGGCATCGGATTCTGCAGGTTTCGCATGCACCGTCATCCTGGTTGAAACCTCCGGACAGATGAGCGCTCAAGGATCCTCATGAAATTCACCGACGGCCAATGGCTGCACCAGCCCGGAATCACCGCGCATTACCCGGCGGAAGCCCATGACATCAGCGAGGAGGCGGATGGCCTGGTCATTCATGCGCCGACCCGCCCGATCAAGCACCGCGGCGACACGCTTCAGGGACCCTTGCTCACGGTCACGCTCAACTCGCCGCTTGAAGGTGTCATCCGGGTGCGAATCGAGCACTTCAAGGGAGGGACAGGGTCCGGCCCGACCATTCCCCTCCAGACTGAAGGCAATGCCGCGGTTTCCTTCGGGCGCGATGAGGAATGGGAGCAGGTTTGTTCCGGTTCGATTTCCGCGCGGGTCAGGCGCAGGAACGGTTGGGGGATTTCCTTTGAGTCCGAAGGTCGGGTCCTCACCACGAGCGGTTCCCGCGGCATGGGCTATATCCGGCGAGCCGATGGGAAAGCGTTTGTCCACGATCAACTCTCTCTCGGGGTTGGCGAAAACGTTTATGGCCTGGGCGAACGCTTCACGGCATTTGTGAAGAACGGCCAGGTTGTCGAGAACACCAACAAAGACGGAGGGACCGCCTGCGAGCAGGCTTATAAAAGCGTTCCCTTTTACCTGACCAACAGGGGCTACGGCGTGCTGGTCAACGAAGCCGGGCCCGTTTCCTTCGAGGTGGCCTCGGAAAAGGTTTCCCGCATCCAGTTCAGCATCCCGGGCGAGAGTCTCGAATACTTTGTGATTGCCGGTCCCACGCCCAGGGAGGTGCTGGGTCGCCTGACCGCACTCACCGGCCGCCCGGCTCTACCGCCTGCCTGGTCCTTCGGGCTCTGGTTGTCCACGTCGTTTACGACCAGTTACGATGAGGCGACCTGCATCCGGTTCATCGAGGGCATGCGTGAACGGGATCTCCCGCTGCATGTCTTCCATTTCGACTGCTTCTGGATGCGCGAATTCGATTGGTGCAATTTCGAGTGGGATCCGCGGGTTTTTCCCGATCCGGCCGCCATGCTCTCACGATTCCACGATCGGGGTTTGAGAATCTGCGTCTGGATCAATCCCTACATCGGACAGCGCTCGAGACTGTTCGCGGAGGGCGCAGGGAAAGGGTATTTCATCAGGCGAACCGACGGCAGTGTCTGGCAAACCGACCTCTGGCAGCCCGGCATGGCGATTGTCGACTTCACCAATCCCGAGGCGCGCGCATGGTATGCCTCGCATCTCCGGCGCCTGCTCGAGATGGGCGTGGATACGCTGAAGACAGATTTCGGCGAACGCATCCCGACCGAAGATGTCGTCTATCACGATGGTGCAGACCCGGAGAAGATGCACAACCTCTACTCGGTCCTCTACAACGAATGTGTCTTCGACTTGCTTCGCGAGGCGCACGGCGAGGGCGAAGCGGTTCTCTTCGCCCGTTCCTCCTACGCGTCCGGTCAGCGTTTTCCCGTCCACTGGGGCGGCGATTGCTGGTCGACCTTCGAATCCATGGCCGAGAGTCTGCGCGGCGGACTTTCATTGAGCCTCTGCGGGTTCGGCTTCTGGAGTCACGACATCGGCGGTTTCGAGGGGACTTCCCCGGCCTCCGTCTACAAACGCTGGACTGCCTTCGGCCTCCTGTCCTCCCACAGCAGGCTTCACGGCAGCAGCAGCTATCGTGTGCCCTGGGTCTACGACGAGGAAGCCTGCGACGTCCTGCGCTTTTTCACCAAACTGAAGTGCACCCTCATGCCTTATCTGTGGTCGGCGGCGGTTGAGGCGCACTGCGGGGGTATCCCGACCCTGCGCGCCATGTTCCTGGAGTTTCCCGGAGATCCGGCCTGTGAAACCCTCGAGCGCCAATACCTGCTGGGAGGATCCCTCCTCGTCGCACCGGTTTTCGCGGAAGACGGTGTGGTCGACTACTATTTGCCCCGTGGTCGGTGGACACACCTGCTGACCGGCGAAGTGCGGGAAGGCGCACGCTGGATCCGCGAACGTCACGGGTATCTCTCACTGCCGCTATACGTGCGGCCAGGCTCCCTGTTGGCAATCGGAGACCGCGACGATCGACCCGATTATGACTATGCCACGGGCGTTTCCCTGAGAGTTTATGAACTTGTCGAAGGCACCCGTGCCACCTGCCAATTGTTCGACCTGAAAGGGAATGTCCGCGCGACAGTCGCCGCCGAGCGGGAAGGAAACAGGGTGATCTTCGAGATCGATGGCACCCTGAGCGACGCAAAGGTTCAAATCGTCGGCGGTCCTTCAGGCAGAATTCCGGACGGCGCCACGCGCTTTGAACTGTCGTATTAGGCGATCACCGGCTTTGGCGCGGAAATTGAACCGATGATCTCGGCCCCCTCCATTCCCCGAACGGACGAGAACTCGCGGCTGGCCCACGCGCAATTGGTCGAAAAGGCCCGGCAGGGCGGGATCGATGTCTGTTTTGTGGGCGATTCCATAACCCGCCGCTGGGGTGCCACCGACTACCCGGAACTCCTGGATCACTGGAGGCAATGTTTCCACGGCTGGAATGCCGCCAATTTCGGATGGGGAGGAGACACAGTAGCCAACATCCGCTGGCGACTCAAGCATGGCGAACTCGACGGAGTTCATCCCCGGGCCGTGCCGACTCTTGCTGGATCGAATGATCCGCGACCCTATCCAATCGGCGGCCGACCGATTCGCGGTGTGATGGTCCTGACCCAGGCGCTAGTCACACGTTGCCGGGAATACGCACCTCAAGCGAGGGCAGTCCTGAACGCCAACTATCCAGGGAACGGCGCGAGAGAGCTGGTGCCGGTGATCCGCCGGGCGTTTGTCCTGGTTGACCGCAATCGATAGGGACAGAAGGGCCGGAAGCGCTCCTGATTTGTCGGCAGACAGGCTGCAGCCCGGCACCTGCTTCATGAACATTCGTGCGCGGATGATGGTTACCGCATTTCATAACTTCGATTCCTGGGTTCGACTATGCGAAGCGACTAAGGGACGAAGGGAGGCGGACCAAGCGATTGGCAATGGTTCAGTTGTCTGGGGCAGGCGACATTCCTCACCCGGCCAATCAACCGAAATAGCCGGGTGCACGGAGCAACAGACGACCGTGGCCTTCCAGACGAAAGCCCTTCCCGTCTACTGGCTCGAGTTCCCAGTTGTCTGGAAATCGAATCAATTTCTCCGGGGGCGAGAAAAGGAAAGGAACTCACCGTCAAATGGAAGCCGTTCATCGATGATATCAATCTCAAGCGCTTTCTTACCGGCAGGTAGCGGAGCAGTGTCAAGTGCAGATCGCAACCCTTTCGCAGGGGAATGGCATCGATGGAGGACGGCAGGTGGACATCCAGAAGCGGACTACCCAGCAGTCTGTGCAGGCACTCGCACCAGATATCGCCGAGATAAACCTGGCCGCTCTGGCGGAACTCACGGAAAACGGGATCCGCAAAGTAGAGGAAACCCTTCCCGGCAATCAGCGCCGGATTGGCATCTGCCTCCGGCCGGGGCGGAGCCTGGAAGTGGGAACTGAACTGCGCGTCCGTCCTTTGGAAACAGGGAAGAACACGCTGAACCAGGATTTCCGCGCCCGCTTCCAGATGAGTGTTCATACCCTCCGAGTACACCACCCGATCGGAGTGCGACCATCGTTCGCAGAGTTCGGGGGTCGTCCTCCAGTAGGTTGGTTTGGAGCCTGAAGGTAAACCTGGACGAATTGGAAGGAAGCCAAGCTTCCAGTTGCCGGCTTCGTCAAAACCCGATCGAAAGGAAAGGACCAGTTTCCCTCCGTTTTCATAATAGTCCCTCAATCGCTTTGCCAGCGAATCGGAAACTCTCACTTCATCCGGAAGGATCACTGCCGGAAGCGACTCAAACGCCGCGGCATCATCGAGCAGGACGGGATTTCTCCGGGATCGCTGACACAGCATCACGGCACCGGATTCGCTCCTCTGGATGACCGGCCAATCGCACCCCGGCGAACCGGCGGCGAAAACGCCGATGTCAAACAAGGGCTCCGCGCCCTCGTAGAACGGTTCAGCCGCCTTCACCCTCTGGAATACTTCACCAATCAGCTTTATCGCATCCGGATCGAACTGACCCCTGGGGAGAAGTTGATCCCCGACGCCGATGGCTCCTCCGAGAGCCTGGGTTCTGAAACATTCGTATTCGAGGGCGGGAACCGGCTTGATTCCACCGAAGTCGCCCCAGCCTTTCTGGAATCGTCCGGTTTGTCCGATCCACGGCAAGTCCATGCCTGCCACGAAGCGCGCGATGCGCGGAAAGTGATGGTAACCCCAATGGCCCGTCGGGAGGGATTCAATCTCGTAATGAGTCTGCTCCCGGGCTCGCATCCGGATGCCCATGTTGCTTTCGGTGGTCAGGACCGCCGCTGCGTTGTAGAAGACACTCGCTTTCGGGTTCGTATTCCTGATAAGGCGGATAAAGTGCCTGGCAAATCGCTCTTGTGCGGCGACCTGGAAGCGGTCGAATGTTCCCGGATCTTCGCGGTGAAGGCCGTGGGCCAGACGGAATTCGGCGGCTTTGGGAGACCAGCCGCCCGAAGGATCAAAGACGACAATGTCGAAAAACATCCCGTCCACCTCGTAGCTGCCCAGCAGTTCCCGGACGTGGGTCTCGATCAATCCGTGATAGTCGGGATGGAGCCAGTTCATGAAGTACCATCCGCCGGCCAGCAGATCGTCTCCCAGGGTTGGCCTGGCTCGTATGGAATGACCTTCACGAGTCAATTGCCGCCAATCCAGGTGAGCATGGGCGGCTTGTTCATCAAGGCCGACCGTGAGATAAAGCGGGCAGCGGATTCCCAGGCGGTGGAGTGCTTCGATTTGCTCCCCCAGCAGATCGCGCCCCTTCAGTGCCGGGTGTGGCGTGCCGCAGTGCGTCGGGTAGTAGCACATGCCGTGGTGGCACTTGGCAAAGAGGGTGATGCTCTGCGCGTCCGCCGCCGATGCTTTTGCGGCAAAGGCGGCTGCATCAAAGTCCGCCCCGATGTCGGAAATCGCGGGCGAGTTGTGAAAATCGAGATGGATCTGGCGGTTCGGGACTCCCCCGATCGGGCGGATCACCGACTTCATGTGGTTTCGCGCCGGATCAGTTTCGGGGTGATGATTTCCTCCGCGGGAGCTTCCGCCCTCAGAAGATCAACCGCGCGGATCCCGATCAGCGCAAAGTCGACGCTCAAGGTGCTCAGATGGGCGCCCTCCGCGGTTGGGGTGCCGGTGCCGGAAAGTATCCCCAGCTTGCCCGGTACGTCGATTCCCAAAAGACGTGCTTCCGCCTGAATGAGCTGGGCGTGATTCTCCTCGGGGCAGAAAATCCCGGTTCGCGCGCGACCTTTGCAGATTTTCTGCAGGACTTCCCTTCGTGTCTTTGAATCGCTCACCACCAGACAATGCGATTCATCCAGAGTCGCTCCGATCTCCCGGGCCGTTTCCAGGAGTGTTGCCCTGAGTTCCTTTACGTAGGAGTCCTCGTAGGAGGTGATGAAGTAGATCCGGCCGAAACCGGCGGCGAGAAAATGGCTCAGGGCAAGGGTGGATCCAAGACGGTAGTCGACGCAAACGCACGAGGCGAAGGGCAGTTGGGTCGTGCGATTGATGATGACTGCCTTCTTGAGCTCCTTCGCGAACGGCTCGATCGCTGCGTCGGCCCAGATGTTGTCAAAAATGATCCCTTCGCATTTCTCTCCATGCAGCTTGAGGAAGGCGTCCAGCATAGCGTGCTGTTCCGTCACGCTGGCATAGACCGGCTTTTCGCCGATGGCGTCCTGCTGGATCAGCTTGTCCTCATGGAAGAGCAGGGTGCCCCGCCGATAGTGACGGGATCGCTCGGTGAGGCCGTTCAGGATTCCCTGGAGAGCCGTGCTCCAGACGTCGATTCGTGGGAGCAGGCAGGCAAAGGACTGTTCGGTCTGTCGACCGGTGATGTCGTCCGTGCTGGGATAGAAGCGCCCATTGGTGTGCTGGTGGATGATATTCTCGTCAGCCAGCTTCAGCAGAACACGGTAGACCATGGAATTGGACAAGCCGGTCTCCCGGGCGAAATCCCGCGTCGGCGGGAGAGGGGTGCCCGGGGCGAATCCTTCCTTCGCGATCTTGCGCCGGATCATGTGTTCGAAGGCCTGGTGTTCTTTGGAAGGTTGTCTCACGGGTTGGTGTGGATGCAGGTTATTCGATTCTTGTTGTATTCTGAATCATTTTAAGAAACAAAAATCAACTCCAATTGAAACAAATCAATTGCCTCTGCCCGGTCGATCCTCATCAATCCAGTCCCGTAAGCATGAAAGCCAGAACCATTTGCTTTTCCGGGTCACACAAGCCGTTCCTTCGAGCTTCCGGTCATTTGTTTCAAAAGGAGATGTGAATTTCGCCAGCTGGCGCATGCCTTGAATATTCTTTCAGATGAAGCGCCTTTTCTTCTGCCTGCTTGTGTTCCTCCTCGCTGCCGGCGGCATCACCTGGTGGATTCAACCCTCGCATCTCAGCGATGTTCCAACTCTTTTCTGGGTTACCACGAACAGCCCCATACGGAACAGACAGGTGGCTTCTTTTGAAAACTGGCTGGTGGAAAAGGGATACCCTCCCGTCCACTTGCGCATTGATGCCGCGAACAACGATCCGTCCAAGAAACTCATCCAGGGGATATCGGGAGTGGGGGGCGATCTCTTTGACAACTATGCGGACCAGACCTACCTCATGCAGAGTACGGGCATTCTGGCCGACTTGACCGGCCCGGCCCGGCAATATGGCTTTGGTCCAGAGAGCACCTTCGAGTCGATCCGGAGCAATTTCATGATTGACGGTCGGCAATGGGGCTACCCGGCGAGTACCTCGATTGCGCTGCTTCTGGTCAACGTGGAAGCCTTTCGGGATGCCGGGCTCGGGATTCCGCCGAGGGCCTGGGATATTGAGACCTTCGAGGAGTGGGGGCGTCGCTACGTCGCGGCGAATCGGTTGCCGGGCGAACGGCAGCGCCGCTTCTTTGCCAATTCGGTCGAGCGCTATGAATTGATGCGAAGCCTGGGCCTGTCCATTTACAATGAAACCCTGACGGCATGCTGTCTGGATGATCCCCGCTATATCCGGGTTCTGGAGAAGGTTCACCAGTGGATCTTCAGGGACCATCTTCTGCCCGGACCGGAGGAGGAGAGCACGTTTGCTGTGGAAGGAAGCGGTCTGGGTGTGAGCATGGCTTTGTTCGCCCGCGGCAACTACGCCATGCTCAATCTTGGGCGTTTCGCGCTGGTTCGCCTGCGAAACTATGGCAGGCAGGATTACTCGGCTTCGTTCATGCCGCATTTCGAGTATATCAACTGCCGGGTGGCCGGTGGAACCGTTGGCCTCTACACGAAGTCGGAGAAGAAGGAGCATGCGTATCGATTCTTCGAATACTTGGCGAGCGACACCCACAACCGGATGATCGTGGAGACCGGTGACGCCCTGCCGGTCAATCCGGACTTCCTGGATAGTGAGGAATTCCTCCGTCCGCCGGAATTCCCCAATGAGTGGCGAGTCCACGAGGCCTACGCGGAGGCGATGAAGAAACATTCCATCAGCCGTTCCAGCAGTCCCTTTATCCTGCCGGAGATCGGGCGGCGGGTTGAAGTGGACACCTATCGGTCCTTCATCGCCGACCAGATCAGCGCCGCTCAAGCGGCAAGCCTTGTGCAGGAGCGCATCAACGATGAGATCACCCGCAGCCTGAAGGAGCGGCCCTCATTGATGCCTGAATACGAACGACGGGTGCGGATCCAGGAGAGGATCGAAGATCTCAAGAGGGACGGGCTGCCGATTCCGGAAGCCTGGCTCTTCAATCCCTTTCACAGGCGTTATTACCAGGACATGGGGTCGGTGAGGGAAGGGGACGTGGTCCAATGAAGTGGTATCAAAAGTTCCACAACGAGTTGACGGGCATCGCCTTTCTCCTGCCGAATATAATCGGGTTCTGCGTCTTCATCATGGTTCCACTGGTGGCCAGCTTCATTCTGGCCTTCTCGAATTGGAACGTGCAGTTGCACAACATGTTCAAGGACCACCCGTTGCAGTGGGTTGGGCTCGAGAATTTCCGGACTCTGTTCGAGCAGCCGCGCTTCTGGCAGTATCTTGGCAACACCCTCTTCCTGATGATCGGCATTCCGTTCTCCATTGCCGGCAGCCTTATGGCGGCTCTGCTGCTGAACAGGGACCCGCGGCCCGTCAATCGGCGGGTCAGGGGGTTCTTCCTGGCCGGCGCAGTTTTGCTCGGGGCTTGTCTGATCCTGGTCGCGGCGGGATTCGGGCTCTCGGCGGTCTGGATGCTGCTCGCGGTCATGGTCTCGGGCATCCTGGTGATGGGTGTGCTCAGTGGCACGGTGGTGCACCGGACCTTGTTCTACACGCCCCATTTCACCGCCGGAGTGGCGACCTTCATCCTCTGGAAGAAACTCTACAATCCGCATTCCGGCCCCATCAACGCGGTCCTGCACCCCCTTCTTGAATGGTTCGCCGTTCTGGTGAATGCGTTTCCTGCCTGGATGGGCGATGCCGGATATGTCTTCCTTGGTGCGCTTGTCCTGCTTCTTGTCTGCTGGCGCATCCGGGTGATTTTCGCCAACCTGCGGGACCGCGATGCCGGAGTGGTAACGACGGTGGTTTCCGGTGGGCTGATCCTGCTTCCTGTTGTTCTGTCGGTCTTCTGGCTGGATTCCCATCGCCTCGGCCTGACCATGCTCCTGACCTCCTTCGCTGTCATCGGAAAGGGGTTGTTTCGCAAAGGAAACGGCATGGCTGGCAGAAGGGTCGCCCCCGCCTACCGACTGGGTGAGAACCTCATGTTTTCACTCGGCCTGATGGTGCTGGCCTTCATCCTGATCGGGTTTGCCCGGGTTACGCTGCATCTTCCAGCCATGGCTGCTGACGGTTTGCATCCCCCGGACTGGCTCATTGACTTCCACTGGGCCAAACCGTCGATCATGATCATGGCGCTCTGGGCAGCGATCGGTTCCAATAACATGATACTCTATCTCGCCGGCCTGAAGAATATCCCGGTTGAACTCTACGAGGCGGCCGAGATCGACGGTGCCAGTCCCATTCAGCGCTTCTGGCACGTGACCTGGCCGCAATTGGCACCCTTTACGTTCTTTATTTTTGTGATGAGTATCATTCACGGCCTTCAGGGTGGTTTCGAGATGGCGCGTGCCATGACGCACGGGGCCGGCGGGGGCCACGACAACCCTGAGTTACTTCATCTATATCGAAGGATTTGAGACGGGAAGGCTTGGCTTCGCGAGTGCCGTTGCCTGGGCACTTTTCGCCCTTGTTTTACTGATGACCGTCATCAACGTCAGATTCGGCAACCGTTATGTCAACGACTAGGCAGGCACTCTACCACCTGCTGCTGGCGCTGCTGGGTCTGGCAATGGTGCTGCCCTTCGTCTGGATGGTTCTGGCCAGCCTGAAGACCCTGAACGAGGTCGATTTCGACACGTGGCTTCCCGCGAAACCGCAATGGGGCAATTACCTGGAGGTGTTCCGGGTCATTCCTTTCGCCAGGTTCTACTGGAACAGCCTGTTCATAGCGGGCTGGGTGACATTTCTGCAGGTCCTGACAAGCGCACTGGCGGCGTTCAGCTTCTCACGTTTGAAGTGGCGCGGCAGGGACAGGATATTCTTTCTTTACCTGGCGACCATGATGCTGCCGGGGCTCGTCATGATCATCCCCAACTACCAGATCATGGTGGCCCTCAATCTGGTCGACAGCTACCTCGGGCTGATCCTTCCGGCCGCCTTCAGTGCTTTTGGAACCTTTCTCTTGCGGCAGTTCATGCTGACGATACCGACATCCCTGGATGAGGCCGCCTGCATCGACGGGGCTAACAGCTGGCAGCTTTTCTGGGAAGTGATTCTCCCATTGAGTCGGCCCGGCCTGATCACGCTGACCATATTTACTTTCATGGGCAACTACCACAATTTCTTCTGGCCCCTTGTCATGCTCAGGACGCAGGAGAAATACACACTCCCCATCGGATTGCTTTTTTTTGATACACAGAGCGGCCAGTTGACGCATCTGCTGATGGCGGCCGTGACCATGTCGGTCCTGCCTCTGGTGTTGGTCTTCGTTTTCCTTCAGCGGTATTTTGTGGCTGGAATTCAGGCCGGTGCAGTGAAAGGATGAAGAATGAGAATCCTCTATATCGATATTGATGCCTTGCGCCCGGACCATCTGGGGTGCTATGGGTACCATCGCGAGACTTCCCCGAATATCGACGCAATTGCCCGGGAGGGAATGCGATTCAATCAATACTATTGCAGCGATGCGCCGTGCCTGCCCTCGCGCACCGCCCTCTACACGGGGATGTTTGGCATACACTCCGGAGTAGTGGGGCACGGCGGAACGGCCGCAGATCCCCGAATTGAGGGTCCCGAGCGCGGATTCCGTGACCGAATCGAGAGTGACGCACTGGCGACCCGTCTCAACGAGGCAGCCGGTCTGCACACCGCGCAGATCAGTCCCTTCGGGCACCGACATGCCGCCCGGCAGTTTCTCGCAGGCTTCAATGAGATCCACAATACCGGCAAGGGCGGGATCGAATCGGCCGGTGATGTCCAGCCAATTCTCGAGAAATGGCTTTCCGAAAACGCCTCCCGGGACAACTGGTACCTGCATGTCAACTACTGGGATGTCCACACACCCTACCGCGTCCCGAAGGAGTATCCCTGTCCATTCGAAGACGTGCCGATTGCGGACTGGCTGAGCGAGGAGATCCTGACGGAGCACAGGCGGCATCCGTCCCCGCACGGCGCCTGTGAGCTCGGGATGTTCACTGATGCCAACAATTGCCACTACCCCCGGGAGCTTGGGGAACTGAAGAATCTGGATGACCTGACGGACTGGATCAACGGCTACGACACGGCGATCCGTTACGTGGACGACCATGTCGGCCGGATTGTCCAGTGCCTGAAGGAGTCGGGTGTCTACGAGGATACCGTCATCATCATCACAGCGGATCACGGGGAGAACCAGGGTGAACTCGGAATTTATGGTGAGCACGGCACTGCGGACGCCATCACCTGCCGGGTCCCCATGATCGTGAAAGGGCCGGACGTGGTCAGAGGCGGTACGGATGACGGTCTGCACTATCAGATTGATCTGGCGCCGACCCTGGCCGAATGGCTCCGGTTCGATGCACCGGCCTCCTGGGATGGATCAAGTTTCCTGGCCAGCCTGCAGCACGCGGAGAACAGGGGGAGGGAGTTCCTTGTCCTCAGCCAATGCGCGCACGTCTGCCAGCGGGCGGTCCGCTTCGGGGACCATATCTATATACGCACCTATCACGATGGATTCCGCCTGTTCCCGCGGGAGATGCTTTTTGATCTGGAGAAGGATCCACATGAGCAGCATGATCTGGCGAAACAGCATCCCGAGCTCTGCAACCTGGCGCTTCGTTACCTGAGCGATTGGCACGACGCGCTGATGGAAAAATCCGGCAGTGATGTGGATCCTCTCTGGACAGTCATACGGGAAGGCGGGCCATTCCATGCACGGGGACAGTTGAGGGCTTACATCGAGCGCCTTGAGGCCACCGGGCGTGGATACGCGGTACCGGAACTGAAACGGCGCCATCCCAGGGAACTCGAATAGACGCGCAGATCAGGCTGAGCAGTCTCAAGAGTGATGAGGCGGCGAGACGCGCAGCAGGGCCGATGTCAGGGATCGCCTCGACCGGGCCTGTATCCGTGTTCGCCCGGAAACCACGGGCTTTCCCGGCGAAGTTCGATCAGCAGGGCGGCTGAAATGTCCGCATACTCAGGTTGGTGGACGAGGTTTTCCAGTTCATCCGGATCCCTGAAGCAGTCCCAAAGGCTGATCGAACCATCCATCCATTCCGTCAACTTGTGGCGTCCATCAAAGATTGTCCGCCAGGAATTGAGAGCGGAGATCGTCGTTGCGCGGTGGCCTGCGTCGGGATTGAGCAACAGGGGCGCAAGGGAACGTCCGTCGGAACCCGGGAGCGGTCCAAGTCCGGCCAGCTCGAGGAAGGTCGGATTGAGGTCGATCAGTTCGGCAAGGGCATCGCATTGTCTTCCGGCCGGTATGCCGGGCCCCGCGATGATCAAGGGGACATGGATGGATGCCTCATAAGGCAGCTGTTTGTACCATTTCCCATGGTCGCCCAGCATTTCTCCGTGGTCGGATGCGAAAATCAGGTAGGTATTGTCCAGGTCGCCCCGTGCCTCAACGCACCCGATCAATTCGCCGATCCAGCGGTCGATATGCCCAATCATGGCTGCGTAGTTCCTCCTGACTCCCTGGTCGTCTTCCTCAGTTCCCTTGGCAGGGTCAATCGGCGCAGGGAATCGCGTTTCCAGGAAACTCTCCTGATAGGATTGGGGCGGATCGAATGGCTCGTGCGGGCCGGGAAAGTTGATCCACATGAACCACGGTTTGTCGTCTGCCGCATCCTGCAGGAGGCGCAGGCTTTCGCGACCGCAGAAGGCATCCGTCGTGGCCGTTTCCGGCAGGGGCGATGGGGCTGTTGAAAGCCGGCCGGTTTTGCGATCGCGACGCTGGCGATCCCTTTGCCGCATGTCTTCAAGGTAAGGCTCCGCGAGTCCCTCCATTTCAAGGAAGGCCCCGTAGGCATCGGGCCGTCCACTCTGCATGAGGTTGACCCCCCGCCACTTGCCCGCGTAATCAACACCGGAAGTGAAGCCAAGCTTGTCGAGATGAGGATGCCATCCGGAAGTGGTGAAATTCTCACTAGCGGTGTGAAGGTCGCTCTTCCCCGAGGTCATTACCTGATAGCCGGCCCGGGCGAGTTCCCTGATGAAGTTGGGACGGGCCGGGTCAAGCTCGTCGTTGTTGTTCTTGACCCCGGCGTGGTGGAACCGCAGCCCCGTCGCCAGGCCTGCCCGGCTGGGTCCACTGAGGGGGCAGTTGACCCGCATTTCTCGGAACAGGATGCCCTGGCCGGCCAGACGGTCCAGGCAGGGCGTCCTGACCGGGACCCGTCCAATGGCACCGAGCCAGTCCCAGCGCCACTGGTCGGGGAAGAAAAACAGAAAATTCGGTTGTGAGCTCTTCACGACACCCGGAATCGTTCCTTCTTCAGCATTTGCGTGACTTGCGGACCCAAGCGATC
Organism: Opitutaceae bacterium; assembly: GCA_041395105.1. Classification (NCBI taxonomy): domain Bacteria; kingdom Pseudomonadati; phylum Verrucomicrobiota; class Opitutia; order Opitutales; family Opitutaceae; species Opitutaceae bacterium. Next base: position 13,548 of record JAWLBB010000010.1, on the reverse strand, counting down.
GTGATTGGTGGTGATCTGTCTCAGCAACTCGGCGCGGAATTCCTCCCGGATGTCGTCGAGGCCGGGATCGGCGATGCGGTTGTGCAGTTCCGCCGGATCTTCCGCCAGATCATGCAATTCGTCTGTGTCGGACAGGTTCCATACGTATTTGTAGCGGTCCCCCCAAAGGATCCGCTGTCCGAACGGAACCCGGTGCCCATGGTCCTCCGAGAGGAGAAAGGAACGGCCCTCACAATCCCCGTGATCCAGCACGGGCCAGAGACTCCGGGCATCAATGCCGTCGAGGGAATTGCCTGCGCAGTCGCAGAAGGTTGGGGCCAGGTCAAAGAGACTGACCAGAGACTGCCGGGATTCACCGGAATGCCGGCCGCCCGGAAGCTTCACGATCAGTGGAATCCGATAGATTTCCTCGTAGGCCATGCCGCCCTTGTCGAAGGCCCCGCCATGAACACCGATGGATTCTCCGTGATCGGAACTGAAGACGATCAGGCAGTCATCGTAGAGTCCTTTTGTCCGTAGCCAATCCATGAGGCGACCGACCTGGAAATCCACCATCGCCGCCTGGGCGTAGTACCGACTGATGACTCGGGACCACTCTACCCAGGAGGCACTCGCCGCAGCCGGGAATATGTCCTCACGCAGCATCCGGTGCAGCGCGGGACGTCCATCAAGATTGTCGCGGAAACTCGCCCATTCACGAATCGCCGCCGGATCGTAAAGGTCCCTGTAGTCTTCGGTCGGAAGATAAGGGGCATGGGGTTCCCAGAAATTAACGGCCATGAACCAAGGTTCACCTTCGGAAGTTCGGTTCTCGAGGTGTTCAATGGTCAGATCCGTGATGTAGTGACAGGGGGAGGATTCCACGGTTCCGCTTATCCAGCCACTGGTATTGCCGCCGCTTGCTTCCGGCTGACCGCCTTCGGCGACAAACTCAATATGGCGCCGGGGGGCTGTCTGTCCAATGCGCTCCAGATGGCCAAGGTAGCCCGGATCCATGCGGATGGCCCCGTAGTCGGGCAGGCTGAATCCTTCCAGCCCCAGGTCCGCGGCCGTGCGGGTGATGCCGGCGTGCCATTTGCCTGTGTAGGCGGTGTGGTAGCCGCCTCGCCTCAGAAGGGGCGGGTAGGTGGCCAGTCCCTGTCCGGTTTGCTCTTCGCTGAAGCGTGAGTAGGCACCCGTATTGAAGAGCGCTCCGTGGTTGTGCGGGTAGAGTCCGGTCAGGAGGCTGGCCCGCGCCGGCGTGCAAAGCGCGCAGGGGGTATAGGCCCGGTCGAATCGGACGCCGTCTGCAGCCACGCGGTCGATATGGGGGGAGCGGGCCACGGGAGCCCCGTAACAACCCAAGGTGTGGGTTGCCTGCTGATCGGTCAGGATAAACAGGATATTGGGTTTTTGTTTCATTATAATCTTGAGACAAATTGAAACAGGTCTCGCAATTATCGATTGCATTCTTTGAACCCGGCTGGCTATTGACAATCGTGAAATGTCCAAGGCTGCGGATGCCTTCGCTCAATCCCAGGGTTTCCACCCAGATGAAACAAAGGAGAACTGTTCACCTCATCTGCCAGGCTCATCTGGATCCCGTCTGGATATGGCATCGCAGGGATGGTTACTCGGAGGCCCTGACCACCATCGGCAGTGCCGTGAAGTTTCTCGAGAACGAGCCGGACATGAGATTCACAAGATCTTCAGCCGCTGTTTATCGCTGGATCGAGGAGGCTGATCCCGGGCTTTTCAGGGCCATCCAGAATCTGGTCAAGGCCGGTCGCTGGGAAGTCGTCAACGGCTGGGAAGTTCAGCCCGACTGCAATCTGCCCCTCGGTGAGAGCTTTGTCCGGCAATCGCTCTACGGAAAACGCTGGTTCCAGGACGCTTTCGGGGTGGACGTTAGAATCGGATACAACGTGGATACATTCGGACACTCCGGCAACCTGCCCCAGTTGCTCGTCCTTTCCGGCATGGATGCTTATGTTTGCATGAGGCCGTTTCGGAATACCGCCGGATTACCTTACCCGAACCTGTTTTGGTGGGAATCTCCGGATGGTTCGCGCGTGCTCTGCTGGCGCATTCCGCGCAGCTATGGCCAGAGTCCCGCCGCGACTGCTGACGACCTCGAGAGGCAACTGCGCCATGAAGCCGGGACCAGTTTCCCTTCCGGAATCGACCACGCCCCCTTCTTCCTTGGCGTGGGGAATCACGGGGGCGGCCCAACCCGCCGGCTCATCGACCGGATCAGGGAACTGCAGGAGGATCCCTCGCTTCCTGAAATCCGCTTCTCCACCTTGGGCGAATATTTCTCGGAGGTACGGCGGGCTGAAGCCATTGCCTCCATCCCGGTGCTGCGGCAGGGGCTGCAGTACGTCAACATCGGCTGTTATGCCGCTCACGGCATCATCAAGCGGGCGAGTCGGCGTACGGAACGAAGCTTGCTGAAAGCGGAGTTTGCCCGGTCCATGGTGCGCATGACGGGCCTGAAATCGCAGCCGGATCTCGAGAGATCACTGCTGCCGGCGTGGCGCAGTCTTCTTTTCAATCAATTCCACGATATCCTCGGCGGAACCTGCGTCGCATCTGCCGATACGGGCATCAGCGATGAGTTCGGGCACGCCGCCCATATGGCGGATTCCTCACTTGATCATGCCCTACACCGCCTGGCGCGCAACGTCGATACCAGCTGGGCGGAAAAGGGTGTATTGACGCTCTTCAACCCGCTGCCCTGGAAACGGCAGGCCAGCGTCGCCTTCGACACCTTCGTTGTCCCCACCGGCGAGGCGCCCATCACACATTTGCGGGATGCAATAGGCCGGAAGGTTGCCATCCAGTGGACTGCAGCGGAAACCTGCTTCGGACCCATGGGAATGGAATGGAGAAAACTTCAGGTGATCGCGAACCTTCCGGCATTCGGCTACCGGGCCTTTTCGCTTGGCGAGGGCACGGCGCCGCGACTGCCAAAGTCTGACTTTTCCCATGTCCGCATCAGCAGGCGCCACCCCGGTCTCAGCCGCCTCGGTCTGAAGGGCGAGGGGAATCTCCTTTCCCGATCCATGCGTCTGGAGATACTGAAAGACAGTGGTGACACCTGGGGGCACAATCTGACCGGATATGACGAAGCTCTGGGTGAAGCAGAGCTGATTGAAACAAAGATCATGGAGGCGGGCCCCCTGGTCCGGATCACTCGGCAAGAGGCCCGTTGGCGGGATTCGTCGATCGTCCTCTATTTCACGCTCCGGCGAGCCCGACGGGAGGTTGACCTGAGGATTGTAATGAACTGGCAGGAGCCGCGCCAGCTTCTCCGGCTGGTGATACCGACCTGTTTCCGGGATGCTTCCCAGACCCTGGCCAGCGAACCGGGAGGGCAGGTTTCCCGTGAGGCCGATGGCGGGGAGAAGCCTGCGCACGAATGGCTCGCCATAGGCGGACGTGTGGGCGGGAGGGCCCGCAGTCTGGGGCTGGTGGCCGATCGGCCAATCAGTTATTGCTGCCGGAAGGGCGTCATCGGGGTCACCCTGGCCCGGTCCAGCTTCTATGCGCATCATCATCCAAGGGAGGTTGCGGATCCGATCGAGAATCCCTGTCTGGATACCGGGAGGATGGAATACCGGATGACGCTTGTCGCGGGAACATCGATACAAAGCCTGAATCTTCACCGCCTGGCTTGGGAAGCCGACTGTCCCGCCGAACGGGTGGTCGATCATGGTCACCAGGGCGCCCTTCCCGCCGAGGCCTCGCTCCTGGAGGTTCATCCCGCTTCGGTTGCCATTTACGCGATCAAGCCCGCGGAGGACGGACGGGATCTGATTCTCCGGATTCAGGAAACGCGCGGGCGCCGCACGGAAGCCCGGGTGAAAGCGGGTTTCGCCGGCAGGCTGACCTGGGAAGGGCGGGTGTCGCCCTGGCAGATTCTCAGCTTGCGGATTCCTCTCGACAAGCGTGGGCGCCGAATCCGTGAAACGGGGCTGCTGGAGTGAGACATCAACCATGAGAATTCCATGAACCCCAGTCGGCCCAATATCCTTGTTCTGATGACGGACCAGCATCGGTATGACGCGTTGTCCTGCCGGGGCCACCCGCATGTCCGGACGCCCCACCTCGACGCTCTGGTTTCCCGGAGCGTCGACTTTCGTTCGGCCTACACCCAGGCTCCCGTCTGTGCCCCCGCCCGCTACAGCCTGGCAACGGGACAGTATGTGGCATCGCATGGCGTCCGATTCAACGACGTCAACCCATTGGGTCCGATTCGCACTCTCGCGCACCTTTTCCGGGACGAGGGTTACCGTTGTTTCCAGGCAGGCCATATGCACTGGAGCAGCGCAACGACTGATACCGGTTATGAGCCGCTGATCTCCCGGGAAATGTGGCTGGAATCCCTGCCGGTGCAGTGGAGTGAACGTTTCCGCCTTGAGCATGAAACCCCGTTTGTGCGCACCGCAATGGGGGGACCCTCACCACTGCCGGAAAGTGCATTCTGGGGGCACTTTGTCGCCAGGAATGTCAACAGGCTGATCGACGAGGCGGTTGATGGCGATGAACCGTTCTTTTGCTGGGCGAGTATCTATGAACCGCATCCACCGTTCTTCCCACCGGTCGAGGCTTACGCGGCCCATCAGCAGGATTCGATTTCCCTGCCCGCGCAGGATCCGGAGGACGCAGCGCCTCCGGAACTGCGGCAGCTGGACCGGCGCCGCAAGTGGGAGCATCTGACCGACGTCGAGATTCGCCAGATGATGGCCGGCTATTTCGGCATGGTGGAGGTGGCTGACCGCAGCGCGGGTGCCATCCTTCAGCACCTTCGGGATCGTGGTTTGCTCGACAACACCTGGATCATCTGGACCAGCGACCACGGGGAGCAGTTGTTCGACCACCGGCTCTTCCTGAAGTTCTGTATGTACGAACAGAGCGTGCACGTTCCCTTCTGTGTCAGTGGTCCCGGAATCTCCCCGGGTGGGCGTGATGAACTGGTTGAACACGTTGACCTTCTGCCGACCCTGTGCGACATCGCAGGCATCGGGATTCCGCAAGGGGCCGGCGGCCGTTCACTCGAGCCCCTCCTTCATGGTCGTCCGGCAGGAGGCGGGTGGCGGGAGGCGGTATTCTCGCAGATCAACGACCTGTTCATGATCCGCACCCGCGACTGGAAGCTGATCGTTCGCGACGGAATTCCGGTCGAGCTCTATGACTTGAATGCCGATCCGGGAGAATTCGAGAACCGGTTGGGAGATCCGACCTGTGCCGGTATCGTAGATCAGCTCGAGGCCGAATCAAGACAGCATCCGGGGCGGCGTCCGAGGGAGTGACCTTGGATTAGTGGCGCGTATCGACATCCTTGTATTCAGTGGAGAATCCCGGGAAGTCCCGGCTGCGACGTTCGTCCAGACTGTCGCCCTGCCGGGCGTATTCAGGCAACTCGCCATCGGCAAGGTAGGCTGGACCCCTTTTTCTCAACTCTTCCAGAATGAGGTGTCGGAGACGATCGATCGTGGCCACATGCGTCGCACGATCCCTGCGGCACAACTCGGTCTGCTCCAGTGGATCCGCCGCCAGGTCAAAAAGCTGTTCGGTCGGGCCTTCCGGATAGTAGAGATACTTCCATCGTCCGTCCGTGATGGAGATGTGTTCAGGCCGGGATGAGGGGCCTGAAAGGCCGACGACGAACTGACGCGGCGTCACCGATCCCTCCAGCATGCCGATCAGGTCGAGGCCATGAGCGGAATCCGCCAGGTCCCCTCCTGCGGCCCGCACCAGTGTCGGGTAGATGTCCGCCAGGCTGACGAGACGGTCATCCACCCGGTTGACCAGAGTGCTCCCATCCCGCTGTGGCAGGCGGAGGACAAACGGAACGCGGGATGATTGTTCATGGAAGAAGGTCTTGGCGCAGCACCGGTGGTCCCCCAGGTATTCGCCGTGATCGGAGGTGTAGACGATCAGGGTATCCTTGAGGATCCGCGATTCCTGCAACGCAGCCAGAACCCTTCCCATATTGTAGTCGATCTGGGTGATGAGTCCATAGTAGGCGGCCCGGGCGGCCCTGATCACCTCCGGATGCATTGTGTCGAAACCGCGCCGCTCAATGAAGCGCCGGATTGCAACCGGACAGTCCTCGCTGCTGCTCCAGTCGCTGGTGACCGGATCCGGGATGGCGCTGTCCAGATACATCGAATAATACGGTTCCGGCGGATCGAGCGGGGGATGGGGCTTGGAGAAGGAGCACCAGAGGAAAAACGGCAAATCGGGATCCCGACGGTAGCGGATGTAGTCGACGCACTGCTCGGCGGTCCAGGCTGTCAGTGTTTTCGCCTCCGGCACCGTGGAGAGGGCAGGGTAGAGTTCGTTCTGACCAATGCCGTGCCGCATCGGCTGGCATTCGGTTCCCTGCTTCGCCATTTCACGGTAGTAGTCGTCCGGCAGGATCATTTCCTGGAAACCGTGACGCATCCGCTGTGGGCCAAAATGCATCTTGCCGATGGCGACTGTCTGGTAGCCCAGTCCGCCCAGTAGCCCAGGCAGGGAACTCTTCCGGTCAATCACACCTCGGGTGGGTCCGTTTTCGCTGAGGCCGTGGGAATAGGCCGGCTGGCCTGTCATGATGGTGGTCCGCGCGGGAACACACAGGGGGCAGTCACTGTAGGCGTGGTCAAATCGGATTCCCTGGCTGCACAAGTGCTGGAAATGCGGCGTCCGCAGGAAGCCAGGCCCGGTCAATCCGGTGGCATCATGACGCTGCTGATCCGTGGTGATGAGCAGGATGTGGGGAGGCGTTCGGTTTTTGGGGTCTGTCCTCATCGGTGCTTCAGGGGCGATACAGGCTAGATTGGTCGATCGGCAAATAAAAGGATTTTCCTTTTCAACGTTTCGAAAAGATGGTCTCTTTTGTTTCATTTAGCCATTTAGCTCTTGATACTGGCAGATGAGAAGCCGTCCCAACATCCTCCTGATCAGCACCGACCAGCAGAGGGCCGACCACCTTGGGGTCAAGGGTCTGCGGGCGGTTCGCACGCCGCACCTTGATCGCTTGGCCCGGGGGGGGGTCCACTTCGACCGGGCGTATTGCCCGTCTCCGATGTGCACGCCGACGCGGGTTTCGCTATTGACGGGACGTTATCCGTCTTCGCATGGGGCCTACTCGATCGGCGTGAGTCTGCCCTCGATGCCAGGTCGAACTTTGCCCGCGCAGCTGGGGCACAACGGCTATCGGACGGCACTTTTCGGGAAGTCGCACTTCGTGAGCCGTCAGGATGAAGAGCGCCATATGGCTGGAATGGATGCCCCCCCCCCTCCGGAGTTTTTCCGGGGATGGAGGGGGCCCTACCTCGGTTTTCAGGAGTTTGAGGGATCGACGGGGCACACCATCAACGCCTGGCCGGCCCAGCACTACCGGGTGTTTCTGGAAGACTCCGGGGTGGATTGGCACGACTGGTTTCCCTGCCGACGCGAGGACTACGATCATTACGCCTGCGGGCCTTGGAACATTCCGGAGCAATACCACGATACGGCGTGGGTCGCAGAGCGCACCCAGGATTTCATCGGGCGACAAGCCGGAGAGCACGAGCCGTGGTTCTGCTGGGCGAGCTTTCAGGACCCGCACGAGCCCTTTGTCTGTCCGGAGCCGTGGTTTTCTTTGGTGGACCCGGCATTGATGGATATCCCTGAAGACTACCGGGAGGGTGAGTTCGCCGACCGCCACTCGGTCTATGAGGCGTGCTACCGCCGTGAGCTCGGACCGTGGAAGGACGGACAGGGTGTTCCCTGCGTCTACGGATCCGGGAAACGCTCGGACCGCAGAAAGGCCGCCCTCCAGGCCACCTTGGGTATGCTGGCTTTCATCGATGATCGCGTGGGTCTCCTCATTCAGAAGCTGGAGGAGACCGGGCAGGTGGAGGATACCATCATTGTCTTCACAAGCGACCATGGCGAAATGCATGGGCATCATGGTTTGTGGGGAAAAGGCGTGACGGCCTACGAGGATTGCCAGCGCGTGCCTTTGCTGGTCTGGGGGCCGGGTCGGGTGGAAGCCCTCGGTACGATTGCTCCTCTGGTCAACCTCGTCGACCTGCCGGCGACCGTGCTCAGCCTGGCCGGAGTGACTGCCCCCGTGGGGATGCAGGGCGTGGACCTTTCACCGGTTCTTCGCGGCGAGAAGGAAAGCGTGCAGGATTGCACCCTCATCGAGTGCCGTCCGACGACCACCACACTTTACCAACAGACATTGGTTACTTCGCGTTACAAGCTTGTGCTTTATCGGGATGGAGAGGACGGCGAGCTTTATGACCTTGAGACGGATCCTGACCAGTACCGGAACTGCTGGAGTGAGCCTTCGATGCGGTCACTGAGGGAGGCCCTGCTCCTGCGCCTTGGCCGGTTCCAGATGGAGCGGGAGGGTCGTGTGGAATCCCGGGTTTCTTTCAGCTGAAGGCCCGCGAAGTTTCCTACCTGCCATCATGGTCGACCTGCCAGTGATAGAGGGAAGGAACGGCAGGCTCCGGCAATGCCGGCCATGCCGCCTCAGGATAGGGCGAAGTCGAGTTGAATTTGCTTACGGTGTCGGAAACTTCCCCGCCCAGCACCTGAACTGCATCCGCCATGTAGAAGCGGTTATTGATGACTGAATGTCCGGTATGCCCAGCTCCGGTGAACTCGACTCCGGCCGAACCTGGATTGGCGAGAACGAAGACATTGCCAATGATCTTGTGGCCCGAGGCGGGCCCGGCCACCAGCATGCCCGGGCCATCTTCGACGACAAACCGGTTGTAGAGGAATAACCAGCCATCGTTCATGCCACCCAGCCAGACCCCAGCCTTGGGGGAGTGCACGTCACAATGGAAGATGACGTTGCGCGGCCCGTTGGGGCCGTGGCCAGGATCATCCGGCGGTGTGGCGTACATTCCGTAGCCATAACTCCCTGTTTCTGGCCGGGAGACGATGAGACAGTTTTCAAAAAGGTTTTCGTTCGACCAGCCGGCGTGCCACTGGGCATCACTGCCGAAGAACCGACTATTTCGGATCACGTTCCCGGCCGCCGAGTATTGGACAACCGGACCATGCCGCATGTCCATGGCGATGACATTGTCCATCAGGCAGTCGTAGGCGTCCTGGAAGCCGACATAGTCGGTGCCGCCTCCCTTTGATCGCCGGTCCCTGAAAAAACAATCCTCCAACCGGCACCACTTTGCTCCGCTGAAGAGCATCTGGTGACGGCCCGCATTGAGGACGCGAACGTCGCGGGCCCGGCAGGCCCATACGTTCAGAAAGACAACTCCGTTCAGGCTGGGGATTTCGCTTCGGACCTCCAGCTCCAGCGACTCGATGGCCGCATTCTCGAGCGGATCAAGCCTGCGGACGAACGATCCGTCAACCACTGGAAAATCCAGTCGCAACGGCTGGTCGATCTCTAGGCGTTCGCCGGCAGTGCCGGTGACCAGGAGATGATAGCGACGGTAATCCGGTTTTTCCGGTCCTTTGCAGCCGATCTCCCTGAACCAGCGTTCGGTATTCGGCGCGACCAACTCGATCTTTGAACCTGTTCTGAAACCATGCGCCGCAGTGGAGAGGGTGAGTTCCCGATCGCCGCGTTTGCCGTCGTGCGAAAGGGCAGTCTGTTGTCCGTGAGGGCGCGCCCCAAGGAAGGTGATGGCCCCGATTCCGACCATCTGGGGGAAAATCGGGGGGCTCTCCATGGTTTCGTCCAGGACGGCCGGCAGGCTGGCTTCGAGGAGGGTTCCATCTTCGTATTCCGCCGTGGCCCGCAACATGACGGAGCCAGACGTTCGTTTCCCCGGGAGGCGCCCGCCCTGCAGTCGCAAGGCAAACGATTGTTGCCACGAAGCCAACGGCGCAGCCTGTTGCGACTTGATCAGTCGGTCGTCCGAAAACAGTGAGAATCGGACAAGGCCGCGGGGGTCCGTCCGTGCTTCGATCCATGTGCCCGGGCCGATGGTCCCGCCCGCCTCCGGGTAGACAAAGTGCAGTCCATCAGTCAGTTTGCCATAGCGGAAGACAAGGCGTGTGCGGGACGGACCGTCACCTCGGATGGTTATCTGGTCCCCGGTGACAAGGACCGGTTGGTCGAGGTAATACATGCCCTCGGGCAAATAGACGACACCGCCTCCAGACTTTTTCGCCGCCTCTATGGCAGCCTGCAGGGCGATGGAATCATCTCTGCCGTCGTTGGCGATGGCCCCGAAGCTGTCCACCGGGAAGATTCGCTCCGCAGGTGGGTGGTGGGCCTCCTTGTTGCCGGCGTGCGACCAGTCGGATAGGACGGGTCGATCGTCGGATTTCCTCGTCTCCGCCAGGCTGACGGGAACGGCAAGCATGATCAGCAGCGAAGACCGGTCATCGCTCGTTTGTTTCGATTTTGGTTCGTGTTTAGTGAAACAGGGATTCCTGCAGCATGGGTGTTGCGGACCATACTGAATCGAATATCGGAAAGACGGCAATTTCGAATGTATTCCGAACCCGTCTAATAGCTCTAAAAACCGCCATGGGAACGGTGCAACAAGGTCTTGCGTGTTTCTTTTCCAAATGAAACGAAATCAAAATCTGTATTGACACAAAAAACGAATCTTTGTCATCATGCGACAATTCTTTCCGAGGGAGATTCGCATCCCGCCACCCCCGAAAAATGCAAATCAGATGAAAAACAGATCCGTGGAAACAACATGTATGCGCCCGGTCCTGATGTGTAAGGTCTCGTTGGCCGCTTGTTCACTAGTGCTTGGAGTGTTCCGCGTGCAGGCACAGGAAGACCCGTCCGGATCGGGAGAGGTTGTCGAATTGAAACCGTTCGAGGTGAACTCGGCCCGTGACTTCGGCTATTATGCGGGCAGTTCGGTCTCGGCGACCAAGACCTCGGTTCCGATTAGTGACATTCCCATCAACATTCAGGTGATGACGCGGGACTTTCTGGACGATGTGCAGGCGCGCTCCATTGACGACGCCATTTTCTATTCTGCGGGAGCCTCTCCGGACACAAATGAACCGGGCCGCTATTCGCTTCGCGGGTTCACCAGTCCCGAGCCGCTCCGAAACGGGGTCAGCACCCTTTCGGAGTTCTATCAGGGTTCGACACTGATCGAGCGAGTCGAAGTGGTGAAAGGGCCGGTCTCAATTCTTTACGGCATTTCCGAACCGGGCGGCGTCATCAACTACATCACCAAGCAGCCGCTGTCCGCATTCGCAGGCAGCTTTCGGATGGCAGGCGGCTCGTACGGCAATCTCCGAGCCGAGGCTGACGTGACGGGTCCCCTGGTGGAGGGTAAGTCCGTCGACATGGACTATCGATTTGTGGCTTCTTATGAGAACTCGGACAGTTGGGTGGACTACGCAGGCCTCGAGGAAACCATTATCGCGCCCATGGTGAAGTGGCATTTTGGGGAGCGCGCAAGTCTCCTTGCTTCAGTCGAGTACTACAACGTGCACCGGAATATTGAAGGGTCACGGATCAGGAACAGCGATCTCTCCGGATGGTACGAGGGCCTGCCTCGGGAGTTCAATCCTGCCGGCAGGTCCTACAAGGACACCTCGACCATCTTCGCCAGCACGGATTTCCAGTTTGGGATTAGTGAGAATTGGACCTTCCACAATATTCTGAATTATTCCGAGAACGACTACCTGCAGGACACGCGCCTGGGCTTTGCCACGGAAGCGGCCGGCCCGGCCAATGAGGACGAGATCCGCATATCCTTGCTTTATCGTGACGTTCTGCGAGAGCAGTTTACGATCCAGTCGGAGCTTGCCGGGAAATTCGAGACGGACAGCGTGAATCTGAATATCCTGGTGGGTCACGAGTACGAGGACTACGAGCAACGGCAGCTCGCCCGGAGGGCCAACAACGTGATGATCTGGGACCTGAAAGATCCCTCAACCTGGGATATCAGCTTCCCGATAGCTCCGGAGGATCGAAATCTGACTCCTTCGGATTTCCTGCAGTCGAACGCCCAGAATGCCCTATACGGCATGGTTCAGGCCGGCTTCCTGGAGGACCGATTGCACACCCTAATCGGTCTTCGCTACGATATACTCAATGGAGATCTGGTCAACTATCTGTCGAATGGCACCAAGACCGAAAATCCCGAGATCACCAATACGACCCCGCAGGTCGGTGCGCTCTTCAAGATTACGGACAGTATCTCGACTTATGCACTCTACAGCGAATCCTTCACGCCAAACCTTCAGGTGAATCCGGACGGATCAACCTTCGATCCGGCCACCGGCGTCGGAAAGGAATTCGGGTTCAAGTTTGACCTGATGAAAAACAGGTTCTCCGCCACTTTGAGTTTTTATGAAATTCAGAAGGAGAACATCGTCCGGATCGACCGGGATGCACAAGCGGCCGATCCCCCGGTTCTTCAGTATGTCGCCTCGGGCACCGAGAAGAGCCGTGGTGTCGAGCTGGACTTCGTCTACCAGCCGGATGAAAAATACCAGCTCGTGTTGAGCTATTCCTATATCGATGACGCCTACGTCGTTTCCAACACGGATGCCCCGGAAACGGAAGGTATGCGGCTGCCCTCTGCGCCCGAGAATTCGATCTCGATCTGGAACAAATACACCTTCCGTGACGGACCGTTTGACGGGTTTTTCGTCGGTGCCGGCATCGTGCATCGCGACGAGAGTTTCCTGAGCAGCAGTCCGAACGATGTCAATATCACAACGCCGTCCTTCGAGAGGATCGACCTGCTGGTTGGCTATTCCGGGGTGGTGAGGGATTACCCTTTCCGGATTGAGGTGAAGGCAAACAACGTGACGGACGAGTTATATAACGAGCGTCAGGACATCATTGCGCCGGGCCGCAATTTCCTAGCCTCTCTGAAGGTGTTCTTCTAGGGCGAATCAGTCCAGTCGCAATTGCCCGGGATCCGTATGGGCCCGGGCAGCTGCGTTTTCCAGGACGGGGTTTCGGTTGTCTCAGCAGTCGAGCAGGTGCCGGGCGACATTGATGCCCTTGCTGCTCAGCCAGGTGAGGTGGTGCCGGGCGCGTCTCCTGAAGTCGTCGAAATCTCGATCCGGTCGACCGGTCCAGACAACCTCTGCTAGGGCCAGCATTCGCGGAACGACCATGTATTCCACATCTTCCGGTTTTTTTAGATACTCTGTCCAGACGTTGCCTTGCGCACCGAGAACATGCGCTGATTCTTCGGAAGTCAGGGAATTCGGGATCGGGTAGAAATTGAAGACGCTATCCAAAGTGACCAGATTTCGGAAGGCCGGAGGCTCGCCGTCCGGGCCGGCCTGGTAGGCGTCGAAGTAGCAGTGCTCCGTCGGGGTCATGATGACGTCGTGCCCGAGCTTGGCGGCCTCGATTCCGCCTTTCTCTCCCCGCCAGCTCATGACGGTGGCGTCCGGGGCCAGTCCTCCTTCAAGGATCTCGTCCCATCCGATCAGTCTGCGTCCGTGTTCGTTCAGGAACTTTCCGATCCGGCGGATGAAATATGACTGCAGTCCATGCTCGTCCTCGAGGTGTTCGCGCTGGATGATCTCCTGACAGAGGGGGTTCGTCTCCCACTGGGTTTTCGGGCACTCGTCGCCGCCTATGTGGATGTGGCGGGAAGG
>JAWLBB010000009.1 GCA_041395105.1 Opitutaceae bacterium | reverse complement strand
CTGCTCCAGGCAGCCCAGCGCGGAGCACCCTTGAAGAACAGACCCCAGACGAGGGGCATGGCGTAGGGGATCGCGATCAGGGAGCCGAAGAGAATCATGATTTCGAAGAGATCGAAGCCCTCGATCTTGCGGATGGCCAGGGCGGAGAAGATGATAAGAACTCCGAAGATGGCGGACGCGACCTTCCCGGTTACGAGAAGCTCCCGGGGCGAGGCCGCCTTGCGGAAGATCGGCTGATAGAAGTTCTTCACGATGATGCCCGCATTCCGGTTCAGGCCGGAATCCATTGAGGAAATCGTCGCGGCGAAGAGGGCGCAAAGAAGCAGACCGAGCATCCCGACCGGCATCAGCTCGATTCCGATGAAGACAAAGGCGCCTTCATAGGCCTTTTCGCCGAGATGGGGGAAGACGATGGCCAGATCGGGCTGGATGATCCGCGCGGCCATCGGAGGGATGAACCAGATGAAGGGGCCGATGAACATGAGGCCGGCCGCCATCAGGGCCGCCTTGCGGGCCTGTTTGTCGTCCTTCACGCAAAGGTAGCGGTAGGAATCGAACATATTGTTCAACTTGAAGGATTGGATGACGAACGCCGCGAAAATCCAGACATAAACGAAGGTGGCATCCTGAGCTTCCCAGAACTTGAAGTGACTGGCGGGCAGCTTTTCAAAGAAACCGGAAAGGCCACCGACGGCCGGGTGATTGAGGGCGAGAAAACAGGCCACGATCGTGATCGTCATCAGGAGCACCGTCTGCATGAAGTCTGAGGCGACGATGGCCCAGGAACCGCCCGACACGGCCATGAAGACGACGACTGCGCCGACAATCCAGATGGTCAGGTTGGGCGGGACATTGAAAAATCCCGAAGCGACGATGGCCAGGCCGTTCAGCCAGATGCCGGCATAGACAACGCTCATCGGCACCTGCAGCCAGGTGAAGATCTGCTCGTTGGTGTGTCCATAACGGTCACGCACCCCTTCGATGGCGGTGATCGTGCGCATCCGCCGGAACTTGGCCGCAGTGACAAAGTAGTTGCAGAGGTAGCCGACCGCGTTGCCGAAGAAGATTGCCGCCACCAGCACTCCGTCGACGTAGGCCTTGCCCGCCGCGCCGGTGAAAGTCCAGGCGCTGAATTGGGTCATGAACGCGGAAGCCCCCACAAGCCACCACAACATGCTGCCCCCTCCCCGGAAATAGTCGCTGGCATCCTTGCTGAAGACCCGGAAAATCAGGCCAAGGCTGAGCTGAAAACAGAAGTAGAAGACGATGACCAGAAGGTCCCAGCCGTTCAAATTGGTTCCAAACATAGAAGGGGGTGTTTTGGGGCTATCGCGTGGCCAGGGAGGCCGGATTTCGGTTTATAATTATTAAACAGGGAAGCGATGCAACAGAAATGTTGGGAAACCGGATCATCGTGCCGTGCCGTGCAGGGCAGGAGCCTCTGTCCGGCGTTCAGCGTTCCGATCGGTTGTTCCTGGCAAAGTGCCAGATGGCCGCGACGGCGATCAGGCCGACCAGGCTGAGGATGCCGGTCCATCGGGTTTTGGACCAGATGCTGAAAAGGCTTCCGAGCGTCGCCAGCGCAATCGACAGGACCATGAGCAGGTTCCAGCGCAGGCGACGGCTGCCGGCCGGTCGTTCGGCTCCCAGCGCCCGGCGACTGTTCATCAGCAGGAAAAAGCTCACGTAAGCGATGGGAAGGAGGACCATGCCGAAGACGGAGGTGGGTACGGCCAGCCAGAAGGCAGCCTTGCTCCAGAGAAAGGGGCCGAGGACGCCGACCAGAGGCATGAGGGTTCCCATCTTGTAGGTGAGGCTGCCCTTGGCGGCACCCACGGCCTCGGCCACTGCAAAGCCGTTGATCAGCATCAGGATGATGATGGTCGAAAGGGTCATGGCCAGGACCCCGAAGCCGAAGATGAACTGGCTGAAGACGGTTCCGGTCAGCGGCGTGAGGGCGTTGGCCAGGTCGAAGGCATCGCGTTTGGCCAGCATGGCGGCCACCTGCCGTTCGGGAAGGGGAAGGGGGGCTGATTCGAGTTCGGCCCCTCCGGCTTTGATCCGGGCCTGGACGAGGCTGTTGTAGGAGGCCTGGATGGGGCCGGGAGCAATGATGGCCTGGCCCTGAGCGTCGGTTTCTCCGAGCAGCCCCGGGGCCGGTCGGGTGTGAAACTGCGAAGCCGCGGCAATGACCACGCAGCTTGTCGCGATGGTGAAGGGGATGAGCAGTCCGGTCGAGAGATCAAAGCTGGCCAATCCCCGGAACCCCTTCGTCCAGCCCTTGGCCAGAAGGATATAGGGCATGAGGAAGGTCATGTTGATGCCGACCGCGGTGCCGACCGTGGCGATCATGACATCCCGCTGTTGACCGAGGATCAGTTCCGACCAGAAGACACGGGAGGCCGGTTCCATCGCGGCGAGGACGGGCGCATAGCCGGGGGCGGGCTGGGTCAGGAGATTCAGGTTGGGAACAAACCCCTTGAAGACCTCGAGCCACGAGACGGCATCCCCGGCTGGGGTCAGTCTGGACGACCACACGACAAAACAGAGGACGATAAAGGCGACCACTGCCTTGAGGATCCCTTCGAAGATCTTCACCCCGCGGCTGCCTTCTCCGTATCTCCAGACAATGGATACAGCGATCACGGCCATCAGGACACCGACAATCAGCTTGCTCCAGGAAATCCGGCAGGACGCCCGGACCCGAGCAGGGCCGGGGGCCAGGTTCTGACGGATGGCGGCTCCGCCGAGACTGAATTGCGGCATGGACCAGACCAGGTTCGCCAGGACCGTGGCAGCCAGCCAGGCCCAGGCGGAGGACCGGGCTGATGTGCTTGCGGACCGTCTGAAAGGGGGCTCTCCAGTCGAGAAATTTGACGTAGCTGATCGCGCAGAGCATGACGATGCCGAAGACCATCGCGAGCGGCTGCAGCCAGAGCATGTTGGTCCCGGCGAGGATGCCGAGATAGAGGCTTCCGGCGAGGGATCCGCCCCCGAGCGTGACGGCACTTTGCAGCCAGCCGGGTCCCGCCAGGCGAAGGTAGGTCGCGATGGTGGCACCCCGGCCGCGGGAATGTGCGTGGGAGATGGCGGCGAGATCCTTTTCGACTTCTGACGACATGGGGCGTGGGGGTTGATGAAGATCAGTATTCGGAGGGGCGGGGGCGCGCTATCAGATTGAGATCCTCGAGCCAGAGACGAGCAGCTTCGGGCCATCGGGTCAATGGTCCGGCCCGCATTCCGTAGCCGTGGTTGTTGCCCAGGTAGAGGTGGAGGCCGGCCGGGACTCCGGCACGGGAGAGCGCGGCGAAATAGCGAAGGGCTCCGCGGGTGTAGGGCTGTTCGCCGGCCTGCTGCGACGGCGCCATCGTCATGTTCAGTCCAAGGAATAGGATCCAGGCGAGGGTTCGTTCGGGCACCGGTCTCCAACGGAATCGTGAAGGACCGCCGCAGGCTTGAGGGGATTCCAGTCCGGAATGGCCGGTGCCGTGCTTCACCCCTGGATTCTTGCGCTGTATTCTTCGATGACCGGAGACCAGGCATCGACGACTTTTGCGGGCTCCGATTCGGTCCAGACGCTGTGGGGCACATTGGCCGGGATCGCCATGACTTCGCCCGCGACGACCCGGTGGATGGTCTGTCCGATCTGGAATATGAGAAGTCCGGACAGGACCATGGTAATCTGCTCGCTTTCGTGGGAGTGGGTTTCGAAGCGGCTGTTCGGTTCCACCTCAAGATAGGTGAGCATGGTATCTTTCAGGCTGACCGCCCAGCGCCGGGCGCCGGGCACCGCCGGTTGCATGTGCAGGAGCTCGCGGGTGGCGTGGATGGGGATGTTCCGGATATCCCGCACCATGCAGGTCGAATGGGGCGACATCTTCTTGAATTCCTCGGTTTGGTTCCGGGGGACCCTGCTCTGCTCGACCACCTTCGCAGCCGGTCGGGGCGAAAAAGGCCTCGGCCGATGTTGTCAGCAGGTAAAGCCGCTCAATGCCGAGCAAACAGGCGGCGTTGACCATCCGGGCATTCAGGGCCGTTCCCAGGCGTTGACCCTGGTGGCCGCCGGCGACCACCAGCGACCTCAGCAGACCGCTTCGCCCCTTCGGTTCCAGGCCGATCGCGCCGACGACTTGCCCGTCGACCTCGGCGACGAGGCAATGGCCGATGACGCTGTCCAACCCACGATCGGGAAGATCATTGTCCTCAAGCAGGCCCTGGATCTTCACGAGATCCATGGGGTTCGCGTGGCGGAATTCGTAATCGCCGATGCATGGGTGAAGATCGAAATGGTATCGAGCGCTTGTCCATTCCTTGAGGATTCCTGCCGAATGGCAAGACAGCATCCCATTCTCCCGCCACCCTTTTTGAGGTTGCCGAAAGGGAGAAGCGAGGGCGGACTCAGTCGAAGGTCCGGATCTTGATGCTTCGGAAATGGACCTCGTCGCCGTGATCCTGGAGAAAGATCGGGAAGTCGCGACCTTGGCAAGTCCTCGATCTCCGCATACTTGCTGCGCGCCGAGGCCTCAAGGGTGACCCGAGTTCGAATTCGACCGCCCAGACCCATCGAACAGTGTTCCACCGTCTTGTCGGGGTGCACGACGATCCGGGCGTGATGCCGGGCCCCGGCTTTCGCGGAACCTCCTGATTCGCGACCTCCCTTCGCGAGGATGAGGTCGTAAAGCGAAGCGAGGGTCCGGTTGCGGCCGCACCTTTTCCTGCATCGGCTTATGCCAGTCGTCATCGATCAGCAGCTGATATTCGAGCCCGGTGGCAAAGTTGTAGGACCCCGGCGTTTCCGTTGCGAAATCTTGATGCCGCTGTTGGCCTTTTCGGTGAGCTTGAATTCCAGCTGGAAGTCGAAGGCACCAAATCGGTCGGTGGTCGCGAGATCGTCCGATTTCAATCCGATGACGATCAGCTCGCCGTTTTCTATCCGCCAACTCCGGTCAGGGAAGGCCTCGGAGGCGGCACCACGCCACCCTGTCGGGGTGGATCCGTCGAAAAGCAGACGCCACCCGAGGGCCTGCTCCGCGGGTGCCAGGAGATGGGCACGGTGTTGCGGACGAATACGCCCTCCGGCGGAGTCGGCCCGGCCACATCGGTGCGAATCCTGAGATTGCGCCAATGGATGCGTTTGCCCTCGGGCGACCGGCTTCCGATCGAGTGCACCTGCAGGCCGATGACGCCCCGGGCGGTTGCATCATCGATCAGGTGAGCGGTCGCGATGCCGTTGACCCAGGTTCGCAGGGACGACCCGACACATTCGATTCGCAGATGGTTCCAGTCGCCCGGACGGTAGGCGGACTTGGCGGAAGGATTCAACTCAAGCCGGTAGAGCCAGCCCCGGCGGGCTTCGTCGTAGATGCCACCGGTCCAGTTCCGGTCCGTCTTCTCGTCAATCTCGCATTGGTAGCCATGGACCCGGCCGTCCTTGAAATCGGCAGTGGAAAGGCTGCGAAACTGAATCCCGGAATTGATGATGCCGTCGACCTTGACTTCGCATTCGAAGATGAAGTCGCCGAAAACGTCATCGGTCACGAGAAAGCTGTTGGGCGAATCCGATACCGGTGTTCCGACAATCGCGCCGTCGGCGACAGCATAGTCCGCCGCACCGTTGGCCTGGTGCCAGCCGGTCAGGTCACGTCCATTGAAGAGGGATGCCCACTCGCCAGAGGCGCTCGACAGGGTGGCGCCGACAGTGAGGATCAGGAGGATTGGGTGCTTCGGCATAGGGTGAAACTTCGTTCGTCGGGATTGCCCATCAGGTAGGCGAGGTGGTTCGGATGCCGGCCGTCGGTGAAGTCGCGGCCGTGTCGTCTTGCCCCGTGGATATTGGTCTCCGGCTGCCAGAGGTGAGAAGGAAGCTGAATCACGTTGACTTCAATCCGGTCGTCGAAGACCGCGAAATGGACGATGTCGTGAGGAAATGAAGCCGGTCCGGTGGCGGCCAGGTGACAGATACCCTTCTGGATCACCGTGCCGGTGATGTGAATGTGGCCGCTGAGCACGGCCAGAACGGAATCGGATTCGGCCTCAATCGCTTCAAGGATCTCGGGCTCGAGGCATTTGTAGGAAGGGAAGTCCATGCTGGCCGCGAGGATAGTCTCCTCACGCAGGCAGACCAGCGGTACATGACAGGCGATGATCTTGGGCTGGCCGCGATGCCGGTCGAGGAGCCGTTTGAGATTCGCGAAACGCCGCTCCCGAACAGGTCGCGGGAGTTGCTCACCGGTACCGGCGTTGTTGAAGACGATGAACGCGATGCCCTCGCGCTCAAAGCTGTAGTGATCGGCCACACTGAAGGCATCTTTGAAGGGCAGCTCCCACTTCGGGTCTCCCTCGTTCTGCTTCACTTCGTGGTTTCCGATTACCGGAAAAACCTCAACCGGGAGCTCGTTGAAGGCGGCGGCCATGAACGGACACTCCCTCTCTGCCGCTGTGAGGGACTCGCCGTGGATCAGGTCACCGATGGCCAGAATGAAGTCGGCGGGAGGAAGCAGCCCCGGCTTGCGGAGGGCCTCGAGGAGCCAACCTGCCCGGACATTGGCTCCGGCGTAGGTGGGGACATCGAGCTCGTGCCGGCAATCACGATAGTGAATGTCGTTGATCTGGATGAATTGCAGGCGGGGTTCGGCAGTCATGGTGGCAGAGACTCAAGCCGATTCATCGGTCCGACTCAATCATGGATCACGATTTCGACGCGGCCCGGGCGATTCTGTCGATGCCCGGGGCGGTGATCGGCAAGGGCGTGTGCGGATCGGATGATTCCGGAGAAAACCATGAGACGGGCATGGGGAGAATGGGCGGAATTCCATGGGGATTCGCCCGGGGTATTGGATATTCTTATCCTATTCGTAAGGAGAGGTTTATAGCAGTTAAGGAGAGCTGTTTGTACTCGTTAACCTTAGGTGGATCGGATAGATTCGGAGCATGGCTCAGTGAGGCTCGCGATTCATGGGCTTTGGGCACTTCCACCACAGCCTGGAGGGGCTTGGCCGGCGACGTTCGGCCCCCCGGTATCAGGCAAATCCGGTTGGGCTCCGAAGCCTCGAGTCGGGACAGACAGGAGGACCTGATATGAAGACTTCGGATCGATACCCAAGGTGGCCCGGATTAGTGCTTCTGGGCGTGATCATGATGGCAGGTTCCCAGGCGCGCGCGACCGACGTGTCGGGAGTGATCGCGGCGAACACCACCTGGACGGCGGCCGGAAACCCCTACAACCTGGTCGGCAATGTCGTGGTGAACAGCGGGGTCACCCTGACCATCGAGCCCGGCGTGCAGCTGGTGGCGTCGCATTACTCAGGGATTATCGTGAGGGGTTCGCTGTCGGCCGCAGGCACGGATTCGGATCCGATCGTGATGGATGGTTCAACGGCAAGTCCTGGTTGGTGGCGTGGAATTCACGTCGAAGATGCCGGTTCCGCCAGTCTGAACCACCTGCAGATTTCCAACGGCGGTTACTACACCTACGCCGCGATCATGAAATCCGGCACGGGCGATCTGACCCTGCGAAACAGCCTGGTGCGCCGCAGCAGCCATGCGGGCCTCAAGCTCACCGCGGGTTACGGGACATTCGTTTCGGAGAGCAACGCGTTTGAAGACAATAACGACGGCATCGTCCTGGGAACTGACACTTCGTTTTCGGATACAACCTCCACCTTTTCAGGGAACACCTTTGCCGCGGTCACGGCCATTGGGGGGCACCACACCAAGGCGGTCAGCTGGGAGCTTTCCGCGTCCTATGCCATCGTGATTGCAGCCGACCAGATCGTTGATGCAGCAGCCTCTCTGACCCTGAAACCGGGATTGGTGGTCAAGGCTGTGCATTACGCAGGCTTTGTCGTGGACGGCGAACTCGTGGCTGAAGGGACGACCTCCAAGCCGATTGTCCTGACCGACTATCGGGACGATTCGGTGGGAGGTGACACCGCCAACGATGGAACGGCCACCGCGCCGTCACCCGGCTGGTGGGCGGGGATCAGCGTGCGGAATGCGGGTTCGGCCAGCCTGGACCATTGCGAGATCGCCTATGGCGGCTACTACTATTACGCGAACCTTTACAAGAGCGGGACGGGCAGCCTCAGCCTGCGCCACTCGACGCTGCGTAGGAGCAGTCACGCCGGTCTCAAGCTCACCAGCGGTTACGGATCATTCCTTTCCGAATCCAATGCCTACACCGATAACGCCGACGGGATTCGCCTGGGCCTGAACACAACGTTCACCGACACAACGTCCACTTTTTCCGGGAATTCCTATGCCCCGGTTGTGATCGGAGGGGGGCATCACACCACTGCGGTCAGCTGGGAGCTTTCCTCGGACTACGCCATCGTGATCGAGGACAGCCAGATCATCGATGCAGGGGCGTCGCTCACCCTCAAACCGGGCCTGGTGGTCAAGCACGCCCACTACGCGGGGATCTATGTCGATGGCCAGCTGACCGCGGAAGGTAGCGCGGTCAAGCCGATCGTCTTCACCGATTACCGCGACGACACGGTCGGAGGGGACACCGGCCATGACGGAACGGACTCGTCGCCGGCCCCCGGCTGGTGGGCGGGTATCACCGTTCGGAATACGGGCTCGGCCAGCCTGGACCATTGCGAGATCGCCTATTGCGGCTACTACAACTACGCCGGCGTCTACAAGAGCGGGACGGGCAACCTCAGCCTGCGACACTCGACCCTGCGCAAGAGCAGTCACGCTGGTCTCAAGCTCACCAGCGGCTACGGATCATTCCTCTCCGAATCCAATGCCTTCCGGGACAATGCCGACGGGATCCGCCTGGGCCTGAACACCTCGTTTTCCGATACCACGTCGACCTTTGAGGGGAACTCGTTTGCGCCGGTGGCGGCTGATGGAGGAACCCATACGACCGATGTCAGCTGGCAATTGTCACCTTCCTACTCAATCGTGCTGGCTGACAGTCAGCTGGTCGGAGCTGCCGGATCGCTCACCCTGATGCCGGGCCTGGTCGTCAAGGCAGTCCATTATGCCGGTCTTCGAGTGAGTGGTGAACTGCTCGCCCTCGGAACGCCGGGCAGTCCGATCCACTTCACGGACTATCGAGATGACGCCGTCGGCGGCGATTCCAACCACGATGCTGATGCCAGCCTGCCTGCGCCGCATTGGTGGGCGGGAGTCAAAGTCAATCCCGGAGGATCCGCGACCTTGGAAAACTGTCGGGTCGGCTACACCGGCTATTACGAATATGGCGGAGTCAAGGTGGAAGGCGACGGCACTCTCAACCTTGCCGACTCAACAATCCATAGTGGCGGGGAAAGCGGTCTTTATCTGTATCAGGCAAGCGGCATCATATCCGTGAACGGATGTCTTTTCACCGGGAACAGATCCGGTGTCCACGTCAGGGAAACGTCCCAGGGGGTCACCATTGGGTCGTGCCGGTTCGAGGGCAACAAGGACTACGGCATGGTCAACTCCAGCTCGGTTGAGGTGGATGCGCGGTCCAATTGGTGGGGAGACGCCAGCGGGCCGTTCCACACGACCCTGAATCCGGACGGAACCGGTGACCGCGTCAGCAACGGCGTCCTCTTCGAGCCGTGGCGGACGAGTTCCGGAGTCGAAGGAATTCTCGCCCCCAGGCTTTCCGGCACCATCGTGGCCGGCGATTCGCTTCGCTTCATCGGTTCGCCGGCAAGCAATGCGGCGGACGGTTATTGGTGGGATTTCGGTGATGGGCGCAACTCGTCCGTCCAGAATCCGGGGCTGGTTCGCTTCTCCAGAACGGGTGACTTTGAGATTGCGTATGCGGTTGTCGTCGACGGTGAGATCGCTCCCTTCGTCGAAGGCCGGACCTATGCCGTGGTGGCGAACACCGGGGATTTTCCGGACCTCCGTCTGGATCGGCTGACGGTCCCGGCAAATGTGGGTGTTGGGGAAACCGTGACGATCGACTATGCGGTCACCAATGTCGGCCCCGGTGCGCTCGCCGAGTCGACCTGGACCGATGCCATCTATGTCTCGGAGGACGAATATCTCGATGCAACGGATACGGTGGTTGATTCGAAATCCGTCACCCGAAGCCTCGGTAAAGATGAGTCCTATTCCGGCCAATTTGAGGTGATGCTTCCGGCCATCGAAGACGGCGTGCGCCACCTGATTGTCTCGGTCAATGATGAATGGAGCCCAGTCGAACTCCATCGCCTGAACAATGAAGGCGCGGAGTCGGTCCGCATCACCGTGCCCGGACTTGAGGCCGGCCAGGTTCTTTCCGGAAGCCATCCCGTTGGCCGCTCCGAGCAGTATTTCCGCATTCCCGCGACAGGGGGGAAGAGTCTTCTCGTGACCTTTGGTCATGACGTCAAAGGGCTGACCGCCGTCATCAAGTTCGGGACACTCCCGACCCGAAGCGTGCACGATCACCTGCTCGAGGATGGCACCCTGGTCATTCCCGCTGCGACGAAGGGCGACTGGTATATCCTGGTCTACGGAGACGGCCTGCTGGAGGAGGGTGATTTCACCCTGGAATACAGCGAGGCTGACCTGGCCCTGACATCCGTGTCTCCCAGGATGCAGGACAGTGCCGCGGAACTGGAACTCAATCTGGTGGGCGCCGGTTTCGCGGGTTCGATCGAGGTGGACCTCGTCTCGTCGGGTGGAGCGGACTTTGCCGCGGATTCGGCCATAGTCGCATCATTCACCAATGCGACGGCGGTCTTTGCCGCCGGCCGGCTGCCGGCAGGTCGATATCATGTCCGCGTCACCCAGGGTGGCCATTCGTCCATGCTCGACGACGCCGTCGAAATGGTTTCGGGAGGCGCACCGGATTTCCACGTCAATGTCATCACCCCGTCGGTCATGGGTTACCACCAACTGGCGACGCTATTTGTCGAGTATGAGAACCGAGGAACCGCTCCCATGCCGGCACCATTGCTCGTCTTGACGCCACGTCAGAACGAGAAACCAGGCGCCCTTCTGACTCAGGATCGGTCGCTCCTTTCCCAGGGATTCTGGACCTCGGCCATCCCCAGGGGTTTTGCCACGTCCATCCGGCTGCTGGCCGGAGGAGAACAACCCGGTGTCCTCATGCCGGGCGAATCGATGCGGATTCCCGTCTATTATGCCGGCTGGTTGAAACCCTGGGATTTTTCGTATCCGCCCTTCAAGTTCGACGTCGTGACCTCGACGGCCGACGACGACCAGGTCGTTCCCTGGACCTCGCTCAAGGATGCTCTCAGGCCGGAGGCCGAAAGCGAAGCCGCCTGGGATGCCGTCTGGCAGAACCTGTCAACAGCGCTCGGAACCACCATGGGCGACTTCGTCACCATGCTCTCACGGAACGCCGTCTATCTTTCGCGGATCGGCGTGGATGTTCGGGACGTCGGCCAGCTGTTCACCTTTGAACTGCAGAAGGCCCGAGGCCTGATCGGCCCGATGTCCGAGCTTACGGGCACCGTGGACCTCGCAACGCACCGGGGGCTCATCAGCCTGAACGTCCTACGTTCGTTCCCGAGAAACCTGACCCAGCGCTACCGGCTGGGTCCGTTGGGGTATGGTTGGAATCACGGATGGGAGGTCCAGTTGGCAAAAGAGGCTGACGGTACGGTGGTTCTCACGCGCGGTAACGGGGCCACTCATACCTACCAACCCGACAGTCGGAGCGGAACCTACTTCTCGACCAAGGGCGACCGGTCGAAGCTGGCAGCACAGAATGACGGCCACCGCCTTACCCTGACCAACGGCACCATGCTGTTCTTCGACGCCTCGGGCCGGTTGACCCGGGCCGAGGATCGCCATGGCCTGGCCATTTCCCTTCAATACACCTCCGGACGCCTGAGTCATCTGGAGCACTCCAACGGCCTGTCTATCACCATCACCTACAATGGTTCGGGGCTGATCTCCCGAATCGATGACTCGCTGGGGCACCGGGTGAGCTACACCTACGACGGGGACAAGCACCTGGTCGCGGTCACGGACCGCAAGGGCAACGAGACCACCTACGATTACGCGCCTTCGGACGATCCTCGCAAGCGGCATGCCCTTACCGGGATCACTCAACCGGGCGGGGTTGTGCAGACCTTCACCTACGACACACAGGGCAGATTGGCCACCCATCACAATGGGCTCGGGGTTTCCCGCTTCGCCTACGATCAGGGAAACCTGACGGTGACCAACGGGGCGGGGCTCTCGACGACGGCCTCCTACAGTCACCGGGGGGTCTTGACCCGGATGATCGACGCCGAAGGCGGTCTGACCACAATCGAGGAGGATCCGCAGGATCGCTCCGTCCGGATCCGGTCGGCTGACGGCAGTTCCGTCCTGCAGGTCTATGACCGCGATGGAGCCCTGAGGCGGATGATCAACCAGGAAGGGGCCGAGTGGCAGTTTGAGACGGGCGCCTTCAATCAGCCGGGCATCACGACAAGTCCGACCGGTCGGACATTCCGACGTGAGTACGACGTCAGGGGCAACCTCACCCGTACGGTCCAGCCGGACGGGACGACTGCGGCGTTCGCTCACACCTCGTCCGGTTGGCGGAGTGGGCATACCAATGCCCTCGGGATTACCGAGGAAACCACCTACAATGCATTTGGTCAGGCCGTGGAAAAGCGCTGTTCGGATGGCTCGACCCGGACGTTTGAGTACGACGCGAAGAACCGCCTGGTCAAGGCGACCAACGCCGAAGGCACCACCCGGTTCACCTACGATGCCGTGGGCAACCTCGTGCGTGTCGCCTACCCGAACGGTCTTGACCTCGAGTATGCGTATGATGATGCCGATCGGCTGGTGGCCTCGATCGATCCGAACGGTCAAGCCAGCCGGCTTGCTTACAATGCCGGCGGTCTGGTGGATCGACTGATGGACGAGGATGGCAACGTCCTCGTGCGCTATGTGTATGATGGGGCGGGCCGCCTGGTGGAGAAGCAGTTGCCCGACGATGTCACCACGGTCTACGAGCGAAACGGAAGGGGACAGATCACCCGACAGACCACCCGGGATGGATCGGGAGCCGTCCTGGCCGACTTCAGGGCCGATTACGACTCGAGCGGCCTGCTGACCCGCTACCAGACGCCCCAGGGTGTCACCGTTTATACCTACGATCCGGCCGGCCACCTGAGCTCGTTGGCGTTTGAGCCGGCCTCAGGGCCGACCGAAACCGTCCAGTACAATCGCGATCCCGACGGACTGCTGGAGAGCCTGGTCATCAACGGTCAGGAAACAGCGGTTACGGTCGACGCCGCCGGGCGGTACGTCGGTTTCGGCTCTGACGAACATACCTACGATGCCGTGGGCAACCTGGCGTCCCGTGAGATCGGATCCGATACCATCAACTATTCCCGCAATGCGATCGGGAAGGTGGTGGAGATCGAGACCGGCGCCGGTGACTATCAGATCCGCTACGACGCTCTGGGGACACCGCTCGAAGTGAGCGGCCCCGGCATGTCAGTGAACTACCTCTACGACGGACTGCGCAAATCAATGCTCGTCGGTGAGTACGAAGCGGACGGCGACCCGATCCGGACCTACCAGAACGGGCTTGAAATGAGCGTGGTTCATTATGACGGGAAGACCTACTTGCCGGAGTACGATCCCATCGAGGGCGATCCGGTGCTGGCCCTGACCCTGAGTAGCACCGGCTCAACTGCGGGTGACGACCACCCCGTAGCGCACGACCAGCCACCGTTGTATCCGATGTTCCAACCGCCTTACCGGTTCCCGGGATTCGATCTGCCGCAGCCCGGTGATTTCGGCTATGGAACCCCGTGGATGCTGCTGGAGATGGCCGGGCCGCATATCCGGCGGGCGATCAGCCCGACTGGCTTCGGCGTCAAGGGCAGCTTTGTCGATCAGGTCCTCAGCACGATGTCCGATTCAGATACGGCTGAAGGGGGGCTGATGGCCGACGTTGGGTTCGTCAGCGGGTTAACCGGTCTGTTCGGGGGGCTGAATTCGGTGGCCGACGGTCTTGGCGACCTTTTCAGCGTCGAGGTCGTCATCATGGATCCCCCGGATTTCGTGACGAAGTGGGGCGGGGAAGTCTTCGAGGTGCTGACCGGGGACCGGCTCGGCAACGTCCTGAACGGCTTCGGTCTCGTCTTCAGCGGCTTCGAAGTCATCACCGGTATCAGCGAAACCTGGAGCGACAACCGTTCGATCGACATGAACGACGTCCTCAATCCATTCGGCAGCACGGACGGCGGGACCATGAAGATCCGTCACGGCCTCGCCACCGGGGCCATGACCCTGCTCGGAATGGCGGCGGCCGGCGGCAGCGGTGGCCGCCGCGTGTGTGACCATGATCAGTGACCTGACCGGGAGGAGTTGGCAGGAGGCCTTCTGGATCTGGAAGGATGGCCTCGATGTCACCGGCGAGTCCCTCCAGGGACCCGCCTGGGCGGGATCCCAGGATCCCAATCAGAAACTCGGTGTCGCCGGCTATGGTCAGGCGAACTATGTCTCGGGTGATCGATTGCTCGTCTACCGGATCGATTTTGAGAATCATCCGGACGCGACCGCCCCGGTTCAGGTGGTGACCATCCGCGACCGGCTTCCGGCCGAGACCGACTGGACCACCTTTGAACTGGTCGAGGTCGGGTTCGGCGACATCAGTGTGCCGATCGCCCCCGGGACCCGGTTCTTCGAGACCGTGGTCGACTATGCGTATCAGGATGAAGACTACGAACTCGAGGTGGAGGTGCACGTGGAGGTTGGTATCGAGGACGGAGAGATTTCCGCCATCTTTTACAGCATCGATCCGGCCACCGGATTGCCGCCCCCGGTCGATGTCGGCTTCCTTCCGCCGGAACCCGCGAAAGGAGAGGCGGACGCCGTGCCGGGGCAGGGGCGCGGACAAGGCCATCTGACTTACTCGGTTCGGCCGAGGCCGAACCTGGCGGACGGCACCGAGATCCGTAACGTGGCCACCATCCAGTTCGACTTCAGTCTCGAGATCGACACCAACCAGGTCGATCCGCTGGATGCCTCCAAGGGAACGGATCCGGCAAAGGAGGCCCTGCATACGATTGACGCGACGCCGCCGACAGCCTCGGTGGCGACGCTGCCCGATCAATCTGGAAGTGACTTCACCGTTTCGTGGTCCGGAGACGATCCCGGAGGTTCCGGGGTCGCCTGGTACGACATCTATGTCTCGATTGACGGCGGAGCCTGGGAACGTTGGCTCAAGCACATGTCCGAGACCTCGGCTGATTTCGCCGGTGCATCGGGGCATACCTACGCCTTTTTTGCTCATGCCACCGATGGAGTGGGACACGCGACCCTCCTCGCACCGACGGCGCAGGCGCAGACCATTGCGGGTGTCTCCTTCCTGGTGAATATTGCCAATCGCGGTGGGGTGGGGACCGGACCCAATATCATGATTCCGGGCTTCGTCATCAATGGCACCGGGACCAAGAAGGTGCTGGTGCGTGCGGTCGGTCCGGAACTGGAGACCTACAGCGTCACCGGTTTCCTTGGGGATCCGGAACTCAGGGTGGTCTCAGCCGGCACGGTTGTTGCGGCCAATGACGACTGGTCGGATGCGGCCAATGCGGCGGAGATTGCCATGGTGGCCAACCAGGTCGGCGCCTTTCCGCTGCAGAACGGCTCGAAGGACGCGGCTGCGCTGCTCGACCTTGTGCCCGGAAGCTATACGGTCAAGGCCCTCGGGGTGGGGCAGACCACCGGGGTGGCCCTGGTCGAAGTCTACGATGTGGACGACTCGGCCAATCCCGGCGCAAAGCTGGTCAATATCTCCAACCGGGGCGAAGTCGGAGTCGGTGCGGCCATCATGATTCCCGGCTTTGTCATCGGCGGTGAGAGCGCCAAGACGGTCCTGATCCGCGGGGTCGGACCCAAACTGGCCGATTATGAGGTCACCGGGGTGCTCGAGGATCCCACCCTGCGGCTCTTCCGCGCCGGCGAGGCCACGCCGCTGCTGACCAACGACAATTGGAGCGACGCGGCCAACGCGGCGGAACTGGCTGCGGCCGCCGAGACGGTCGGGGCTTTTGCCCTGGATGCCGGCAGCAGGGACGCCGCCGTCCTCGTCACCCTCGAACCGGGCAGCTACACGGTCAAGGTCGCGGGGGCCGGAGGCACCGAAGGCGTCGCCCTGGTCGAGGTTTATGAAGTCCCGGATTGAGATGCAAACAATACGTAGTTGGCTACGTTTTGTTTCGAAGTGAAAAAGAATACGGTCTATGCGCCAGTTCGAACTACCCCCGTCGGCAACCTGTTGGCGGAAAAAGAAGACACCGATTCGCCGCTGATTCCGGTGACCGACCGGACGATTCTTGGCAAGACAGCCGGAGTCATCCACAGCATGGTCGGGGATGGCGTTACCCCGCTCATCTTCAGACTGGGGGGAGACAAACTCTCGCCGGCCGAACTTTACGACGGCTACGAGGTGCAACTGCGGGCATAGCTCAGCGCTGGCGGCCCGCTCCAAGGCGACGGACTGCAGGAGCTGCTGCGGTTTCGAGAAACCGAACTAATAGACTCATTAAGTACCCGATACAATTGGCTCTATATAGCTCTTGAGCGTTGCCTAGTTTGCGCAGTCGGGCCATGTTTTCAACATGGAGAACGAGCGCCCGTTTCATATGGGGCATCGAGGTTCCTGGGGATTCTGGTTCGCGTTTTCAGCAGCTGCAATCCTGACGGCAGGGTTGCATGCCGCGCCACTCCAGGTGTCGTCCGACCTTTCGCTGCCCGAGGACACCGTGCTAAGCTACGATTCGGTAGTGGTCAATGGAGGGGCCACCCTGACGATAGGTGGAGGTTCTGTGTTGACCGTAACCGGTGGGTTCACGGTCCGAAATGGCGGAACCGTCCTGATCCAAGGCAAGAACGCCGACGACAAGGTGGACGGCGTATGGGCTGGAGAAGGCGTCACCATCCGGGCTGGAGATCTGACCCTTGAAGAGGGTTCGACCATCACGGCCGACGGTCAGGGCTATGTTTCGGACAAGGGGCCTGGCAATGCAAACGCCTACGGGGCGTCACATGGCGGTCGCGGAGGCGAGGGTGCTGATTGGGTCTACGGCTCCATCTATCAACCGGTGGACCTTGGTTCCGGGTGCGATGTGGGTTATGCGTCCTGGTCGGCGGGGGGCGGCGCGATCAGGCTGGTGGTTGACGGCACCCTGCAACTTGACGGGACGCTCACGGCCAATGGCCTGGGTTCGGTCAACTACTCCGGTGGCTCCGGCGGATCGATCTGGGTCGAGACCGATGTGCTTCGCGGGTCGGGCCTGATCGCGGCCGAAGGCGGGACGGTGGGCACGAGCGAGCGCAGCAGCGGCGGCGGACGGGTGGCGGTCTACTACCGCGATGCGTCCGAGTTCGGCGGCTTTGAAACCGCGTCCGTGGCTCCGGGCCTGGCTTCACTTGCTTCCGGTGAGGCGGGCACCCTGGTCTTCATCGACAAGTCGGTGCCCAACTGGTCGGTGCGGGTTCCGCAGCGGCTGGAACTGCTCCAGGACAGCGAGACGGTCTTCGGGGAACTGATCCTGGAAGACGAATCAGAACTCGTCCTGGGCGGAGGTACCGAACTCCGGGTTGAAGGACTGCTCCGGATCAAAGGAGACTCGACGGTGGTGGCCCAGGGGAAGGACCGCAGCGACAAGGTGGATGGCGAATGGGTTGGAGAAGGCGTCACCATCCGGGCTGGAGATCTGATCCTTGAAGAGGGTTCGACCATCACGGCCGACGGGCAGGGCTATGTTTCAGGCAAGGGACCTGGGAATTCCGGCACTTATGGCGCCGCTCATGGAGGATTGGGGGGGGCCGGAACAACGGGTGTTTATGGCTCTTTCGCAGCGCCCGTTGAGCTCGGTTCGGCCAGTCATGTGGGCTATGCGTCCTGGTCGGCCGGAGGTGGCGCCATCCGCCTGGTCATTGAAGGCACCCTGCAACTGGACGGCGCCATAACCGCCAACGGCATGGGGACGCCGAACTACGCGGGTGGGACTGGAGGTTCGATCTGGATCGATACCGATGTCTTGAGCGGCTCGGGAATCATTCAGGCCGACAGCGGTCCGGTCGGCCCCTTGGTTCGCAGCAGTGGCGGGGGCCGGATTGCCGTCCACTACCGGGAGGCATCCGCTTTCACCGGATTCACGAAAGCGTCTGTTTCAGCGAGCGAGGCCACCGAGGCCGCGGGCGAGGCCGG
The DNA here is from genome assembly GCA_041395105.1 of Opitutaceae bacterium. NCBI lineage: Bacteria > Pseudomonadati > Verrucomicrobiota > Opitutia > Opitutales > Opitutaceae > Opitutaceae bacterium. Next base: position 142,690 of record JAWLBB010000009.1, on the reverse strand, counting down.
AACGCTCGTCTTTGTGAACAAGGCGGTGACCGATGGCGCCGTGCGTGTATCCCAAAGGCTGGAGTTGCTCGAAGACAGTGTGACCACGTTCGGAGAACTGACCGTGGACGACGGTGCGGAGCTGGTTCTTGGCGGAGGGTCCCACCTTCATGTCCGAGGGCTCCTCGCAGTGAAAGAAGCATCCCTGATCACGGCGAGGGGTGCGGACCGGACAGACCCGATCGACGGCTTCTGGATGGGACGGGGCGTTTCCATCCGGGCCGGCCAACTCACCCTGGAAGAAGGTTCGGACCTCACGGCGGACGGCTGGGGCTACACAACGGGCAAAGGACCCGGAACCCCTTCGTCGGGCGGGGCTTCGCACGGTGGCCTCGGAGGACATCCGAACCCCAAGCCGGTTTACGGTTCGGAACGGGATCCCGTCGCTCTCGGATCCGGCTGCAATGTGGGGTGGAACTCGTGGTCGGCCGGAGGCGGTGCGATCAGGCTCATCGTTGATGAGGCTCTCCAACTTGACGGAAACATCACCGCTGACGGTCTGGGCTCAAGCAATTATCCGGGGGGGAGCGGAGGCTCCATCTGGATGGACGTGGGATCGATCACAGGGGCCGGCAGGATCTCCGCAAACGGCTGGGCCAGTGAGACACAGGGAAGCGCCGGGGGCCGGATCGCCCTTTATACGCGGTTGGCGGATGGTCTGTCTGATGAACAGATCACCGTCCTCGGTGGAGTCCCTACGGGCGGAGGTACCGTTTATCCGGGAGGGAATGGAACCGTCCTAAGACGGAATACTCCTGAAGTCATCCTGAGCGAACCGCACCGAACGTATCTGCGTGGGGAAGAATCCATTATCTTTACGACTTATTCCATCAACCTTGGTGCGACTGTGGCGGATCTGACTCTGTCGAATGAGGACCAGTCATTCCTCATGGCGGAAGGAGCTCCTTTTGATCAAACGGTTTTCTGGGACACCAGGCCCTTGGCCGACGGTTGGTACGAGCTCAGGCTGACGGCCCGCGAAGCCGACGGAAATATACCCGATGATGACAGCATCCACGTCTGCGTCCTGAATGAAGCCAATTGGCATGACGGGACTGTTGTCGGCAATGAGGTCTGGTCCGCCGAACTCGTGCATGTGGTAGATACATCCCTGGTCATCGAAAGCGGGGCCTCCGTGACCATCGAGGCTGGCGCCGTGGTCAAGTTCGTACCGGGAGCAAGGATCCAAGTTGCGGATGGCGGAACCCTGAAGATCGAAGCCGGAACCGAGAAGAACGCCGTCCTGACCGCGATCGCGGACGACACCGTCGGTGGTGACACCAATCTCGACGGCTCGCGGTCTATTCCCCTGCCGGGAAGCTGGTCCGGCCTGGTGGTCTCGGGAGGCGGAACCCTGGACCTTCCGGCAACCGCCGAGCTTCGTTACCTGGTTCAGGAACATGCCGGGACGCTGGCGGCTTCGGGCGAGATCTGGGTCGGCAATCAACTGCATCATGTCACGGCCAGCGTAACCGTACCCGCCGGGGCGAATCTGGTGATTCAGGCAGGCGCGGTGGTCAAGTTTGCCGCCAACACGAGATTGCATGTTGCGCCTGGTGGGTCGCTTCGGGTCAACGGCACGTTGATCAGTCCGGTCATCTTGACCTCTGAGGCCGATGATACCGTGGGCGGTGACACGAACGAAGACGGCGACTCGACTACAGCCATGGCAGGTGACTGGCTTGGGCTTGACCTGGATGGCGACGCGGAGTTGACCCATGCCCACGTGCTGTTCGCCGGAGGGTCCGCCAGCGGCACCTGGAGCAGTTCGGCCGCCGTCCGGACCGGGGGCCAGGCAGAGATCACCATTTCGAACTGCGTGGTTCGTGAGGCGCAGTTTGACGGCATCCTTGTCCGGAGTTCGGAGGTCGCGATCGTTGGATCGGTGGTTTCCCTGTGCGATCGGGGGATCAATGCGTTCGGAGGCGGGCACATCGTTGTTCTGAATACAACTGTCGATGATTGTCGGTTGGGCCTCTTCGGTCACGGCGGAACGATCGACGCGATCAATAGTGTTGCCTCAAACTGCATCAGTGCGGGCATTCATGCAGACAACCCGAATGACATACAGGTCACCCATTGCAACGTCTGGTGCCCGGATGACGGAGCCACAGCTTACAGCGGGCTGATCGATCAGACGGGAGCCAGCGGCAATATATCTTCAGACCCAATGTATCGCGGGCGGTCGAACAATGATCTTCGTCCCGGTTATGGGTCTCCTCTCATCGATGCGGCCGATGGAGCGATCGCCCCGCTGACCGACTATTACGGAATGGCGCGGTTTGATGATCCGCGGACAGCCAACACCGGTTCAGGTATGGCGGCGGACATTGGCGCATTCGAGTTTGTGGAGGGTGCGACATCCGATCTGGATCTGGCGGTTGTATCGGTGGAGGGCCCGGAATCGGTCCTGGCCGGTTCATCCGCGATCATTCGCTGGACCGTGCGCAACCTGGGTCCGATCCCGATCCGGGGCCCCTGGCGCGATCGCATATCCCTGCAGCCGGCTGCCGGTGATGCCGAGAGCAGCCTGTTTGCGACGGATGCGACCGTGGCCGATGGCCTCACCCTGGGCCCGGGGGCAAGTCTCGTTTTTTCGAAGACGGTCGTGGTTCCGGCCGGAATTGAGGGGCGCTACGCCTGGGCCGTGACCACGAACGTAGGCGGGGACGTATTCGAGGGACAGCACAGGGAAAACAATCATGGTCGGTCGCCGATCACGACCGAGCTTTCGGTCAGCGAGCTCAAGATCGGAGGCACCGTGACCGGCACCTTTCTCGGGGTCCGTCAAGCCGCGGTCTTCAAGATTCAACCGGAAGCCGGTTCGGACATTGTCCTGTCTCTGGACCGGGAGGGAGAAGGTGGGGAGACCCGACTCCTGGTCTCGGAGGAAGTCGTGCCCTCACTTGCCCAAGCCGGGCTGCATAGCAGCCAGTGGAATTCGGCCGACGTCAACCTGGCCATTTCCGGTGCTTCGGGTGGAGTCTATTATATTCTCGCCGTTCCCGTGCACCTGCCGAGCTCGCCCCTTGGGTTTGCCCTGAGGGCTCTGCCGATGGCTTTCGAAATCAAATCGGTCGGACTCGAGTCAGGATCGAACCGAGGCGAAGTCACCTTGCCGATTTATGGAACGGGTTTGGGCCGAGGCGTCACGGCATCCCTGATACAGGGAAGCACGGCCATCATGGCGGGGGAGGTGCGGGTGGTCGATGCCGTGAGCCTTTATGCAACCTTTGACCTGGTGGGGGCATCGACCGGGACCTACGACGTTCTACTGCGCCAGGACGGATTCACGCGAAAACTCGAAGCTGCCTTTGCCGTGACCGACCTTGAGCCCGGTGAACTCCGGACCGCCATCCTCATGCCCGACTTTGTGCGAACCGGTCGCGAATTCACCGCCTGGGTCGAGTACGAGAACACAGGAGGGACTGACCTGATCATGCCCATGGTCGGGTTGACCGGCTCCCGCCAACAGGAAATGCGCCTGGAGGGCCAGGCGAATCCTGTCACGGAACTGATCTTCCTCGGGTTGGCTCCCGAAGGGGTGCCCTGGATCCTGGGGCCCGGTCAGAGAGGCCGGGTACCGGTCAGGATAACTGCGTTGTCGGGCCGCAACCGGATTGTCACCCGTCCGTTGATTTCAACTTCGACCGACGCGATCGATTGGGACGACATCAAGGGCACCTTGCGCCCGGGCAACCCGGTAGCCGATTGGGATGCCGCCTGGGAGATGATGGTGGCCGATTATGGCGATACAGCGGGAGACTTTGTGCGGTGGGCCCGTGATGCGCTGGAGCTCTGGCAGAGCCGCACCGGGCGTGTGTCCCCCAATCCGACGGAAGCCCTCCGTTACCATATAACGGACAAGGCGCTCGGGTTGCGGGCACGTCTTGAGGGACGGCTGCAACTGGCGGGCACGGGGCAGCCGCTTGGAGGGGTTTATGTTTCACTTTACGATGGCGACGGTGTCCTCGCGGACGTAACCGTCTCCTTGCGGGATGGGTTCGCCCGATTCATGGAGGCAGGCGCCGGCCGCTATACGATTACGTTCGACGGTTACTTGCCACCGAATGACCTGGAGCCCGTGGTATTGGAGGCAAAGGAGAAGGCCGGACCCATCACCTGGATCCTCGGCGGGGGCGCCAAGCTGCGCGGCAGTGTACGTCTACCGGCATCTCTCGATCCGGATGATCTTGTTGTTCAGGTAGAAGGATCGGACGGCATGCTGGATATTTCCGGACTGGATGATCTCGGCCGGTATGCGTTCGGAGGATTGCCCGCAGGTAACTACGCAGTTACCCTCGGTGGTGCGGGCGTGGTCGGCGAAACGGTGCATGACGTGATTCTCGAAGAGGACCGGGTCACCGAGGGACCGGTTTTCTCGGCCCGGATCGGGGGCATCGTATCCGGTAGGGTGGTTCGGGCATCAGACGACGCGCCGGTGGAGGGAGCGAGGGTTCTGGCCAGTGACGAGAAGGGCCGTGGAGGCGCCGCAATATCCGGCGCAGACGGCATGTTCACCATCGACGGTCTCGCTCCCGGAACCTACAGGGTGGCCGCCGTGGCGGCTGGATTCGTTCCGGCCGGGTCGTCTGGAATCGAGGTCACGGCCGGCACTGTTGCCTCGGTGCCGGCACTCCCTCTGGAAGCGGGGGCTTCGATCACGGGACAGGTCACCATGGAAGTGATCCCAGTTGAAGGTGTATTCGTGAATGCGACCAATGGCGACCTGGTTCGGGTGGCCCAGACCGATGCAAGCGGGTCCTATACCCTATCCGACCTTCCGGCCGGAGACTGGACGCTCACCGTGGTCCCGGGAAGGTTCTCGGAATACGAAGGATCGGTCATCCTGGTTTCCGGTCATGACCACAGTTTTGACATCGAACTGGAGCGCCCGGCGGCACTCACCGGCCGGGTTACGGACGGTGAAGAGTCCCTGCGTGGTGTTCATGCGTGGTTGACGCATCCGGACGGGCACCAAACCCTTGTTTTCTTTGAGCCCACCGGCCGGATCCAATTCGGCCTCGAAGTCCCGGGTGAGTACGCGATCTCTTTGCTCGATGGGTCCCAGCGGCAGGAGTTCACGATCACGGACGGAAATTCGAACCCGGATATCTTGTTCGAACTGAATACGGGCCTGCTCAAAGGTACGGTCTACCGACCGGACGGGGCGACGCCGTTTCCCGATGTTCGGGTCGCTTTGCTTGTGGGTGGCGTGCCGGTACTCGAGGGCCTGACCGGGAGCAACGGCGAATATCTTGTGCCCAATGTGCGCCCCGGGACATACGGTCTGCGCTTCTCGCACCCGGAGCATTTCTTCAATGCGATCGAATCGGTGGAGGTCGTGGCTGGGGACGTCGTGACGGCGCCTTCCGTCACAGCTGGAAATGCCTCGCTGGCGGTGGAAGTCCGGATGAATGGAAGCCCGGTCGATTCCGTCGGCTACGTCAGGCTTTCCGAATCGGATCCCCTGTTCTTGCTTGCCGGAACTCGTATTGAGCCGTTTCGCGGCGAAGGCGTTGTTGCGTTCACGGGTCTGGTCGCAGGTGCATACCGACTCGAAGCGGTGATCCATGAGGGAAGCACGGGAAGCCTGGTGCTCGACCTTGAGGATGGGGCGAATACACTGGTCGTTCCCGCCCTGCCCGCCGGCTCGATCGCGGGGTATGTCCGGGATCCAACGGGAGCACCGAGAGCAGACCTGACCGTCCTGGCGTATGCGGAGAACGATCCGGGTGCCATCTGGACGTCCCGCTCGGAGCATGACGGCTACTTTGTCTTCGAACGGATGGTGCCCGGCGTGTATACCGTGATTGTCTCACGTCCTGCCGGAGCCTCGGGTGGCGACCTGACGACATCCGTCGTTGAGCCTGGTGTTGAGGTCGCTGCCGGGAAGACGGCACGCCTTGTCGCGACAGTGCAGGAGGCGGCGCCTCGTATTTCCGGACGAATCTCCGCTGCCGACGGATCCATTCCAACTGCCGGTCGCTTGTCCCTTGTAAACGCGGACGGGCGATCCGTAGCCGGTGGTGACATGGGGCTGGACGGCCGGTTTTCCCTGCCCATGGTCCCTCCGGGAACCTACCGGCTGACAGCCCAGACCGCAGCGTTCAGCGTGGAGTCCCGCACCCTGGATTTTGACGGCAATCCGATCGTGGGTATCGATCTCCTCGCTACCTGGCGGGCGGGATCACTCCGAACGCCGCAAATCGAGGCTGCGGACGGCTTCGCGGGACCGATGTCTGGAGGAGGGCTGTTTGACTCGAATTGGATCAACCAGGTTCAAACTGTGATCTGGGAAGGGTTGCGTGATCTGTTGAATGCCCCGCCCGACAAGGTCCGCAATCTGCCGCATGTGGAATGGGACCCGAACTGTGATTGTGCAGCCGCCAAGGCGAAACTACAGGAAGCCTTGAAGTGGCAGCGGATGGCATTTGAGCAGTGGGACAACTGGAACAATCAATGGGAGGCGAATCAGGATCAGCTCTGGGCGGACATCGGCGAATTCGGGTTCGCCCTGGCCAAGGCGGCCACGAGCATCGCCGCGGTTGGAGCTCAGGCGCCGAAGGCGGTCCAGTCCCTGGAGAACGGACTCAGCGGTTTGATGAAGCTTGCCGACGATATTCCGAGTATCAACCCGGACAACGCGGCTTATTACGCCAAACTTCTGGAAAGGATAGCTCATCAGAAGGACCTCATCGATGCGGCCAACAGGTATTGGGACGTGGTCAGCGGGGGCGCGGGGTTTGCATCGGGCAACCTTGAACTGATATACAATCAGGACGGAGGCATCGTCGGGAGCATCAACAGCCTGTACGGAATCCTCGGCTCGCTCTCCGACCCGGTGGCGGCCTTCGGTAGTCTCGATGCGATCTCTGAAACCGTGGGCAAGTTCCAAGCCCTTGCCGGCGGCGTTCTCGATCTGATGGGGATCTTGAACCTGTTGACGCAGTCGGACCTGACCGACATCGATCCAAACGGTCATCTGGGTGCGTTCACCGATTCGCTCGGAGCACTCCTTTCTGCGATAAACACCATTGCGGGCGCGTTTGAACGGCTGGAAATGGAAACCATCAGTGCCGATCTCTACTTTGAACTTCTGCGGCGGAGGGACGATGCCTGGGACGAGGCTATGCGGCTGCGGGACAAGTGCATGGAAGATTGCTGTGACCCCTTGCTGGAAGACTGTTGTGACCCGGCGGTCGAAGACTGTGATCCTGATCCGCCCGACGAGCCGAATCCTCCCCCGGGACCGGGGAATACCACCACGGGGATCGGCTCGTTCGATCCCAACGAGAAGTTGACGACAGGCGCGGGAGCCGGCGGGTTCATTACGCCGGATTCGTCCATCGTCTATACAATCAATTTCGAGAACCTATCCAGTGCCGCGGCTGCGGCGCAGGTGGTCACGGTGACCGATCCGCTGCCGGACAACCTGGACTGGTCGACGGTCGAGTTGCTGTCGGTCGGGTTCAACGGGGAGATCCTGGTGCCGCCCATGACGGGACTCCAGACCTGGTCGACCCGGGCCACGGTTGAAAGCGATCCCAACCCGATCGAGGTGAACTTTGAACTCGATCCGGACTCGGGCGTGGTCATGTTGGTGATCCAGTCGGTCGATGCGATCACAGGCGAGTTGCCAGAAGATCCGTTTGCTGGTTTCCTGCCACCCAACGATGAGACTGGACGAGGCGAGGGTTTTGTCAGCTTCCTGGTCAAGCCCGTAGCCGGCTTGACCGATGGATCGCAAATCCTCAATACGGCTGAGATCGTCTTCGATCTGAATGACCCGATCGTGACCAACAAGGCCGTCAACACGATTGATTCAAGGGCGCCGAGCGCGTCCATCGTGCCGCTGTCCGAGCGCTCTGGAGCAAACTTCACCGTACGTTGGTCTGGTGACGATGCCAGCGGCGCCGGTGTTGACTATTGCGACGTCTATGTATCGGAAAACGGAGGACCGTGGACACTCTGGCTCCCCCGTACCCGGGATACGGAGGCGGAATTCGCCGGCGCGGCCGGTTCGACCTATGCGTTCTACGTCCATGCGACCGATGCGCTTGGCTTCGCCAATCCGGTGGCACCGACGGCGCAGGCGCAGACCATTGCGGGTGTCTCCTTCCTGGTGAACATCGCCAATCGCGGTGGGGTGGGGACCGGACCCAATATCATGATTCCGGGCTTCGTCATCAATGGCACCGGGACCAAGAAGGTGCTGGTGCGTGCGGTCGGTCCGGAACTGGAGACCTACAGCGTCACCGGTTTCCTTGGGGATCCGGAACTCAGGGTGGTCTCAGCCGGCACGGTCATCGCGACCAACAACGATTGGTCCGATGCGGCCAATGCGGCGGAAATCGCCACGGTGGCCAACCAGGTCGGCGCCTTTCCGCTGCAGAACGGCTCGAAGGACGCGGCGGCGCTGCTCGACCTTGTACCCGGAAGCTATACGGTCAAGGCCCTCGGGGTGGGGCAGACCACCGGGGTGGCCCTGGTCGAAGTCTACGATGTCGACGACTCGGCCAATCCCGGCGCAAAGCTGGTCAATATCTCCAACCGAGGCCAGGTCGGGGTCGGCTCAGCCATCATGATTCCCGGCTTTGTCATCGGCGGCGAGAGCGCCAAGACGGTCCTGATCCGCGGGGTCGGGCCGAAACTGGCCGATTATGAGGTCACCGGGGTGCTCGAGGATCCCACGCTGCGGCTCTTCCGCGCCGGCGAGGCCACGCCGATGCTGACCAACGACAATTGGAGCGACGCGGCCAACGCGGCGGAACTGGCCGCGGCCGCCGAGACGGTCGGGGCTTTTGCCCTGGATGCCGGCAGCAAGGACGCCGCCGTCCTGGTCACCCTCGAACCGGGCAGCTACACGGTCAAGGTCGCGGGGGCCGGAGGCACCGAAGGCGTCGCCCTGGTCGAGGTTTATGAAGTCCCGGATTGAGATGCAAACAATACGTAGTTGGCTACGTTTTGTTTCGAAGTGAAAAAGAATACGGTCTATGCTACGTTTTGTTTGTTGAGGAAAAACAAACCCGTCCATGCTGGAATGGCGCTTCGATAGCGCCAAGGCGCAATGAGCCAACAAAGCTCTGTTTGCTCTTCGACGGCGGGTCCAGAGGCCCCGCCCTACCACCTGAAAACGGAGCATACATGGATAGGGCTGGACGTCCCCGGCCAGCCGCAACGATTGTCCGGGACATAACAACGATCAACACCCTTAACTAAGCGCCATTCGTCTATACTACGTTTTGTTTCATGGCGCGACCACGCTCTGCCATGAGCTCGCCGAATGGCTCTGCCGTGGGTCCGTTGGTAGAGGACTCTTCCCGACGACATCCCCATGGGCCGGGACAGGTCGACGGACGGATTACCGGTCCGTCCCTGCCTATTTGCCCTGAGGTAGGGCGCGACCGCCGGGCGCGCCTTTCCGGACCCATGCAGAACTCGTCTCGAAATTGAGGCTCCGTCGCCAAAAAGAATGGCGCTTGTTCTTCAGACGTAGAGGGGAGCATGTCGGGCCTCGGCTGTGCTTCGACGGCCCGGCGGTCCGTCCCTCCCGATACGCTCTCAGCCAGGGTGCGCCGCTTGCCTCACCCCTTTCGCGGCCCGATCGAATCGCCGGGCCGGTAGGTGGGGCCCATCGTGAGGCCTTCCGCCGGGAGCGGGGAGCCATCGATCAGGCCGAGGACGGCGGCATGGATGAGGCGGCCGAGGCGGGCGGGTTCGAAGGCATAGGACGACGGCCGGGGAACGAGGGAGTCGAGAAAGGGCTCGTGCCGGAGTGACACAAGCGAAATGTCCCCGGGGACGGCGGATCCCTCCCGGATGAGAAAAGTGGAAACCGTGGCGTAGGTCCTGGCATCGCCGATCAGAATCGCGGTCATGGACGGTTCCCTCTGCCGGATTTGTCCGATCGACCGGCATAGGTCCTGATAGTTGCCTCCGACCTGGACGACTCGTCCGGAGAGCGCCTCGGAATCCGCAATGGCCGAATTGAATCCGCTGACCAGGGGGTGAGAACGGTCACTGGTTGGACGATGGATCAGGCCGATCCGGCGGTGTCCGAGTCGGGCCAGCCGGTTGACAGCGTCGACCCCTGCGGCGGCCTCGTCGATGAAAACTCGGGGCAAGGGGATGGCATCCTCAGAGTGGCCGACGACCAGGCAGGGCACTGCGCGGGAAGCGAACCAGCTCTGGACGGCCGGAGGACAGCGACAGAGAATCCAGGCGTTTCCCGGGTTCTGATCGACCAGGTGTCTCACTGCCCGGGTCGGGTCTTTACTCAGAAAATGCGAACCCTGATGGAGGTGGAGCCGTGCGTTCGACTGAAAAAGCAGGGTTTTGAGTTCGTCGATCCATCCGTCGCGCTCGGCCAGCGTCTGATTGTTGAAATCGGGCAGGAGAAGCCGGACTATCAGGTCGGCTGGTCCCTTCCGTTTCGTGCCCGGTCCCGCAGACACGATCCGGTGCCCGACACCACGGACCGACTCAATCCGGCCTTCAGCCTGCAGAATCCGGAGCGCCTGGCGCAGGGTGGGCCGACTGATCCTCAGGGTCTGGCAGAGCAGCCGCTCGCCCGGCAATCGATTGGTCCATCTCCCCCGGGCGATATCGCGGCGGAGGATCTCGAGGGTCTGCTGGACCAGCGAGAGACGCTGCGGAATCCCCGCCGGATGGCCCGAAGAGTCTTCAGCACGGCGCATAGCCTTACGATTATCCGGGGCATTGACCGGATTGGCAAGTTCCCCGGACCCGAATCGTGTCCTGAGGGAACGGTGGGTGTTCCTTGGTAGGAAATCCACCTAAGGCGCCGTCCATGACATGCACGGATGGCCCGCTTCCCCCGGGACGGGGACTATCCGGAGGTTCTCGATCCCCGGCTCATGGCGACGACGAGCGGAAGCATGAGAAATGGGGCGAGGGCCGAAACGAAGAGGCCCCAGTGAAGATCACTCCGGTCCGCGACCCAGCCTACGACCCATGGCATGAAAATCCCCCCGGCGTTTCCGAATGCGGCGAGGGCACTGTACATGGTGGCTCCACCATTTGGATACCGATCGGCCGTCATGGCCAGGATGGTCGGCCAGAGGGCACTGCCGGTGAAGCCGACCCCGATGCAGCAGGCGAGGGCCCCCACCGGGGAGGGGAGAAAGGATGCTCCCGCGAAGAGCACCGTTGAGCTCGCGCAGGCCCAGAAGACGATCTGAAAGGGCCCGACCCGGTGGCCGAGGATGCCGACGAATATCCGGCCGGCGGCCATGGCCAGGGAGAAGGCGAGGAGGGAACCGCCCGCCATCCAGATTGGAAAGCCCAGGGCAGTCTCCGCATAGGCCGGCAGCCACTGCGCCATGCCGAGCTCGGTTGCGCCACCGAGGAAGATGGCGACCAGAGCGAGAACAAACCATCGGCCTTTGAGCAACGTTCGCAAACGGGTGCGGACCGCCCCTTCGGCCTGGAGCGACGGAAACCTCAATGGAGCGAAGGCCAGACTGAGAAAGAGCGGCAGTGGAATGAGGGCGAGGCAGGCGGTGGTCCATCCGCCTCCGGCCTGTCGCACGAGCATCCCGGCGAGAATGGTCACGACGGCGCCAATGCAGTAGAAGGAGTGGAGCCAGTTCATGGCGACCGTCCGTCGCTCCGGATTGAGGGCCGCGACGATCGGACTCAGGATCATGTCCAGCATACCCGCGGCACTTCCGAGGAGAAAGAGGGACAGGCTGAGGAGGAGGTAGGTCGGCGCCCACGCCGCCAGGAGCAGGCTCAGGATCGTGAGCAGATTTCCCAATTGAGCGAAGAGTTTGGCGCCGTATCGGTCGGCCAGTGGGCCGGTGATGAGGATGCCGAGAACAAGCCCGGCGAAAGCCATCGCACCCAGCCGCCCGAGTTCTTCACCGCTGAGCCCCTCGCTTCCCCCATAGGTTGCGCTGATCGAAGTCAGAAAGACCGGCAGCAGGTTGAGCCCGATGGCGAGGGCCATCATCGAGCCATAGCAGAGCCAGGTCAGCCGGTGTGGGTGGAGGGTTTTGGCCGTCACGATCAGGGTCTCAGGGAGATTCGGAACGTCCGAGAGAGCAGAATAACCCGACTGAAGCGATTCTGTTTCTCATCGCCATCCGCCACCATCCCGAAAGGCTGAGCCCTGCGACAGTCAATGGAGGGTTGCATGTTTCGTTGAACTCCGCAATGTTCCGGACTTGAATGAGGCAACGCTTCAAAGTTGAGGATGCGCTGAAGCAGTTCCACCGCGCCGAATATGAGGGGCGCATGGTGGTGGCGGATGTGCTCTCGGGTTCGGTCGTCCGGAACCTGGAGGAAGCCGGTATCCTGCTGGCCCGTCTGCAGGAGGATGGATTCATTGAACCGGCCGGACGGGGCTTTCGTTTGACCGAGTCCGGGCGCCGCTATGCCCTGCAGGTCGTCCGCGCCCACCGGCTCTTTGAAACCTGGCTGGCCCGGGAAACCGGGACCGAGGCGGCTTCGTGGCACAGGAAGGCCGAGCAGGCCGAACACCTTCTCTCTGCGGAAGAGACCGAGGCACTCTCGGCCAGTCTCGGTCACCCACGTTTTGACCCGCACGGGGATCCCATCCCGACCCGACACCTGACCCTTCCGGAACTGGGTGAGATCGCCCTGCTCGAAGCGGATCCCGACACGCTCGTTCGCATCACCCACATTGAGGATGAGCCCGCGACCGTCTTTCGCAAGATTGCCTCGATGGGCCTCGCCCCGGGCGTCATTCTCAAGGTCCGCCGATCTGGAGGTCGGGATGTCGAAATCGAGGCGGAGAGTCGAACTCATCGCCTGAGTCGGGTCGAGGCCGCCCATATCCAGGTCGTGGCGGAAGCCGAGGAGGATGCCATCCAGGCGGACTGGATCCGTCTTTCCGAACTGCGGGATGGGGAGGGGGCCACCATCCGCGCGCTTTCCGCCGTCTGCCAGGGTGCCGAGCGGCTGCGGCTGCTGGATCTGGGTGTCGTTCCCGGGAGTCGGGTCCGTGTGGATCTGACGGGTCCCTTCAGCTCCCCCCGTGGCTATCGGATTCGCGGTACCCTGGTCGGCCTGCGTCACGATCAATCCGAGAACATCTTCGTCGCCCGCGACACCGCGATATGAGTGCTCTGCCGTCACCCGCCTGTGCCACCTGTCCGGTCGCGTCGGCAGCCATGGAACGCCTCGGCATCGACATCAAGGGGGTTGATTTCGTGATCGCCCTCGCCGGAAATCCCAATACCGGGAAGAGCACCATTTTCAACCGTCTGACCGGATTGCGCCAGCATACCGGCAACTGGCCGGGGAAGACCATTGCCCGGGCGGAAGGCGGTTTCTCCTTTGGAGGAAGTCGCTACAAGGTCGTCGACCTGCCGGGTACCTACTCGCTGCTCTCCGCGTCCCCGGACGAGGAAGTCGCCCGCGATTTCATCCTTTTCGGCCGACCGGATGTCACCCTCGTGGTGGTCGACGCGACCGCCCTCGAACGCAATCTTAACCTGACCCTGCAGATCCTGCAGATTTCCGAGCGCCCGGTGGTCTGTCTCAACCTGATGGACGAGGCGCGGATGCATGGAATCGAGATCGATGTGGAGGGTCTTTCCAAAGCTCTCGGGGTGCCGGTTGTCCCGACTGCCGCCCGTCAGGGCGTGGGCATTCCAAAACTGCTCGAGACCATTCACCAGGTCGCTGCCGGAGAGATCCGCCCGCAGGGTCGGAGATGGTCACCAAACATCCCGGGCCTGGACGGAGCCCTGACTCCCCTGGTTGGCCATATCCGGAAGGCCTATCCGGGGCTCCGCCATCCCGATTGGATCGCCCTGCGCCTGCTTCAGGGCGACCGTTCGATCGAGGAAGCGGTCATGGACGGTCGTCTGACCTCACTCGCAGCCGAAGAAGGAGACGGTCCGGTTTCCGAAGACGCCCTCTCCGGTCCGGCCCTGATCGAGGAGGCCGATCGCCTGCGTTGGCGGGTTCCCCGCGGATTCCATGACAAGACGGTCGAGGATATCTATCGCCAGTCGGCGGGACTGGCCCGCGACTACAGCCGCGACGCGGGCGACTCGGCCCGTCTTCGCTGGCAACAACGGGTCGACCGCATCCTGACCAATCGCTGGACAGGGTTTCCGGTCATGATGCTGATCTTCGCAGCCGTGCTCTGGATCACCATCATCGGGGCCAACAAACCGTCGGCCATGCTGGCCTCGCTACTGATCGAGACACTCCATCCCATACTGAAGGATTTCGTGACCTGGGCGCACTTCCCCTGGTGGCTGGGCGGGGTTCTGGTCGACGGGATGTACCTGACCACGGCCTGGGTGGTCTCCGTCATGCTTCCGCCCATGGCGATTTTCTTCCCTCTCTTCACCATCCTGGAGGATCTCGGGTATCTGCCGCGGGTGGCCTTCAATCTTGACCGGGTATTTCAGTCAGTTGGTGCCCATGGCAAACAGGCGCTGACCCTGTCCATGGGTTTTGGATGCAATGCGGCCGGGGTTATCGCCGCCCGGGTGATCGACTCTCCCCGTGAGCGGTTGATCGCGATCATCACCAACAACTTCGCCCTCTGCAACGGCCGCTGGCCCACCCAGATCCTGATTGCCGCCGTCTTCGTGGGGGCCCTGGTGCCGCCGGCACTTTCGGGGATCGCGGCCACCGGAACGGTCTTCGGAGTGGCCATGCTTGGGATTCTGCTGACCTTCGGGACGTCCTGGTTGCTCTCCAGAACGATTCTCCGGGGACAGGCGTCGAGTTTCAGTCTGGAACTTCCCCCGTATCGGCCGCCGCGGATCCTGAACACACTCTACACCTCGTTGATCGACCGGACGATCTTCGTCCTCTGGCGTGCCATCGTCTTTGCCCTGCCGGCCGGCGCGGCCATCTGGTTGATCGGAAATATCACGATCGCCGACCAATCAGTGGCGGTCTGGATGATTGGAGGACTCGATCCGATCGGCCTGTTTCTCGGCCTGAATGGCGTGATTTTGGTGGCCTATATCGTGGCCATCCCGGCGAACGAGATAGTCATCCCCACCATCCTCATGCTGACGGTGCTGGTGACGGGACTGACCGGAGTGGGCGAGCAGGGCGCCGGCGTCATGTTCGAGACAGGCAACAGCGCTCTGCGCCAGTTGTTGGTCGCCGGTGGATGGACCACCTTGACCGCGATCTGCCTGCTGCTCTTCTCGCTTTGTCACAACCCCTGTTCGACGACCATCTATACCATCTACAGGGAAACGAAGAGCGTGAAATGGACGGCGGTGGCCACGATCCTTCCTGTGGTCTATGGCGTCATCATCTGCGCGGCGGTGGCCTGGAGCTGGCGCTGGTTGGGCTAGGTTGAGTATCGTTCAGATGGAGCGACGTCGCTCCATTGACGTCGGACCTGCCCAAGTAAACCACAGACCCACCTGGTCAAGGCAGTTTGTCACATAATACGTTACAAACTTATGCAACTGATTGTTTTCAGGCAACTTAGCATGGGTCAGAGTTAGCTCGTAATGGAGGCGGCACAGTCGCTGCGTTTTCTTTTGATCCCATCAACGGCCCAGTAGAGGTGGGTCTGATGGGGCGCTTCCTGACGGAGGCCCGAAAGGCTGTGCAATGAGCCCGGCAAGAGACTGCCGGGTCTACACCTGCTTCGGCGGACGGCCCGGCTTGTCGCGGCGTGGCCATGAGAAGCCGGATTGGTTCGTCCCGACCTGACTTCTATGGTCGTAGTCGGGCGCCAGGCACTCAATTTTCCGCCCCTATCGCCGATGGATCCCGTTGGAAATGAACTGGATCACCCATTTCGGCGTCAGCCTGCTCTTTGCCGTGCCGGCCATTGGATACGTCTATGACCTGAAGCAGCGGAAGGTGAAACTCAACCGCCGCTATGCCGATCCCTTCCGCGACCAGCTCCTGCGACCGCCCGGTGAGAGCACGCGTCTGCGTATCGGGGAATTGGAGGAGGAACTTGATGACATCATTGTCCAGTTCCTTTTCTGGACCCTCGGGATGAGCCTGGTCTTTGGGCTCACCACGAGGATGATGCCGCCGCACCAGATGGTGGTGACGGGGGCTCTCCTCCTGGCCCTGGCAGTCCCCCTGGCAATGCTTCAGGGACGCAAGCTTGTCCGGCTGATCCGGATCCTCCAGCGGATGCGCCTCGGCTTTGCCGGGGAACGCGCCGTGGGTGAGGAACTCAATCAAATGCTGGCCGATGGGTATCAGGTTTTCCATGACGTTCCGATGAGCGGGTTCAATGTCGACCACGTCGTTGTCGGACCGACCGGAGCCTTCGCGGTTGAGACCAAGGCGAGGCGCAAGCCGAAGCTGGGCAGCCAGACCCCGGAATACCGGGTCAGGTACGATGGACAAAAGCTGGTCTTTCCCCGCTGGACCGAGAAGCGCTGCCTGGAGCAGGCCAAACGGCAGGCCGCCGGTCTTTCGGAATTCCTTTCCGGTGCGACCGGGGAACCGGTGTCGGTTTCACCGATAGTGGCGTTGCCGGGATGGTTTGTGGAGGCGTCGGTCCGGGGTGACCCGGCCGTCCTTAATCCCAGGAATATCCGGAACTTCGTGACCTCCAAGGATCCGGTCCTTGCGGATTCCGCCATCGAGCGCATCTGCCACCAGCTGGATCAGCGTTGCCGGAGTTGAGCTGCGGTGCTGGGGAAGTGTTCGGTAAGGGTTTCCCCTACGCATTTTGGCCCATATACGGGATGTCGGGGATTTGCTAAAATCCCACAATGCGATTTCTCCGTTTCCCGTTGGGTGCGGTCGCCCGGTTGGCCCGCGAGCGTTCTACCCGTCACCATTTTTGCGCATTCAGCTTGGCATTGGCTCTGGTTGGATCGACGAACACTCTGGCGGCACCTCTGAACGTGACGACAGACCTCGATCTGCCTGAGGATTCGGCTGCGAGCTACGACAGTATTTCAGTTTCCAATGGTGCGGTCCTTACCATTGGAGGGGGATCGGACATCACGGTCACCGGGGCGGTCACCGTCACGGGCAACGCGTCCATTGTCTTTGCCGGCAAGAACGTGGATGCCCAGGTCGGTGGGGAGTGGCTGGGGGAGGGCTCCAGCCTCACCGCCGCCTCGGTGACCGTTGCTTCCGGAAGTACGATCCATGCCGACGGTCAGGGTTACCTGAGCGGTCTGGGGCCGGGCGGACCCGGCGTTGGCGCGAACACAACGGGCGCCAGCCACGGCGGGCGTGCCACCGGCACCGCCTCCCTGCTCAAACCGGTCTACGGATCGATGCGCCAACCGCTGGATCTGGGCTCGGCCGCCGGCGTTTACGCCTCAACCACCGCCGGAGGCGGCGCCATCCGGCTGGTCGTGTCGGGCACGTTGACGGTCAACGGGACCCTCTCCGCCGACGGCATTGGCACGGGCACCAACCACAGCGGAGCGGCCGGAGGCTCCGTCTGGATTACCACGGCCAACCTGGCAGGCTCCGGCAGCATACGTGCCAACGCGGCGGTAAGGGGCTTTCCAGGAAACAACGACAGCGGCGGCGGCCGGGTGGCCGTCTACTTTGAAGACGCCTCGGGATTCACTGATCTGTCCGCGATTGAAGCCAAGGGGCAGGGCGGTGCACAGGACGGAACGGTCTACCTGCGCGACACTTCGACTTCGAACGGGTCCCTTATCGTGCACGGTCGGGTGCGCTTCGAACCGGACTCGGACGTGACCCACACCGCAGTCACGGTCGAGGATGGCGGTATCCTCGAACTGGGCGGCGGCACGTCCCTCAACGTGACCGGCGTCCTCAGGGTCAAGGGCGGTGGCGTCGTCCTGGCGGAAGGCAAGAACACCGGCGCCCAGGTCAACGAGGCCTGGGCTGGAGCCGGTGTATCCATCACCGCGGCGACCCTGACCGTCGACCTCAACGGCCGGCTCCATGCCGACGGGCAGGGCTACCTGAGCGGCTTGGGGCCGGGTGGTCCCGGTGCCGGCCAAAACACGGTCGGCGCCAGCCACGGCGGCCGTGCCACCGGCAGTGCCTCCCTGCTCAAAACGGTCTACGGTTCGATGAGAGAGCCGGTAGACTTGGGCTCGGCCAGCGGCGTTTTTGCTTCAGCCACGGCTGGAGGCGGCGCCATCCGGCTGGTCGTGTCGGGCACGTTGACGGTCAATGGAACCCTTTCCGCTGATGGCACCGCCACGGGCACCAACCACAGCGGGGCCGCCGGAGGCTCCCTCTGGATCACCACAGCCAACCTGGTCGGTTCCGGCAGCATCCGCGCCAACGCGGCGGTGAAGGGTTTTTCAGCAAACAACGACAGCGGTGGCGGCCGGGTGGCCGTCTACTACGCGAATGCCTCGGGTTTCGGCGACCTGTCCGCCATCCAGGCCAACGGGCAGGGCGATGCTCAGGATGGGACGGTCTATCTGCGCGACACGACGACCTCGAACGGTTCGCTGATTGTCCACGGTCGGGTGCGCATCCAACCGGACGAGGCGCCAACCTACACCGGGATCACGGTCGAGGGCGGCGGTCTGCTCGAGCTTGGCGGCGGCAGTTCCCTTACGGTGACCGGGACTCTGCGGGTCAAGGGTGGCGGCGTGGTCCTTGCCGAAGGCAAGAACCGCGACGCCCAGGTCAATGAAGCCTGGGCCGGTGCCGGGGTTTCGATAACCGCGGCTACCCTCACCGTCGATCTCGACGGCCGCGTCCATGCCGATGGGCAGGGTTACTCGAGCGGCCTCGGGCCGGGCGGACCCGGCGCCGGCGCAAACAATAGCGGAGCCAGCCATGGCGGCCTGGCCACCAGCAGTACCTCCGTGGTCAAATCCGCCTACGGTTCGATGGTCGAGCCGGTCGACCTGGGCTCGGCCAGCGGAGTCTTTGCTTCGGTCACGGCGGGAGGCGGCGCCATCCGGCTGACCGTGTCGGGCACGTTGACGGTCAATGGGACGCTATCCGCCGACGGCACCGCCACGGGCACCAACCACAGCGGGGCCGCCGGAGGATCCATCTGGATCACCACGGTCAACCTGGCCGGCTCCGGCACCATTCAGGCCAACGCGGTGGCGAAGGGATTTTCAGGAAACAAAGACAGCAGCGGAGGCCGGGTGGCCCTTTACTATGGAGACGCCTCGGGTTTTACCGACCTGTCCGCGATCCAGGCGAAGGGGCAGGGCAGCGCGCAGGACGGGACGGTCTATCTGCGCGACACGACGACCGGGAACGGATCGCTCATTGTCCACGGTCGGGTGCGCATCGATCCGGACACAAGCGTGACCCAAACGGCGATCACGGTGGAGGATGGCGGTGTCCTCGAACTGGGCGGGGGCAGTTCCCTCACGGTGACCGGGACTCTGCGGGTCAAGGGTGGCGGCGTGGTCCTGGCCGAAGGCAAGAACCGCGACGCCCAGGTCAATGAAGCCTGGGCCGGTGCCGGGGTTTCGATCACCGCGACAACCCTCACCGTCGATCTCGACGGCCACGTCGATGCCGACGGGCAGGGTTACCCGAGCGGCCTTGGGCCGGGCGGACCCGGCAAAGGCGCAAACACGGTCGGAGCCAGCCATGGCGGCCGGGCCACCGGCAGTGCCTCCGTGGTCAAATCCGCCTACGGCTCGATGACAGAGCCGGTCGATCTGGGCTCGGCCAGCGGAGTCTTTGGTTCGGTCACGGCGGGAGGCGGCGCCATCCGGCTGACCGTCTCGGGCACCCTGACAGTTAACGGGACCCTCTCTGCCGACGCCACCTCTACCGGCACCAACCACAGCGGAGCGGCCGGCGGATCCATCTGGATCACCACCAATACCCTGGCGGGCTCCGGAACCATCCGCGCGAACGCGGCGCCAGGGGGATCTTCAGGCAACAATGACAGCAGCGGCGGCCGGGTCGCCGTCTACTACGCGGACGCCTCCGGGTTTGCCAACCTTGGCAACATCCAGGCAAACGGCCAGGGCAGTGCCGAAGCCGGCACGGTTTACCTGGCCCGGGATGGCGTCGGGGGAAGGCACCTTACGGTTTTGAAACGTCTGGTCGTTGAGCCCGGACCCGCCTTTTCCGTCCAGTCAATGGAGGTGAACAACGGGCGTGTCGAAATGCGCCCCGGGGCCGTCCTGAGTATCGCGGACACCCTGGCTCTGGCGGGAACCGCCCGGATATTCGTCGAATGGGACGGCGTCGGTGGCCGGATCGAAGCCGGCAACCTGACTGTGGCTGAAAACGCCTCGATTTTGGCCGACGGCCTCGGCTACGGCCCCGGGGAGAGTCCCGATGGTCCGACCGCCGGGCAGAACACCGTCGGCGCCGGCCACGGAGGCGACGGAGGGGGTTCCGGCAACAATCGGGAGTACGGCGATCCGCTCGAGCCGAGCACTGCGGGTGCGGCCGGGGGTGTCTTTGCGTCAACGACCCGCGGCGGCGGCGTCATTCGCATCGTGGTCGACGGCAACCTCGACCTCGACGGCACGATTTCCGCGAACGGCACCGCCTCGGGTTCCAATCATTCCGGAGCCGCCGGCGGATCGATCTGGGTGGATGCGGACACGCTGAGCGGCACCGGCTTCTTCCGCGCCAACGCGGCCACCAAGGGCATGGGCTCAAACTCCGACAGCTCCGGCGGCCGTATCGCCGTCTACTATGACACCGCGGATGACTTCGAGGGTTTCGTCGCTACGTCGGCCGACGCGGGCGGTCCCGGGGCGGAGGACGGATCAGTCGTCTTCATCGACCGATCCGTTCCCAATCTGGCGCTCCGCGTGCTCGACCGGCTGGCCTTCCCTGAGAGATCGTCCGAGGCATTCGGCCGGGTGACGGTCGAACTCGACGGACAACTCGAACTGGGCGGCGGGTCCATTCTGGCGGTCGCCAGCGAGCTTGAACTGGCCGGGAATGCCGTTCTCGAGGCCCAGTCGGTCGATGCCGTTGATCTGGGCGGGGGAGTCTACACGGGACGGGGCGTCACCATCCTGGCCAAGGACCTGACTATCGGGGCGGGAGCAACGATCACCGCCGACGGGTTTGGCTACCCTTCGTCCAAGGGACCCGGCGGATCCACCTCCAATTCTGTCGGCGGCAGCCACGGAGGGAAGGGGGGCGGAGCCAGTGCGCCGGTCTACGGCAACGCTGAGCAACCGGTTGATCTCGGTTCCTCCGGAGGCGTCTTCGGCAGCCAGTTGCGGGCGGGCGGCGCGGTCCGGCTGGTGGTGCCGGGGCAACTGACCCATGACGGCGCCATCACCGCCAACGGTATTGTCGTCTCGGGCGCGAATCATTCGGGCACAACCGGAGGTTCGATCTGGATCCAGGCCGGATCCGTCTCGGGCGACGGGGTGGTCCAGGCCAACGCCTCGGCCAAGGGGACCGCCAGCAACAACCGGGGCAGCGCCGGCGGTCGCATCGCCATCGGGACGACCGGTGCGATGGAGCTGGACCTGAACCGGATCGAGGCACGGCCAACCGACGACTCGGCCGAAGCCGGCACGGTCCGTATCCAGGATCTCGAGACGATCGAAGCCGTCTCGTGGGTCTCCGACCTCCCGCCGATCATCTTTGGAGCGGTCGATGTTTCCTGGGTGGTCCTCTCCTCCGACCTGTCCGTCACCTCCACGCTCCGACTTCTCGACGGTGAGAGTGAGACCGTCCTTCTGAATTCCTCGTCGATCGTTCCCTCCTTCGCCTGGGATACGACCTCGGTGCCCGATGGTGACTATTCGCTGATGGTCACCGTGGTGAACGGAGACGGCGATCTGGTGGGCGAGTTGCAGGCCGACGTCTTCGTGGCCAACGAGTATGTCTGGCACAGCGGCACAATCGAGGCCGATGAGTCCTGGCCGGCCGACCGGCTCAACGTGGTTCGCGGAAACCTTGTCATAGCGGACGGTGTATCCGTGACGATCGAGCCGGGCACGGTCATCAAGGTGACCCCGAAGTCCAGGATCGATCTGCGGCCGGGCGCGTCCATCAACGGCGAGGGAACCGAGGCCCTTCCCATCGTCTTCACTTCATTCCTCGACGACGCCCGGGTCGGCGACAGCAACCGCGACGGCAACCGAACCGTGCCCGGCGCCGGGGACTGGCGCGGGATAGCCCTGGCCGTGGGCAGCCAGCTTAACACCAACGAACTTGTGTCCTTCTTCTATGCCGTCGACCTGCCGGACAAGACGATCAACGGCACCGTTCGCTGGCGAACCGGTACCCTCCAGTGGGTGACCGCAGACGTGACGGTGGCCACCGGCGCGACCCTGATCATCGAACCGGGGGCAATCATCAAGTTCGGCCAGTACAAAGGGCTCATCCTCTCGCCGGGGTCGACCCTGGTGGCGGAAGGGACGCTCGCCCAGCCGATCATCTTCACGTCGGAACGGGACGACGCCCACGGCGGTGACACCAACGAGGACGGCAATACCACGGCTCCCGCGGCCGGAGACTGGCGCTGGATCTACGTCAACGGCTCACCGGCGACCTTTGACCATGTCAAGATCCTCTACGGTGGCGGGACTGGCACTTCCTGGTCCGGGACCGGCGTCATCCGGACGACCGGCAGCTCCGAGGTTCTGATCGACAATTCCCTTGTCTCGGACTCGTTCTTCGACGGCGTCCTCGCCTGGGGAGGCCCGGTCACGATCCGCAACAGCGTGTTCCGGAATATCGACCGGGCCGTTTCGGCGCATCCCGGATCCGCGGTCACCATCCGCAACTCGACCTTTGACCGCAACCGTATCGGCCTGCTCATCCACGGCGGCACACTCGATGTGGCGAATTCGATCATCTCGAACAGCTTCACCGCCGGGCTGCTCCGCGATTTCGGGGGCGACACGAAGACGATGAGCCACAACCTCTTCTTCAATCCGCGGGCGGCTCAGGGCAACACCGCTTCGGTGGCCGACGTCATCGGCACGGACGGCAACATCGCCGCCGACCCCGGCTTTCTCAACGGGGCCGGGGGCGAGTACCGCCTTCAGGCCGACTCCCCGGCCATCGATGCCGCCGACACGACGGTGGCGCCGGATTCCGATCGCAACGGCGCGCCACGCTTCAACGAGCCCACCGTGGCCGACACGGGCGTCGCGGGTGCCGGAGGAGTGATTGCCGACATCGGGGCATACGAGTATGCCGAGGGCGCCGCTTCGGAAGTCGACCTGGTGGTGACCGCCGTCACCGCCCCGGCTGAGGCAACGGTCGGTGGATCCGCCGTCCTCACCTGGACGGTGCGCAACGACGGAAGTGTCACCGTGGCCGGCCCGTGGGTCGACGAGGTCTGGCTGGTCGCCAACCCGGACACTGGTTCGGAGATTCTTCGCGAATCCCGCACCGTCCTGGTCGGCAGCAACCTGCGGCTGGAACCGGGCGAATCAGTCACCTTCACCGAGGAGATTGCGGTTCCGGGATCGACCGTCGGCCTGCACCGCTGGAAGGTGCGGACCAATGCGCCGGGCTCGCTCTTCGAGGGGGCCAACCGCGCTAACAACGACCGCACCTCGGCCGGGACTACGCGGATTGATGTTCCCGCCGTCGCGATCGGAGGCGAGCCTCAGTCCGTCTTCCTGCGGGAAACTGGCGACCAGTTCGTCTTCGTAATCGATACCCGCAAGGAAGGGGCCATCCTGCAAGCCATCACAGCCGGCAATGGCCTCGCCCTCCCGGAACTCTACTGGGCTTTCGACCGGTTGCCGTCACCGACCGACTTCGACGGCCGCAACCAGGAATTTGGACAGGATGACGTCAGCCTCTTTGCCCCGCGCGGGGGTCTGGCCTACATCCTGGTCAACGTATCCGGGTTGACCCAGCCCGATGTCGCTTTGAGCCTTTCGGCCGAAGCGGTGGACTTCCGCATCTCCGGGGTTTCGCCGCGCAGCATCGGCGACAGCGGCACAGCCACGCTCGAGGTCGCCGGCGCCCTCCTGGATGACCAACTGGCGTTTTCCCTCGTCTCGGTCGCAACCGGACAGGCCTACCCGGGAACCGCGACCTACTCGACCGTCACCAACCTGGCCTACCCGACTTTCCCGCTGGACGGCGTTCCCCACGGGACCTACCGGGTCCGGGCGGCGCGTGACGGGGCCTCGGTCGACTCGGTCCAGACCGTCTCCGTAGGCGCGACCCGGCCCGCCGAGCTGGATGTCCGGCTAATCGGCGACACACAGGTCCGGGCCGGCCGCAAGGGCGGCGCCACGGTTCTTTACCGTAATACCGGCAACGTGGATCTGGTTGCCCCGCTGATGCAACTGAACGCCGCCGTGCGGGTCGAACCGCCGGTGCGATTCGCCTCGGCGGGTTTGCGCAGCCGGTCGGCGCCGGACGGTCCCCCGGTTGCCGCGGACGAGCCGCTCTTCATCGACAACTTCCTCGGCATCAGCAGCGACGGACCCGCCGGCATCCTGCGTCCTGACTCGAAGACGGAGACCCATGTCCTCAGTTTCGAGGCACCGGTCGACCGCAACTCCCTGACCATCGATCTTCTCTGGCAGACGGCGAACTTCGCCGGAAGCCCCTTCCGCTGGGATGACTTCAAGGACGCCCTGCGCCTGCCCGATCTCCCGGACGAAGGATGGAACAACGTCTTCGAACTGCTCCGATCCGAAGCCGGGGAGACTTTCGGCGAGGTCAACGCGACGGCGGCCCGCAACGCCACCCAGCTGAGCCGGGTGGGCGAAAGGGAGCGTCGCTTCGCCTTCCTGCTCATGC
The DNA here is from genome assembly GCA_041395105.1 of Opitutaceae bacterium. Taxonomy (NCBI): domain Bacteria; kingdom Pseudomonadati; phylum Verrucomicrobiota; class Opitutia; order Opitutales; family Opitutaceae; species Opitutaceae bacterium. The sequence goes on along the minus strand of JAWLBB010000009.1, from coordinate 118,024 downwards.
AGAGCATCCGTGCGGTTGATCCCAACGGCTGGACGATCGAACAGGGACGCCCGACGCGAATCGGCGATTTCCTTCCGGACATCACACGAAACCGCGCCTACCGGGTCGAGCGGGACCATGTCGCCGTCTGGATCTGGGGCAAACGCGCGACCTATCAGCCGACTCTGGACGATTCCGTCTGGGTCCCCATGGTGGAGAACCGGAGCCGGCTGCGCTTCAAGGGCGACCACTTCGAACTCACCACGGTGACCGGGGCGGCCTACGTCTTCAAGCCCGACGGAGACCTTGCTTTCTTCAGCGATCCGGCAACGGGTCGGCTGGATTTTGCATACAACAGCGGACGGCTCGTCGCGGTGCGCGACGGTGACCGCAACCTGGTCATGATCGGTTACGACGGCAATGGCATGGTGAATTCGATCACTGGTCCCGATGGCTTGGACACGACTCTGACCCATGACGCCGCCGGCAATCTGACCCGGGTGGTTGCCCCGACCGGCCTGACTGCGGATCTGGATTATTTCGAAACCGGCTATCGATCGGGACGGGTCAGATCCCTCAAGGGCAACAACGGGGAAGTCCACGATTTCCTTTACGACGATATTGGCCGACTGGTCGACGCAGACTCCAACGGAGCAGCCGTCTCCTTTGCCTATCCTGGAGTGGGATTGGAGGTGATCTCGTCCGATTCAGGCGACGTCATGGAGAAGCGTTTCGGCACGCTCGCGCAACTGGTCGAGGTGTTGCTGAACGGAAAGCAGATCTTTCGGTCCGACCTCAAGGATGGCGCCGGCTCCGAGCGCTTCATCGTGTCCGGAGGGCTTTCCCGGACAACCTTCTTCAACGAAGACGACACGGTGACCCGCTTCGTCGATCCGCTTGGATCGGTCACGAATGTCACATTGAACGACGCGCTCGAACTGACACAGATCACCGACCCGCTTGGACGGTCGACAACCTATGAATATGACGACTCCGGCAATCGGATTGCCCGAGTCGATGCCCTGGGGGAACGGTCCGAGGCCGACTATGATGATGATGGACGTGTCACAAGGGTCGAGGACCGGGCCGGGAAGGTCATTACGTTTGTCTACGACGAAAACGACCGGCTCGTGGAGCGTTCCTACGGAGGGGGGCTCAAGGACGAGTTTACCTACAATGAGAAGGGTTGGCTGGTCTCCGCCCGGAATGCGGCGGGTACGACGTCCCTGGACTACACCACGAATGGCTTGGTAAAGGAGGTTTCGTTTCCGAACGGACACTCGGTCTCCTATACCTACGACGAGACCGGGCGGATCACGCAGGTTGAAGACGATTCCGGCTATGTCGTCCGCTACGCCTTCGACGACAGGGGCGACCTTAGGGCGCTTCTGGACGAAGACGGGAACGTCCTGACCGAATATTCGATCAATTCACTGGGCCAGCTTCAGACCGAGAGCCGAGCCAATGGAACCGAGTCGAGCTACACGTTCGACGCCGGCCAGCGTGTGGCGGGAGTCACCCACCTCAAACCCGACGCGTCGCCGTTGGCGGGCGTCACCTATACCTTCGATGCGCTGGGGCGGAGAACCGGAGCCGATTTCGGCAATGCCGCTTACGCGTTCGAATACGATGACTTCAGCCGGTTGACGGGTTTCGAACGCGATGACACGGCCTACGAGTTCGCCTATGACGCGGTGGGCAGCCGGCAGTCGACTACTGGTCCCGGGGGGGGGCAAACCTATGCCGTGGACGCCCTCAATCGCTATGTCAGCGCCGGGGAGCGGCAGTATGAATACGACGCCAATGGTTACCTGACAAAGCAGACGATTGGATCCGAGGTCTGGACCTACGTGTATGACGACCTCAACCAGCTGACCCGGGTGACGGGACCCGGTGTGGACGTCAGGTATGACTACGACGCGCTCGGTTATCGTATCCGGGAGACCCGGGGCAGCGAGGTCAGCGACTACCTGCCCAATCCCCTGATGAGGGATACACTCTTGGCTGTGCACGAGGGGGCCATCTCGACCCACTTCGGATATGGCCGGTTCGGCTATTCCTGGTTCGAGCGCGAAGGCGAGGGTGCCTATTTCCTGCACTATGATGGGAGCGGCAACGTTCTCCGGGTCACTGACATCGACGGCGATACCGTCAACAGCTATGAATACCTTCCGTTCGGTGAACTTGTCTCGGAGACGGAGACCGTCCCCAATCGCCTCACCTTCGCGGGCCGCCATGGCGTTCTCGAGGCCCCCGGAGACCAGTATTGGATTCAACTGCGGACCTATGATCCCTGGCTCGGCCGCTTCCTTTCGCCGGATCCTGCCGTCACTGAAGGGGATAACCCCTACACCTACGCAGCGAACCAGCCGACCAATTTCACGGATTACGAGGGATATGAGGAACAGTCGCAGGTTTTCGACAGCTCGGGCACGGCAAATCTGACGAACGCCAACCTGGCTTCATCGGCCGGGCAGAACATCACGGAATCCTATCTGCGCACTTCCAACAACTGGGCTATCCAGGAAAGGGAAGTCGCGCGAAATCAATACCTTCGGGACAACGCGACATTCAAGAAGCGGGTGGCCTCCGGGCACAGAAATGACATCCGCAAGAGCAGCAACAGGCTCAAGAACTCCCGATCGCGGCTGAACCACGCGAACAAGAACGTGAAGGCCACCAGTGAAGCTTTGGAATCGGGCAAGAACTTCACCACAAAGAACAATTTCGGAAAGTTCCTGAAAGGTCTCCAGGTGGCGGGAACGGTGGTCACAACCGGCAACGCCGTTGAGACCCAGATGCGCTACAACAACGGGGAAACGACTTTGGCGGAGACTGTACGCGGCTGGGCTCTGCTGGCTAATGACGGCTTGGGCTACGTTCCGGGTCTTGGGACGGCCGGTTCGTTCATGAATTCCTCGCTCGACGCGGCCACGCGTGAAAACTGGGTTCTTCTGGCCAACTGGTGGTACACACCGGACGATCCCTTCGGACCCGGAATGACGCCGCGGGGAGGCCGCCGGAGCCTGAACTCCCGCGTGGTCTCGTCCTATGATCCCAACGACAAGGCGTCGACCGGGGTGGGCGAGGGCGGCTACATCGACGGTCAGGGTCCGATCGAGTACCGGATCCGCTTTGAGAACCTGCCGACGGCCTCGGCGGCCGCGCAGCAGGTGCGCATCTCCGATTTCCTCGATGTGAAGCTGGACTGGTCGACCCTTGAGCTGCTCGAGTTTGGCCTCAATGACGCGGTGATTGTGCCACCGGAAGGCGCCACGGGATATTCCGGAGTGGCCCGGGTATCGGCGGACCCGAACCCGGTGCAGTGCGAGATCCACCTCGACCCGGCGACCGGTGAGCTGACGGTGGACCTGCGTTCGTTTGACGAGGAGACCGGCGACTGGCCGACGGATCCGTTTGCCGGGTTCCTGCCGCCCAACGACGAGACCGGCCGCGGGGAAGGCTACCTGCGCTTCTCCATCTGGCCGATGCCGGGTCTGGAGGACGGCACAGTGATCGAGAACCAGGCCTCCATCGTCTTCGACGAAAACGAGCCGATCATCACCAACGTGGCGGTCAATACGATCGATACGATGGCGCCGACAGCCTTGGTTGCCGCCTTGGGCGAACGTTCCGCGCCAAGATTCAGTGTGTCCTGGTCGGGTGACGACGCGGGCGGTTCGGGCGTCGAGCGCTTCGATGTCTATGTCTCGGTGGACGGCGGGGAGTGGACCCTGTGGCAGGAAGGCACGACTGAAACCAGTGCCGACTACGAGGGAACGCCGGGTTCCTCCTACGCCTTCTACGTCCACGCGACGGATGCGCTTGGCTTTGCCAATCCGGTGGCGCCGACGGCCCAGGCCCAGACCATCGCCGGGGTCTCTTTCCTGGTGAACATCGCCAATCGCGGTGGGGTGGGGACCGGACCCAACATCATGATTCCGGGCTTCGTGATCAACGGCACCGGGACCAAGAAGGTTCTGGTGCGCGCGGTCGGTCCGGAACTGGAGACCTACAGCGTCACCGGCTTCCTCGAGGATCCGGAACTGCGGGTGGTCTCAGGGGGCACGGTTGTTGCAGCCAATGACGACTGGTCGGATGCGGCCAATGCGGTGGAGATTGCCACGGTGGCCAACCAGGTCGGGGCCTTTCCGCTTAAGGACGGCTCGAAGGACGCGGCTGCGCTGCTGGACCTTGTGCCCGGCAGCTACACGGTCAAGGCCTCCGGGGTGGGGCAGACCACCGGTGTGGCCCTGGTCGAAGTCTACGATGTGGACGACTCGGCCAATCCCGGCGCAAAGCTGGTCAATATCTCCAACCGGGGCGAAGTCGGAGTCGGTGCGGCCATCATGATTCCCGGCTTTGTCATCGGCGGTGAGAGCGCCAAGACGGTCCTGATCCGCGGGGTGGGCCCGAAACTGGCCGACTACAACGTGACCGGGGTGCTGGAGGATCCCACCCTGCGGCTCTTCCGCGCCGGCGAGGCCACGCCGCTGCTGACCAACGACAATTGGAGCGATGCGGCCAACGCGGCGGAACTGGCCGCGGCCGCCGAGACGGTCGGGGCTTTTGCCCTGGATGCCGGCAGCAAGGACGCCGCCGTCCTGGTCACCCTGGAGCCGGGCAGCTACACGGTCAAGGTCTCGGGCGCCGGAGGCACCGAGGGCGTGGCCCTGGTCGAAGTCTATGAAGTTGGCGATTGAGCGCGTCCGGGTGATCCCCGGACGCGCGGAGAGAGGAGACGGGAGATGGGGTTCCGCGTCACGTTCGAACGTTGACACCCCGGTTACCGTCAGGATTGATTGCTGAACCCTGTTGCCTGTGGGTGATCCTGGCGATGGTCCTGCCCCGTATTGTCTTCACATCCTTTTTGGCCGGGTTTTTCCTGGTCGGCTGCGGTTCGTCGGAACCGAGTGATCCCGGGATTCCGACGAACCCGAGAACTCCGGCTTACGAGGTCCTAAAGCCTGAAGACAGCCCCCGATCGACTGTGGCGATCCAATTGTTCCGGCAGTCCGACTACCGTGGCGCCGCCGATCAGAGCGCCACATTGGTCGAGGCTGATCCCACAGATCTTGTCGCGCGTTTTATTTACGGGTCGGCATTGGTCATGCTCGGCGACTACGAGCGCGCGCGGAATCATCTGTCCCTGGTTATCGCCTGGCGCCCACGGTTGGCGGACGCCTATCCCAAGCGAGCCGTTTGCGCCGCCAGAATGGGAGATCTGCAACGAGCGGACGCCGACATGGAGCACGCGCGGAAACTCGATCCCAAGGACTCCAACGGGGTGCAGGACTGGGCGGAAGGTCTGATCAGGGAGGCACGGGGGAAACGAGTCGCCGGGAATCCAGCCGCCCTGAGCAAAGACCTGGTCAAGGCCGCCGAGAGGGGCGAACCATACGGGACGCTGCAATCGATGGCGGATGAGCTTCTGTTGGCCTCGAACCGAAGTCGCCTGGTCGGAGATGAAACCTATTCGGAGAACTGCCGAAGGCTGGACTGGCACCTGGCCGAATCGCCCGACGATCCGGACCGCCTCTTTCGTTTCGGCCGCTTTCTCCTCGACGAGCTGGAGGTGCAGGCACATGCGGTGGGGTCTGCCGCGAATCCCGATTCATATCGTATGCAGGGGCGCCAGTTGTGGGCGGCCGAAATCGAGCGGGCTCGCATTTATCTGCAACGGGCCCTGCAGATTAATCCGGATCACGTGGGTGCGCTTATCGGGATGGGTCGTCTTGAGTTGCGACTCAAGCAATTTGCCAATGCGGAATCCTACCTGCGCCGGGCCATGTCCGCGGGCCAACCGGATCCGGAGGTTCTCTATATGATGCGCAGCATCGCGGCGGCGGGGGCCGGGCAGCACATGGTCATTTCCTGGGGTTTGACGCAGACCATCAGCTGGGAAGAGCGTCGTGGGGGGACCATCTACAAATACACGAAAAGCCCCACGGCAGAGGGACTCCGGCAGGCCCGCCTGCACGATCAGGCAGCCAACCGTGGGATCCAGACCGCGGTGGATTACCGAAACGCCGTTCTGGATCTGCATTCCGACGATGCCCGGACCCATGACTATATCGCGCTGTTGGCACGTCAGTCCAACGACTATGAAACCGCGGCGCTGGCTTGGGAGACGGCCTTGCGGATGGACCCCGGCAACCATCAGGTCTCCTATTCCCTCGCCGAGGTCTATGCCCGCCAGAACCGGGTGGACGACTACCTGCGCCAGGCGACCGAAACCTGGACGAACGGCCGGTTCACCTCCGCCGCGCACTACCTGCGCTGGGCCTGGGAGAAGATCAACGTGCAGCGCTGGGACGAGGCCGAAGCTGCGCTTGACGAGGCGGTCAAAGTCGATGCCGGTGACACCCGGACCCTGGCGTTTCGCGGCGTCATGGCTGAAGCGCGGGGCGATCGGATTAGGGCGAAGTCCTATTTCAAGGCGGCCTTTGCCCTTGAGGAGTCGCACGCGCGGCAGCGCGGGGCGTCCTACATCAACGGATCCGGTCGTTGGTACCCGAACGATTTGGGGTTGGCGATCGATCTGCGAATGCGGTTGGCCCTGCTGTCGGAAGACGAAGGCAACCCCGGTGACGCCCTCACTCAATACCAGGCCGTCTATTTCCTGGAGGAGAAGATCAATGACCGGGCGCTGGATGCCGATCTCTACAGCGCGCTCCTGCCGGTTGCGGGTGCCGATCCGAACACCCGGCCGCGCGTGCCCCGGTGGGGCGAATACATGCGAACCAGTCGCGCCCTCGCCGGATATCAGTTCTACAAGGAGGGCAAATGGCTCGAAGCAGGGGAGCTCTTCCGCATGCTGCGGGATTACGAAAGGCGCATGTCAGCGGCCGGCATCAAGGCGGGGCGCTACCTGAGCGATACGGTCTGGAAATCGCATCAGGTGGCCCAGGCGGCCTATGAGGTATTCCGACGCCAGAACGATGAGTCCCAGGTCCACTGGTGGGAACGGGAAACCCGCAAGTACCGTCCGCCATCCTCCGGTGACTGGAGACGGAACGAATCGCAGTTTTCCCCGGCGGCCTCCTCAGGCCGCCGACCGAAAGCGAAAATGTAGGAAGGCCCTTTTGGCAAAGCGGTCCGGCCAGGAGCCGATCGGCGGGTCTGCTTCGATTCGCAGATCTGATACTGAAGCTATAGGGGATTTGCGATCGCTAATAGTGGAATCCCTTAGGTGAAAGTGCTTCCACATCAAGGGGATGGGGATAGGATTGCGGGGCTCTGGTCGCGTGGAGGGTTCTTCTGCGGGTCCATGGAGCTTCCGCCCCACCCTTGACATAAAGAACGTGGACTATCGATGCCTGAGCTCGGACCAGATTGCAAAGGTCAGGCATTCCGTGTCTGTCGTCGGGGAAGCGCCCTGTGGTTTCCTGACCTTGTCACTCGTCCTGATCGAGCAGTTGAAGCAATTGATTGACGGAGACAGAGTCGTCTTCTCGCACCTGTATTCCGATGAGGACTCAGGGTTCTGCGTGGTGACCCCGGACCGTGAGAACCTGGCGGAGCGGATGGATGCCTATGAAGCGTATCGTGAAGAACACCCGCTGATGCGTCACTTCACCCGGGCCGTCGGTGGGCATTCCGTTCAATTTGATGAGCTTGTCCCTCGGCGGGATCTGAGGGAGATGGCGATTTTCCAGGAGTTTTTCCGCCCCTTGGGCATCCTCCAGATGCTCGGCATTGTGATCCCGGTTCCCGCCGTTCGGGTAAAGAAGACCGGGTCCAGGGAACCCGCCATCGTGCCATTCCGGCTGCCCACGCAGCTCGGCTACCCCAATATCTCCTTCTGCCTGACTCGCGCCGGGGGTCCTTTTTCGGATTGTGAAACAGCCGTATTTGACCTGTTTTCGAGCCAGGTCAGGCCGATCCTGCTGCGGGAGATTGCCTGGGAAAGGAGAGCCGGGACCCATATGGAGGTGGACTTCCAGCTCACTGACCAGTCGACCGCAGTCACCGAGCTGCCCTTCCTGGCCCGGATTGCCGAACAAGCCGGGCTGACCCGTCGCCAGACGGAGGTCCTCAGCTGGGTGGCACAGGGCAAGACCAATGATGAGATCGCCACCATTCTGGGCAACAGCGTAAGGACCATCGAAGGTCACGTCGATTCCCTGCTGGAAAAGCTCAATGTCGAGAATCGGGTCGCCGCCGGGTATTGCGTCTGGACCGGAAGGCCCAACGGCCCCAGGGGCACCGCCTGAAAAACGGGTAATTCTACGCATGGCGGAAAATCATACGTGCCCCCTATAATCTTGAATCCCTGCGGGAACAGTGTCGCCGCGCTCCAACACACCCTCCGCCCTTCATGCGAATGTCCGAGTTTACGTCCTTCCTCTCGATCAGCCGAATCGGATCTGTTGCCAGTTCCGTAGCGTTCTTCACCGCCCTTACGATCAACCTGACGGGCGCTCCGTTGAACATCAGCTCGAACACGGAACTGCCCGAGGACACCGTGGCCAGCTACGACAGCATCGCGGTCAGCGGCGGCGCGATACTGACGATCGGAGGCGGGTCGGACATCACGGTGACGGGCGCGGTGACCGTCTCGGGCAACTCTGAAATCGTCTTTGCCGGCAAGAACATCGATGCGAAGGTCAATGAACAATGGCAGGGTGAAGGGTCCAGCCTGACCGCTGCGTCGGTGACGATTGACTCGGGCAGCGCGATTCATGCAGACGGTCAGGGCTATCGTTCGGGTCTGCTGGGGTTGTACAATCTGGGGACGGGTCCGGGCGGCTACCAGGGCAGCGGATCTATTCAGGGAAACTACTCCGCCAGTCACGGTGGCAAAGGAACCGGGACGGCCCCTGCTACAGATCCGATTGGCCCGGTTTATGGATCGATGCTGGAACCCACCGAATTGGGATCGTCCTCTTTTGGCTATGCATCGCCGATGCAGGGCGGTGGAGCGATCCGCCTGATCGTCTCGGGCACTTTGACCGTGAACGGCCGGATTTCGGCCGACGGAACAGCTCAGGGGACCAACCACTCCGGAGCGACGGGCGGGTCTATCTGGATCACGACGGCGACCCTGACGGGTTCTGGGTTGATTCGGGCCAATGCTTCGGGCAAGGGCGCGGCCAGCACGAACCGTGGAAGCGGAGGTGGTCGTGTCGCGGTCTACTACAACAGTGCTTCGGGATTTGCGTCTCTGACGAATATTCGCTCCGCAAGTGGCAGCGACACCGATGCGAGCGAGGATGGTACGGTCTGGCTGGAGCAGACGTCCGGCGGAAAGCGCCACCTCACAGTGGTGGGGCGGGTTGATCTGGATGGTTTTGAGACCGAGGAACTGGACTCGATCGTCGTGGAGGATGGGGGATCCCTGGAACTTCCTGGTGGGATCGATCTGTCGGTTGCGGAGTCGATCCTGGTGATGGACGGAGGCACCGTCCGTGCGGAGGGCAAGAACAACACTGAGAGAGTCGGCGGAGTCTGGCTGGGTGAAGGGATTCACGTGACCGTCCCCGTGCTCACGATTGAGGAGGGCGGTGTCTTTCATGCCGATGGCCAGGGTTACCAGGTGGATGCCAGTAACTTCTACCACAATCTCGGCACTGGTCCCGGTGGGTCGGCGGTGTCCACCTACGGCGCCAGCTACGGAGGAAGTGGCGCCTCGAGCGCACAGTTGGTTGCTCCGCCCGCTGCCTATGGATCCCTGCTTGAGCCCACGGATCTCGGCTCGTCGTCGTATGGATACACCTCGCGAACCTATGGCGGAGGCGCCATTCACCTGACCGTTTTGGATACGCTCACGGTCGACGGACGGCTTTCGGCCAACGGCCTGGCCGATGGGACGAATCACCTCGGCGCCACCGGCGGATCGATCTGGATCACCACGGAAAACCTCGCTGGATCGGGCTCCGTCCAGGCCAATGCCTCCCCGAAAGGAACGACCACGGCCAATCGCCACAGCGGAGGCGGCCGCATCGCGGTCTACTACTCGGACGCATCCGGCTTCGACGACTTGAAAACGATCGAGGCACGGAGCGGCGGCACCGATGACGCGAGCGAGGACGGAACGGTCTTTCTCCTCGACGTCGACAACGGAGCCGGCGACCTCATCGTGACCGGACGGGTGGCCATCCCGGAAGACGCTTTCGAGACCCTCGAGTCAATCAGCATTCTGGATACAGGACTGCTCGAAATCTTCGGGGGGGCGACCCTGCAGGTGAACGGAGCGGTCGATGTGGCCGCTGGCGGACGGATCGTCTTCCGGTCCAAGGGACTCCTGAAATCGTTTCGTGACGAGTGGGAGGGTGAGGGTAGTCACCTGATGGCAGGGACCCTCAACCTGCCGGAGGGTGCTTCCGTCTCGGCCGACGGGCAGGGTTATCTCGAGGGGCCCGGATCGTTTCTGCGGCAGTGGGTCAACCTCGGGGCGAGTCACGGCGGACTCGCATCCGGTCAGACCGAACCGGTATACGGCACGGCGGTCCGCCCGCTGACCCCGGGCTCCGGGGGCGGTGCGGGCATCACCGGCTACACGGCGGGTGGCGGGGCCCTTCGCATCACGACGTCCGAATCGATTGTTCTCGACGGCAGCATTACGGCAGACGGGGTCGCCCAGGGCACCAGCCAGTCCGGCGCGACCGGAGGGTCGATCTGGATCACGACGCCGTCGCTGACGGGTACGGGCACGATCCAGGCGAACGCGGCCGAAAGCGGAACGGTGGCCGCCAATGGCGACAGCGGTGGAGGACGGGTCGCGATCTACAGCTCAAGCGCGATCGGGTTGCCGTCCGAGAACATCGAAGCCGCCGGGCAGGGTGAGGCCGAGGACGGCACCGTGGTCCTTGAGGAAAGTGGTGACATGTTCTGGCTGGACGAGCTTCCGACCGTCCTGCACGGGTCGCGTTCAGTCAGCTGGTATGCCGGGGCTCTGGCGTCCGGGCAGAGTGTTCGTCTGATCGCGCGCCAGGATGGAACGGACAACACGATCCTGACATCCGATGACCCCGTGGGATTCTCGACGGCGGAATTCGGTGCGGTTTCGAACGGCCTGGCCGATCTGAAGCTGCAGGTCATCGGCTCCGGTGGTTCCGTCGTACGTGAACTCGTGACCGGTCATTCAATCCGCAATGACATCAACTGGCACTCAGGCGAGGTCTCTGGGGATGAAATCTGGGCGGCCGGCACAGTCCACGTGATCGAGGACGACCTGTTGATCGGCAAGGGCGCGAGCGTGACAGTCGAGGCGGGCGCGGTGGTCAAGGTCATGCCGGGGGTACTGGTTTCACTACGCTTCGACGGGGCCTTTCTCGCCGAGGGAACGGCCGGCAGTCCGACTGTGATCACTTCCTGGATGGACGATACCGCCGGCGGCGACACCAACGCCGACGGAGACACGACCGCGCCCGCAGTGAACGACTGGAATGGCTTCCTGCTCGACTACGGTTCCCTGCTTGAACTCTCCGCGTATTCACCAGTTCGCTACTCCCGCCAGACGTGGCAGGGTGAACTCGAAGGCACCACCCATCTGGTCGGCGGGGCGGTCCACCGGGTGACCGGCAACCTCGCCGTGGGCGAGTGGACCAAGCTCTTCATCGAGCCGGGTGCGATCGTGAAGATGGCAGACGGCGCCGATCTCGTCTTCGACCCGAACACCGTCCTGGAGTCGCGGGGAACCCCGGCCCGGCCGGTTGTCATAACCTCGATCCTGGACGACGCCATCGGGGGCGACACCAACGGAGATGGCGACGAAACGTCACCGGCACCTGGCGACTGGGGCAAGATCGAAACGAACATCGGCGTCAACCTCGTCGACAACACGCACATCCTCTACGGCGGCGACGGCAATACCTACGGGTCGATCGGCAATGCGGGCGGCGCGGAGTCTATACTAACCATCCGGAACAGCGTGGTCGCGGACGCGTTTTATGATGCGATCTCCTGTCGCCAGGGCACCATCCGGGTTGAAAACACGGTCATCGCGGGTGCAGACCGCGGCCTTGCACGTTTTGCCTTTGCGGATGTGGACGTGGTCAATTGCACCTTCGACAACAATCGGATGGCACTCTTCCAGCATGCCCCCGGAGAATTCCGCATCCGCAACTCCATCATCGCAAATTCCCTGGAATACGGGATCTATCAGGACAGCGGCTCCGCCTCCGATATCAAGGTTTCTCATACGCTGTTCTGGAATCCCGAGGCAACCAAGGGCGATGTCGTTTCGGTCTACGGGACCGGATCGTTGGGCCAGTTCAGCTTCACGATCACATCGGACGGAAACGTGAACGAGGATCCGCTCTTCGGTACCCGTGATCCAGTTTTCGGGCTGGGGTTGTCTGAAGGTTCGCCGGCCATTGACGCGGCCGACGGCAACCTTGCACCGGAGCGGGACAAGCGGGGCCGTGAACGCAGGGACGAACTGTCCGCCGCCGATACCGGCATCGCAAAGAACGGGGTCGTTCCGGATATGGGTGCCTATGAGTTCTACGAGAACGCGCCGACGGAAGTGGATTTGAAGGCGGTGAACCTTTCCGGGCCGGAATCGGTGATGACCGGCGCTGCGGTGACCTTGGAATGGACGGTTTCGAACATCGGAATCCCACTGGAGGGCGCAATCTGGAAGAGCCGGATCTACCTGGTGGCCGCCGCGAGCCCCGGGTCCGAAAGAATCCTCGTCGGCGAGTCGGTCACAGAGATTTCCGGAACCTTCAGCACGGGCGCGGAACTGACCGAAGAGACGGCCCTCCATGTCCCCTTCGTTCCCGAGGGCGGTTACCTCTGGGTGGTGGATGTCAACGTCGCGAACACGCCGTTCGAGGGTGCCAATCGGGTGAACAACCTGGTTACATCGGACAAGGCCACCTTTGTCGGGATACCCGAATTGACGACGGAGCAGTTGCTTTCCGGCGTGTTTGACGTCGAAAGCGACCGGTTTGCCTTCAAGTTCAGGGCGTCGGGGGGTAGTGACTGGTTGATCGTGCTCGATGCAGAAGGGGAAAGCGGGAGGACGCGGCTCTACGCGAACAGGGGACGACTGGCCGGCCCAGTCGACGCCTCGGAATCGGGTCTTCCGGGCGAGCCCGATTCGCTGATCAACCTCTCGGGACCGGACGCGGACACCTGGTACATCCTTGGCGTGGCCGAGAGGAACCCCGACGGGGATTTACCCTTTAGCATCGCGGTCAGCGAAGTCGGCTTCGAACTCCTCGGCGTGCACCCGTCCTCGGGTTCGCTGCCGGGCCCCGTCACGCTTGCCCTTGACGGAACCGGACTCCGACCCGATGCCGAAGTGGTCCTCTCCGACGGTTCGGGCGGCGAGCGGGACGCGGTCGGAACGGTCTTCGACTCCGGACGCCTCTCCGCGACCTTCGACTTGGCTGGCCTTTCGGTCGGGGCCTTCGATGTCGTGGTCCGTCAGGGTGAAAACGAAGACACTCTCGAGAATGCCTTCCAGGTCGGTACCGGGAATCCCGGGCGACTGATGACCCGCTTTCTCCTGCCGGATGCAGTTCGTTCCGGCCGTCTCTACACGGCATGGCTGGAATACCAGAACGTGGGCGGAACCGACCTGATGGCGCCGGTCATCGGCGTTTACGGCGTTGACGGCGTCAAGCTCGGCCTGACCCGGGACGAGGACGCGGTCATCCACGATGCGCTCTCCCTGGCGGCCATCTCGGACACAGACACGCCATGGATCCTGCCGCCCGGATACCGGGGCCGCCTCGCCGTCGTTTTCAAGGCGGTCAGTGGACGCAACGTGCTGGAGTCAACGACGACCACGACAGCGACAACCGATGCAATGAACTGGTCGGAAGTTGGCGCGGCCATCAGGCCGGATGATCCACCCGACGGCTGGGACGACATCTGGTCGCTGCTGGTCGAGGAATACGGCTCGACGGCAGGCGACTACGCCCGAATGGTCGGCGACGCCATCAGCCGCTACCACCGCGAGACGGGGATCGCCTCAGACTCGCTTCGTGAACCTCTGCAATACCTGGTTTTCGGGGTTCGCGATGAACTTGTATCCGATCTTTCGGGACGCGTGGTTAATACCGGTTCAGGTCAGGCGGTGGCCGGGGCATCGGTTTCGCTTGTCCATACGGTGACATCGGAAAGGGTTGCGGCCACCACCGCGCGCGATGGAAGCTTCCATCTTCTGTTGCCGGCTGTCGGCACTTATGAAGTCAGAGTCGATGAGTACCTCGTGCTCGAAGGCTCGGCTGAACTGGAGTGGGATGGAAAGGATCCGCTGGCAGGGCTGGAGATTGCCGTCAGTGCGGGAAGTATTCTTGAAGGATCGGTCCGATTGCCGGTCGGCGTGAGCGGAGACCTGGTCGTGGTTGGCGCTCAGCGAGCGGAGGGCGACGAGTCCTACAGCGTAAAAGTTTCCGAGTTGGGACGATACCGCTTCGGCGGGCTGCCGGATGGTCGCTATGAACTGCGGGCCGGTGGGCCTGGTTTGGTGGCCGATGGGCCGGTGTCCGTATCCGTCAGCGAGGCCGTTTACACGCCTGGGCCGGAATTTTCGCTTGGTGCCGGAGGATCGATCGCCGGTGAGGTTTGGGATGCGGAAGACAACCCGCTGGCTGGAGCCACCGTAATCGCGATTGGGGCAGATTCCAGTGCGGCCAGCCTGACCGGGGAATCTGGAGACTTTTCTGTTTCGGGATTGGGGACAGGCACGTTTTCGGTCATCGTGGCAACCGAAGGGTACAAGCGCGTCGAATTGGGCGGTGTTGCGGTCGAGAGCGGAACCGTCACGGCGCTTGATCCCATCATGCTTGCGGTCGCCGGCACGATCAATGGCCGCGTCCTGTCAAGTGGCGAGGGTGTGCCCGGGGTGCCTGTTTCGGCCGTCTCAGGAGACGAGCCGCTCCTTGGGCAGGTATCGGATTCCGAAGGCCGTTTCACCTTTTTCAACGCATTCGTGGGTGACTGGACCGTTACAGCAGACGATCCGGCCTTTGAGCTCGCCAGCGGCATGGTGACGGTGACGGATCCGGCGGTTCCGGTCTCGCTCGAGATCAATCTGGTGGAGTCGGAGGTTCTGGCCGGGCAGGTGGATGCTTCGGGCGACGGCGGGGCTGCCGATGCCGTCGGTTTGCGTCTCGTGCGTCCCGACGACTCCGTCACCTTTGCGGTGACCGACGAATCTGGTGCCTATCGGTTCGGACGTCTCGAACCGGGAGCTTACACGATCAGCCTTTATGACGGATCCCAGGCCAGTCAGTTCACCGTCGTCGACGGTCAACAACCGGATTCCGTTGATTTTTCCATCGATCGCGGAGCACTCCGGGGCGATCTCGACTTTCCAGGAGACCTCGACGAGCCGGTGGTTATGAAGGTGAAGAGATCGGGTGCGGTTGTACTCGAACAGGCTGTCGCCAACCCGGGCTCCTATGCCTTCGACTACCTTGCGACCGGCGACTACTCGATCGATTTCGCACACTCGACTCTGTCGTTTCCTTCAATCGCATCAATCACGGTGTCTGCCAACGAAACGGCCGTGATCGACACAATTGCTCCGGGCTCAGTCGATGCGACGATCCGGGTAGTCGATGATGCCAGCGAGGATCCGGCACCGGGAGCCCTCCTCAGGGTATCGCGGCCAGAATCGGGATTCGAGCAGTTGTTGGCTCTGGATGCGAACGGAACCGTGATTGTGAATGGCCTGGCACCCGCACGCTACTGGCTTGATGCCCTCCTGCCGGACAAATCGAGCGAACCTGTTCCAATTGACGTGGAGTCCGAACCGATCGACCTGGAATTGAGGGTGGCCACGTCCGGGTCGGTGTCAGGACGGGTCGCTGATCCCCTCGATACGGGCCTTGCGTTGATCGAGGTTGCCGCTTATAGGGATGGCAGCGAAGAGCCGCCGAGGCAATTCTTCACTGACAACGATGGGGAGTATTCCGTCGATTTCCTTCCACCAGGGACCTATACGTTGGTTTATGGCGCGACCCTCTTTGACGGGCTCGAGACCCTGATCTCCCCGAAGATCGTTGCCGATGTGACGGTCTCCTCAGGCACGTCAACGGACCTCGATGTGACGCTTGTTGTGGATACCGTCGGTTTCGAGGGCGTGGTCTCGACTGCCGACGGTTCGCGGCCCCTGTCGGGTTCGGTAGAATTGCGGGATGCAGAGGGAAGATTGCTGGCCGTGTCTTCGATTGATTCGGACGGCGGGTATCGACTGCCGCGCCCCGACCCGGGAAGCTATTCGATCGACGGACAAATGCACCATTATCTCGTGCCGCCGGTATCCACGACGGCAGTCAATGGCGTGGTCGACCTTCCACTTGCCGCGGATTGGGTGGGCGGATGGTATTACCGGCTGGAGAACGAGCCGAACTCCGGGGATAGTCGACCGGTAGCCTACGAGGGTTTCGCACGACCGGCGGGTGCGTTCAGCCAGTCATCCGTCATTGGCACTATGCTGGGGTGGATCCGAGCGGAAATGGGGGAACCACCGGAGCGGCAGAGCCCACTCAGCGAGGTGCCGAACACCTACAACGATGTCTGTCCCTGTCCGGAAGCGATCGCCGCATGGGAAAAGGTGCAGCGTCTTCAACGGGCGGCCGATGTCTACTGGAACGACTGGAACAACCAATGGATTTCAGGCTGGGACCAGGTCGCGGCCGATGTGGGGATCTTTGGAGTCCGTCTCGGGGAACTGGCCGGCTCGCTCCTCGCGAGTTCCTACAAGGCACCCGAGGCCATTGCGGACGTCAAAGAGGCCGCCGAGTTCTTGTCCAAACTCGAGACTGCGGTCCGCGCAGGCAAGAACCTGGATCAGTTGAGTCTGAATGAGCTCTTGGAGGCAATCGAGGGCGTCAATCGGGCAAAGAACCTTGCCATGGCCCTGTTCGACAACCGCGGCTCCATTGCAGGCGCCGCGCAATCGGCCGTCGGAATTGGGGGGCCTGCCGGCAATGTCAACGGAATCTGGGATGCGATCACGAATCCCTCGACCTTCAGCACCAAAGGCGGGTTCCTGACCTTCACAACCAATCTGAACGACTTCGTCAGCAACGTCAGCGGAGTTCTTGGAGCAACCACCTCCGCCGTAAACCTACTTGGCGCGCTTAATGACAATCCAAAGCTCGCCAAGTTCGGTCTCGGGAAAGTCCTCGACAAGCTTGGGCCGATCACCGACGTCCTGAAACCGGTGTTGGCTGCGGCCGAAGTCGCCAAGTCAGCCGCCGGCGCAATCGGCCAGGTCCAACGCGCAAAGGACAACTACGAGAACATGCTCGCCCAGCGCGATGCGGTCTACAACACGATCGGTTCATTGATTGTCGGCTGTTTCAGAAACTGCTGCGTTCCCCCCGAAGACTGCTGCAAAAAGCGAGGGAACCGCTGTCCACCACCTCCTCCGCCTCCGGGGCCGAAGAACCGTCCTCCCGGATCGACGAATGGCGTCGAGGCGATCGATCCCAATGACAAGTCCACGATAGGAGTGGGCGCCGGGGGTTATATTGCGCCTGACTCGGTCATCGTTTTCACGATACGGTTCGAGAATGTTTCCACGGCGACAGCCGCGGCCCAGCTGGTGACGATCACCGATATTCTCGACATGGACCTGGACTGGTCGACGCTCGAACTCCTCGAGATCGGTTTCAACGGCACGGTAGTCGAGATTCCGTCCGGGTTGAGCCAGTACGAAGGGACGGCCGAAGTGGAGAGCGATCCCTACCCGGTACAGGTCAGTTTCCTCTTCGATGACGACTCCGGCACGGCACTGTGGTCGATGAAGTCGTTCGATCCGGAGACCGGCGACTATCCGGAGGATGCCTTTGCCGGATTCCTGCCGCCCAACGACGAGACGGGGCGGGGCGAAGGTTACGTCAGCTTCCTGATCGAGCCGAAGGCCGGTCTGGTCGACGGAACCGAAATCCTGAACTCGGCCGAAATCGTTTTCGATGTGAACGACCCGATCGTGACCAATGAGACGGTCAACACGATCGACTCGAAGGCCCCGACATCCTCGGTGGCCGCCCTGGCAGCGAGTTCCGGGCGAAGCTTCGCGGTAAGTTGGACGGGCGAAGACGCCGGCGGGGCCGGGGTGGCGTACTACGATGTCTATGTCTCGGTCAATGGCGGGGAGTGGACCCTGTGGCAGGAAGGCACGACTGAAACCAGTGCCGACTACCAGGGCACGCCGGGCTCCTCCTACGCCTTCTACGTCCACGCGACGGATGCGCTTGGCTTTGCCAATCCGGTGGCGCCGACGGCGCAGGCCCAGACCATCGCCGGGGTCTCTTTCCTGGTGAACATCGCCAATCGCGGCGGAGTGGGGACCGGACCCAACATCATGATACCGGGCTTCGTCATCAACGGCACCGGGACCAAGAAGGTTCTGGTGCGGGCGGTCGGTCCGGAACTGGAGACCTACAGCGTCACCGGCTTCCTCGAGGATCCGGAACTGCGGGTGGTCTCAGGGGGCACGGTTGTTGCGGCCAATGACGATTGGTCCGATGCGGCCAATGCGGCGGAGATTGCCACGGTGGCCAACCAGGTCGGCGCCTTCCCGCTTAAGGACGGCTCGAAGGACGCGGCTGCGCTGCTGGACCTTGTGCCCGGCAGCTACACGGTCAAGGCCTCCGGGGTGGGGCAGACCACCGGTGTGGCCCTGGTCGAAGTCTACGATGTGGACGACTCGGCCAATCCCGGCGCAAAGCTGGTCAATATCTCCAACCGGGGCGAAGTCGGGGTCGGTGCGGCCATCATGATTCCCGGCTTTGTCATCGGCGGTGAGAGCGCCAAGACGGTCCTGATCCGCGGGGTGGGCCCGAAACTGGCCGACTACAACGTGACCGGGGTGTTGGAGGATCCGACCCTGCGGCTCTTCCGCGCCGGCGAGGCCACGCCGCTACTGACCAACGACAATTGGAGCGATGCGGCCAACGCGGCGGAACTGGCCGCGGCCGCCGATACGGTCGGGGCTTTTGCCCTGGATGCCGGCAGCAAGGACGCCGCCGTCCTGGTCACCCTGGAGCCGGGCAGCTACACGGTCAAGGTCTCTGGCGCCGGAGGCACCGAAGGCGTCGCCCTGGTCGAAGTCTATGAAGTCGGTGATTGAGCGCGTCCGGGCGATCCCCGGACGCGCGGAGATGGGAGAAGGGAGATGGCAAATGGGAGATGGTGTTGCCGGGATAGGCGTTCGGTCCGCTCTGCAAGAAATGGCGGGGTGTATGTTGGATTGGCGCTATCGCCGTGCGCTTGGAGAAACTCAGAGTTCATCATTCCTCATTCTTAACTCACCATTCCTATTTCGCCCTGAGGGTCTTATAAGGGACCGGCACTAGGGTCCTGGGCTTGCCCTAATCGAAAATCCGCGCATCAGTTTTCTGGGATGCGTGATATTCGGGCAGCGGACCTTCGCGGGGTCGTCACCGGCTTGGGTGAATTGGCGGCATTGGATGCCGAAGGAGCCACCTTTGATTCCCTGGCTCGTGCCATGATGGAAATCATCCTGCGCCTGGTACCCGCAGATACGATCAACCTGGGATTGATCGACCACCGCTCCGGACGTGGTTCCTACTTTGCTTATCGTGGTTTCCTCATGCCGAAAAGCCGCCGGGCTCTGCTGCCGCGGTATGTCGATGATCATCCGATGCTCGCGTATTCGAAGAAGACAGGGAAAGGACCACCCCTGCAGTTCACCGACTTCATGAGCCGGTCCAACTTCGAAAGGACTCCGCTCTACAACGAATGTTACCGTGGCTATACCCATGGGATGATGACCTTCATGCTCCCGTCGCCGCGAAACATCAATTGCAGTTTTGTCCTGTCGCGACAGGACAGGGACTTCAGTGAACGCGATCGACAGATCCTGACCGTTCTCCAGCCGCAACTGGCGGTTCACTACCGGGCCTCCATCGTTCGGGCGGAATCGTTGGCCCGGACCGCGACGTCGTTTACGGGCCCGACCGACTGTGGCGTGGTCATCGCAGGTGACGACGGATTTATCCGGACCATAAACCACCAGGCATATTCCCTTCTCGATGCATTTATCGGTACTGAATTCTCTGCTCATCGCCTTCCGGTTCAGGTCCGCGATCATCTGGATAAGGCCGCCGTTCGGGGTCAATCCGGGTATACGCCCTTGGAATTGGCTGGTCCGGGCAAGACAGAGCCTCTGATTCTGCGACCCGCCCGCCTCGTCGAGGGCTGGGCGATCCTGATCCAGGAGCGAGGTTCCGATGCGACATCGCTTCTGCGCAAACATGGTCTGACTCGCAAGGAAATCGAGGTTCTGGGATGGGTTGCTGAAGGGAAATCCGATAAGGAAATCGCAGCCATCCTCGGCTCAAGCAGCCGGACGGTCCAGAAGCACGTTCAGAATCTGATGAACAGGCTCCATGCCGAGAATCGCGTTGCCGCCCTTGCCCGGGCCAGGGAATTGATCGGCCAGGACACGATCATTCCGAGGGTCGGGTGACGACTCCGGATTCACGGTCGTCGCGGAGGTGAGCAGCCGCTGGACACATTCGGGCTAGACCCGCCGGAAGTGCCCCGCTAGACCTTGGTGTGTCAGGGATTCCTTGCCCGACCCTAATAACATGGCCTCCATCATTTCAAAAACGGAACTCCAGTCCTTCCTCAAGGCGAACAATGCCCGGCCGCACGACTTTCTCGGCATGCACCCGTGCACGGTCAAGGGGAAGCCGGGGCTGGTCGTCCGGGCCTTCCTCCAGAATGCCGAATCCTGCGAAGTCGTCGACCTGACAGCAAAGGCCCGAAAGACGTTCCCGATGAAGCGGCTCTGTCCGGAAGGTTTCTATGAGGTGTTTATCTCCGGAAGGACCGAGCCGTTTCCCTATCGGTTGCGGATCGAGACCTATTCGAGGGAAATCCGCCAGTTTTTCGATCCGTATGGATTTCCACCCACCCTCGGAGACCAGGACCTTTATCTCTTCAACGAGGGCAATGAACACCGGGTCTACACCAAGCTGGGAGCCCATCTTCGCACGGTGGACGGAGTCCCCGGGGTTTCCTTCGCCGTCTGGGCGCCCAATGCCAAACGGGTCTCAGTCGTCGGCAACTTCAACCACTGGGACGGCCGCTACCACCCCATGCGGGCGCTCGACCGGTCCGGTGTCTGGGAACTCTTCGTTCCCGGACTCGACGAGGGCCAGCTCTACAAATACGAGCTGCTGACCCAGAAGGATACCATCCTGCTCAAGACGGACCCCTACGGCAGCTACTTCGAGGCCCCGCCGAACAATGCCTCGATTGTCTACAACAACGATTCCTATTCCTGGGGCGACGGCGAATGGGTCGATCGGCGGGCGGCGGCGAAGACGGTCGACCGGCCGATTTCGATTTACGAGCTTCATTTCGGATCCTGGCGCCGGCTGCTAGAGGACAATAACCGGCCGCTGACCTATCGGGAGATGGCGCCCATCCTGGCCGACTACCTGATCGAGATGGAGTTTACCCACGTCGAGCTTCTTCCCGTGGCCGAGCATCCCTTCAGCGGGTCCTGGGGCTATCAGGTCACCGGATTCTTCGCCCCGACCCACCGATTTGGCGAGCCCGACGATTTCAAGTTCTTTGTCGACCACCTCCATCAGCGCGGAATCGGCGTCATCCTCGACTGGGTGCCGGCCCATTTCCCCAGGGACCAGTTTGCCCTGGCCGAGTTTGACGGGACCCACCTTTACGAGCATGAGGACCCCCGGCAGGGGGCCCACCAGGACTGGGGCACCCTCATCTTCAACTATGGCCGCAACGAGGTCCGGGGCTTCCTCATCGCCAATGCCCTCGCCTGGATCGACCGCTACCATATCGACGGGCTGCGTGTCGATGCCGTCGCTTCCATGCTCTACCTCGATTATTCCCGGAAGGAGGGCGAGTGGGTCCCGAATCAATACGGCGGCCGTGAGAATATCGAAGCGATCGGATTCCTCCGGCAGGTCAACGACCTCGTCCACCATTATTACCCGGGCAGCCTGATGATCGCCGAGGAATCGACCTCCTTCGGCGGTGTATCCCGACCGACCACCGAGGGCGGACTCGGATTCGATTTCAAGTGGAATATGGGTTGGATGCACGATACCCTGCGTTACTTCGCCAAGGACCCTCTCTACCGCAAATGGCATCAGAACGATCTGACCTTCGGCATGCTCTACCAGTATGCCGAAAACTTCATCTCCGTCTTTTCCCACGATGAAGTGACCCACGGCAAAGGCTCGATGCTCTTCAAGATGGGGGCCGGGCATATTCCCGACAAATCCCGCAACCTCAGGTCGCTCTATGCCTATATGTGGGCCTACCCGGGCAAGAAGCTTCTCTTCATGGGATCCGAGTTCGGGCAATCATCGGAGTGGAATCACGATTCAAGCATCGACTGGCATCTCCTTCAGTACATGGACCACGAAGGCGTGCGCCGACTGGTCAAGGATCTAAACCATCTCTACCGGACAGAGACCGCGCTTTCCTCCAATGATCTCAATTCCGAGTCCTTCCGCTGGATCAGCTGCACGGATGCCAACTCAAGCATCATTTCGTTTGTGCGGATGGACCCGCTGACCGGGGACTGCTTTGCCGTGATCGGCCACTACACACCGGTCCTTCGAACCCGCTACCGTTTGGGTCTTCCCCGTGCGGGATTCTGGCAGGAGGTCATCAACACCGACTCCGAATTCTACGGCGGCGGCAATGCCGGCAACGCCGGCGGAATCCACGCCGATGACCGCCCGCACGACGGATTTCCCCATTCGGCCGAGCTCACCCTGCCGCCGCTCTCCACCAGCATTTTCAAGTGGGTGCGTGAGGGTTGAGCGGAGGCGCGTTTCTCGCACCCCGGTTCAATGGAC
This sequence comes from Opitutaceae bacterium, assembly GCA_041395105.1. Lineage (NCBI taxonomy): Bacteria > Pseudomonadati > Verrucomicrobiota > Opitutia > Opitutales > Opitutaceae > Opitutaceae bacterium. The sequence continues at coordinate 95,255 of JAWLBB010000009.1, read as the reverse complement.
AGGTCAAGCCACGCTGGCCTTGACGATCTTCTGGGTATCGATCGGCTTGTCGCCCCCATCGGTCGGCACGGCTTCGATTTTCTGGACCACCTCGTAGCCACTGGTCACTTCGCCGAAGATGGTGTGTTTCATGTTCAGCCACGGAGTCTTCGCGGTGGTGATGAAGAACTGGCTTCCGTTGGTATTCGGACCGGCATTGGCCATGGCGAGCAGACCCACCTTGTCGAAGCGCAGTTCAGGGGTGCATTCATCCTGAAAGGATTTGCCCCAGATTGAGGAGCCGCCCCGGCCCGTGCCGGTCGGATCGCCGCACTGCAGCATGAAATCCGGAATGATCCGATGGAAAATGATTCCGTCGTAATAGCCCTTCTTGATCAGGCCGACGAAATTCTCACAGGCCTTCGGGGCGATTTTCGGGAAAAGCTTGAGCGTGATGGAGCCTTGGTTGGTCTCCAGGGTGACGATGGTTTCTTCCATCCCGCGACCGTTTCGACACGATTCCCCTCTGGCAAGGAAAAACCCTGTCGCTCCCCCGGATTGGCAGCTTCTTCGCCACCGTTTGGTTTGCTCCCGGCTTTCATTCCTTCCTATCCTGTCGCCGTCCTCTGTCTTCAGGCCCCGGTGCACCACCCCGGAGACCGCTCCTCTCGCCACCAATCTCTTCACAGCCTGCCGCGAACCTCTTCTGCATGCCGTTTGAACTCAAAGGTATCCGCAAACGCTTCGGTCCGACCCTGGCACTCGCCGGGGTCGATTTCCAGGTGGGCGGGGGAGAGATCCACGCCCTGATCGGAGAAAACGGAGCCGGCAAGAGCACGTTGATGCGCGTCCTCAGCGGCGTCCTTCGAGCGGACGCCGGATCCATGGTCCTGGATGGGAAAAGCTATACTCCGACGAGTCCGGACGCCGGGCGTCGAGCCGGGGTCTCCATGATTTACCAGGAGTTGATGCTGGCCCCGTACCTCAGCGCCGACGAAAATATCCTGCTCGGGCGGGAGCCGGCGGTTCTCGGATGGATCAGTGGATCGTCCCGTCGGGAAATCGCGAGGAAAGCGCTCGCCCAACTCGGTCATGAATCCCTCCCCCTGAGGGTGCCGGTCGGGCAGCTGACCGTGGCTGAGCAGCAGATTGTCGAGATCGCGCGCGCGTTGGTCGGTCGGCCCCGCGTCCTCATTCTCGACGAACCGACCAGCAGCCTGACCCGGACGGACACAGTCCGCCTTTTTGAGGTCCTTCGCCGACTTCGCGATCAGGGTGTCAGCATTGTCTATATCAGCCACTTTCTCGAGGAATGCCGGGAGATCGCCGACCGCTACACCGTCCTTCGCGACGGTCGGACCGTCGGGACCGGCTCCATTGCGGAGACGGACCTGCCATCCATCATCAAGCTGATGGTCGGTCGCGAAGTGTCCGAGGTCTATCCCCGACGCCAGTCCCGGAGCGGACCGGCCATTCTCACGGTCGATGAATTGTCGGGATCGGCCAAGCCCGACGGCGTTTCTTTTGCACTGGCCCGGGGCGAGATTCTCGGCCTGGCGGGATTGGTGGGCGCGGGACGGACGGAGACCGTTCGGACTCTCTTCGGGCTCGATCGCCTGAAATCGGGCCGATTGAATCTCAAGGGCGTGATCGTCGCTCGCCCCGAGCCCCGCAGCCAGATCCGCCGTGGGGTGGGCTTCCTCAGCGAAGACCGGAAAGGGGAGGGACTGATGGGGCGTCAGAGCGTGGCCGACAATCTGGTTCTGTCCGATTTCCGGCTGGTCAGCGCAGGCGGGTTTCTCTCATCCGGGAAACTCAAACGGGTCGCCGACCAATGGGTCGACCGACTTGGGATCGTGGTCCGGGACTCCCGGCAGCCGGTGGGCGATCTCTCCGGCGGAAACCAGCAGAAAGTCCTGCTGGCGCGCCTTCTTCACCAGGAGGCAGACATCCTCCTGCTGGACGAACCGACCCGCGGAGTCGATGTCGGCAGCAAGATCGAAATCTACCGGTTGATCGGTGACCTGGCCTCAAAGGGGTGCGCCATCCTCTTCGTCAGTTCCTACCTTCCGGAATTGCTCGGTGTCTGCGATCGGATCGGTGTCATGCACCGCGGCCGGCTCGCGCAGATCCGACCGACCGCTGACTGGACCGAGCACGAAATCATCCGCATCGCCGCCGGCGGAACAGGATGAGCGCCTTTCTGCTCTGACCTCTGACCTCTCCATCACTTTTCCCTTCTGTTCTTTCCGCAGTCCCCGTCTCCCATCTCCCACCTCCGTTGCATCGCGACTCCCTCTACCTATCCCGATGAAACCCAGCCTCCGAAACCTTCTCTCAGCCGCCGGACCCTTCCTGGGATTGATCCTGGTCATCGGGCTGTTCTCGATTGATCCCGAGGTCCGGTCGTATTTCCTCACCACCTACAACTTCAAGATAATCCTCACTCAGACGGTCATCGTGGCGGTCGGTGCCTTGGGGATGACCCTGATCATTGTCAGCGGCGGGATCGATCTCTCCGTAGGCTCGGTCGTCGCCCTGACCGGGGTGGTCGGTGCGCTCGTCCTGCGGGAAGGGCAGGGCGCTTTCATGGCGGTGGCGGCCGCCATTCTCACCGGCGGCTTGATCGGGGCTCTCAACGGAAGCCTCATCGCCGGCCTGCGGATCATGCCCTTCGTCGTCACCCTTGGCATGCTCGGTATCGCCCGCGGTATGGCCAAATGGCTGGGCGACAACCAGACCATCCAGTATCCGGATTCTCCACTCAACGGACTCATGGCGTCGGCCGATCCCCTGAGCAGCCTGCCGCCTCCGGGTGTCTGGGTGGCGGTCGTCCTGGCCATCCTGACGGCCATCATGCTTCGGCAGACGGTCTTCGGGCGGCATATCTTTGCCTTGGGCTCCAACGAAGCGACGGCCCGCCTCTGCGGACTGCCGGTCGGTCGATTGAAGATTTTCATCTACACCCTGGCCGGTCTCTACTTTGGTTTGGCCGGTGTGATGCAGATGACGCGGCTAAGGCAGGGCGATCCCACCGTCGCTGTCGGAGTCGAGCTCGACATCATTGCCGCCGTCGTCATCGGTGGAGCCAGCCTGAGCGGCGGCACCGGGACGGTGATGGGCTCCATCATCGGCGCCCTCATCATGTCCGTCCTGCGCAATGGTTCCCAGCAGATGGGCTGGCCGACCTATATTCAGGAGATCATCATCGGCGCCGTCATCATCCTCGCCGTCGCCCTCGACCGCGTCCGCCAGGCCAGGAAGCAGTGAATGCAGGTCCAGCCTGCCGGTGGCACGCCAGGAGGGATTGGCGTCTTTGCAAGATGGTGCTTTGCACTTCCCGATGCGCTGACGCGATCGGGACCCCATCTCCGCTTCGCTCCGTCGAACCCCGGGGTTCTTCGTCCCTCCTGCCGGTGGCACGCCAGGAGGGACTTGAACCCCCGACCCGCAGATTAGAAATCTGCTGCTCTATCCGGCTGAGCTACTGGCGCATCTCGGGATCGGTCGCATTGCGATCGATCGAAGAAATTGAGCTAAGCTTGCTTCATCGGCGCATCAAGGGAATTCTGAGACGGTGGAATTCATCGAAGTCACCTGTCCCTCGTGTTTCGAGAGCTTTGAGATTGCCGCCCCGAATCCGGAGGAACTGCCGGCCGTACTCGATTACGACTGCGAGGTCTGCTGCCGGCCGATGGAGATCGATGTTCGGGAGGACGACGGTTTCATTTTCGCAGAGGCCCGGGGACTCGGGGACTGAACCGTGATCCGAGGATGGATCGTCGCGTGGCGCTGGAGAGCTTCGATGCCCCCGGATTCATCCGTTTGGATTCCCGGTGTTCCGCGCAGGAGAGGCTTTACGCCTCGATCCGGCGGTTGGTCGAGGCGTAAAGCCTCTCCTGCAGATTCGCCAATCGTGGGGTGAGCCGACTCCAGGCCCGGGGATTCACCGCGGCCATCGCTCCCTGAGAGAAGGCAATTTCGGAAAGGGAGCATGCGGCTCCGCCTGGTACCAATAGGCCACCGAGGCGATATCGTCGGCCAGCGGCTGATACTTGCGGGTCGGCCACCAGCCGAGGGCCTGGATGGTCACCCGGAGGTTCGTACCGAAGCAGACCGGGTCCATGATATGCCAGCGGTAGAGGCTCCACTTCGGCGGACCGTTCCCGCCGGAATGCTTGAGCACGTTTCCGACGTAGGCCGTGCTGTAGGTCTCCGGAAAACCGTAACTGCCGCAGAAATAGTCCTCCGTTCCGGTCCCGCAGATGGTCGGGAAGGTCGCGTCGTCATCGATGAAGAATTTGATCTCGCCCTCGCCGAACCATCCATCGGAGAGCTGGGTCCAGGCGAGAAAAGTACCCGCGTATTTCCCCTTTCCCTGTATCCCGTCCACGATGACGTAATCGGGATTCGCCCGGTCCGTCGTCGCCCGCCGCCACTGGGCGTGGAAGGTGCCGGCGTTTTCCGGCACCTCGGTCTCCGCATAGGTTATCTGGTAGGTCAGGATCTCAAGATCCTGCGGGTCCTCATTGGTGAAGGTGATCCTCGCCCGCGAGCGGAAGGGCATCGGCCAGTAGCAGTTGAAGGCCGACTTGGGATTGGCGATGACGGCCAGGGAATTGACCGGGGCAAACAGGTTGTGACCCACCGCGAAGAAGTCCGAAACCGGCACTTCGATCGACGGCGTCTGCTCGCCGTCCCAGTAGAATCGGATGATGTGGGACCGGCCCCTGGCCGGATCGGCAACGAGCCAGATGTGCTGGATCAGGCCGGGGCCCTCGACATCCATGACCGTGACTGTCTGCCCGGATTTCACCTTCACGAACGGATTCACCTTCCAGCCCTGACCGAGATCGGAAGCCGCGTCACTGAAGGGGTATTTCGTCGGATCGGGAATGGCCATGCCGCCTTTGCCCTTTCCGCCGGTCGGGTTCTCCGGCGAAACGGATCGGGTGCGGGCATTGCCGACGAAGGGAAGTCCGCCGAGTCCGTGGTTGAGCGATTCTGGTGATGTCATGAGTGAAGGGATGGGACGGGAGATGAAGAATTCCCGACATGGTAGGGGTTTCCCGGTCGACAGCCATCCCCATTTCCCAGACCGTGGCCTGTTGGACCGTCGTTGACAGCATCGGGTCGTGGTCCCATCTTGGGATCGTCCGCTGTCTTGTGCCCCCACCCCCTGTCAGCCCCGATTCCGAGATTCGATCTCTTGTTCGCTCCGGGACACTTCGGTTCCCCGCAGGCGAGGAGTTCCACGGCGGCAGGTCAAACCCCAACCGATATGGTAAACGCCTTGCCAGAAACTGCTCTTCTCCCACTGGCGCCGATCCGACAGGCCGTCCTCAGGATCGGCGCCGCCGTCATCCTCCTGACCGCCGGTCCCGTCGCCATCGGCGCCCCGGCCATCCGATTCGATGGTCTCGGGGATTTTTCCCGGCCGATCACGACGGATTCCCCCGAAGCCCAGGATTTCTTTGACCAGGGGATGAACCTTCTCTTTGGCTTCAACCACGGCGCCGCGATCCGCGCCTTCAAGGAAGCGGCCCGTCTGGATCCCGGGTGCGCCATGGCCCATTGGGGCATCGCCCTGGCCAATGGGCCCCACATCAATCTTCCCCTGATGTTCCCGCCGATGGTCGAGGAAGCCTGGGCGGAGCTTCAGCTGGCCCTCAAATATGCGCCGCAGGCCACCCCGGTGGAACAGGCGTTGATTGAGGCGCTCAGTCACCGCTACGCCTACCCGCAACCGGAGGACCGCACCGCCCTGGATCTCGCCTACGCCGACGCCATGCGGAAGGTTTGGGAGGCCTATCCCGATGATGCCGATGTCGGCGCCTTCTACGCCGAGGCGTTGATGGACCTTCGGCCGTGGGACCAATGGACTCCTGAGGGCCTGCCGGAGCCGGGAACGGATGAGATCCTCGCCACGCTCGATGCGGTCCTGGAATTGAACGTCAATCACCCGTTCGCCAACCACCTTTACATCCACGCGGTCGAGGCGTCGCCCAATCCCGAACGTGCGCTTCCCATGGCGGACCGGCTGGGAGGTCTGCAACCCGGTTTGGCTCACAATGTCCACATGCCCTCACATGTCTACATCCGCGTGGGCCGGTGGCAGGATGCGGTCGACATGAACGTGAAGGCGGTCGCGGCCGACGACCGTCGCCGGGCGGCGGCAGGTCCCCCGCAGGGTTTCATCATACTGTACGCCGCACACAACCGGCACATGCTCGCCTATGCCGCCATGATGACCGGCCAGAGCGAGCTGGCGATCAGCGAGATCCGCGAGATGGTCGACGAAATCCCGGCGGAGTTCTTCGAGGAATGGGCCACCGTTGCGGAAGGATTTGCCGCCATGCCCGACGAGGTGCTTGTCCGATTTGGTCGATGGGACGATATCCTTGAACAGTCGGATGAGTTCCCCGACTACATGGCCCTGACCAAAGCCTTTCGACATGCCGCCCGCGGCATTGCCCTTGCGGCGAAGGGCGACCCGGCGGCAGCGCGGATCGAGCAGCTGAAGTATGTCGAACGCGCCGGTCTCGTGCCCGAGGAAGAGACCTTTGGCAACAACAAGGCGACCGCGATTCTCGCCGTGATCACCCCGATGCTCGAAGGGGAGATCCTGATTCGAGAAGGGCACCTCGACAAGGGCCTTGCCGCCCTGCGTGACGCCGTCGCGGCGGAGGATGCCCTCGCTTATGATGAGCCTCCTGGCTGGATCCTGCCGGTGCGGCACTCTCTCGGGGCGACCCTGATGGCGAATGGCCGCTACAAAGAGGCGGAGCAGGTGTATCGGGATGACCTCGAACGCCTTCCCTCGAACGGCTGGTCGCTCTTCGGCTTGGCGGAATCTCTCTTTCAGCAGGATCGCCGGACGGAATCGGCCGAGGTGATGGCGGAGTTCTCACACGTCTGGGCAAAAGCGGACGTTGCCATCGAGAGTTCCTGCTTCTGCCAGCCCGGGATCTGAACAGGGCCATCGCAAAGCGGCGCTGCATCTGCGAAGCTTTCCGCGGCGTCTTGGTCCGACTCGGAGAGCCGCGGCCTGGCGCGGCTGCTGCATTCGGAAGGGAATCTTCCAGTTCGGTGTTGCCGGTGAAAGCAAACCGTTCCTCGAGAGGTTGGCGGTCGCGTGGCTCCGGGCACCCAGAGTCCGAATGGCTCAATCGGAACTCCGGTTAACTCTGCCCTGTAATCCGCAGAAGGCAGAACCGGATGGACCTCAATAGGCCCACTCGAAAGAGGTGTTCTGCTCGATCTCGTCGATCGTCGTCAGGCCGAGTAGGACCTTCTTGAGCCCGTCGTATCGAAGCGGCCGGTAGCCGACCTTGCGGGCGGCTTTCTGCAAGTCTTCGGTGCTCCCCTCCTTGGCAATGATCGAGCGCATTTCTTCGGTAATCAGAACGAGCTCATGAAACGCGATCCGGCCACGGTAACCGGTAAAGCTGCAATCCGGGCATCCCCGGCCCCGATAGAACGGTACCTCGGTCAGCCCCTCATCCAGAAAGTAGCGCCGCAGCTCATTGAGCGACGGGTAGTAGGCTTCCTTGCACCGCTGGCAGATCCGGGCCGCCAGACGCTGCGCGATGACCCCGATGATCGAGGGCGACACCTGATGGGGCTCCACCCCGATCTCGACCAGCCGGGTGATGGCCTGGAGCGCGTTGTTGGTGTGAAGGGTGGCGAAGACAAGGTGTCCGGTCAGGGCCGCCTCCGTTGCGATCTTGGCCGTCTCCAGATCGCGGATTTCTCCGACCAGGATGATATCGGGATCCTGGCGCAGGATGGAGCGCAGGAGGAGGCTGAAGGTCAGGTCGATGTGGCTGTTGACCTGAGACTGGCTGATCCCTTCTAGCTGAAGCTCGACCGGGTCCTCAATGGTCACGATATTGACACCGGGTGTGTTCAGTTCCTGGAGCGCGGCGTAAAGGGTGGTCGTTTTTCCTGAGCCGGTCGGCCCGGTCACGAAAATGATCCCGTTGGGGTTTTGAATCAGGCGGCGAAACGGGGTCAGGATATTGTGGGAAATGAGCATCCTGTCCAATTCGAGAAAGTCACGCTTGCTCGCGGAGGCGAGGATGCGGACCACCACCTTTTCACCGAGCACGGTCGGCAGAAAGGAGAGCCGGAAGTCGGCCCGGTTGGTCCCGAGGTTGAGCGAGAATCGCCCGTCCTGTGGAAAGCGGCTTTCCGTGATGTTCAGATTGCAGAGTATCTTCAGGCGTGCGACGATCGCCGCGTGGGTCTTGCGCGGGAAGGTCAACATCTCGCGGAGAATGCCGTCGACCCGGAAACGGACCTTGGTCGAGGTCTCCGTCGGCTCAATATGGATGTCGGACGCCCGCTCGCGAATCGCGAAATAGACCAGCGAGTTGACTATCTGGATGAGCGAGACGTTCTCCGTCAATTCCGTCATCCGTTCAGCCGACATGTCGTCGGTCAGCCGAAGGTCAAGTGAGCGCAGGTCGGCGAGGGCTTCCTTGATTCCCTTTTCCGTCTGGTAGTGGATGGAAATGGCGGCCTCGATCTCACTGCGCAGGCTGAATACTGCCGTGACCTGGGTCTTGGCGATCTGGCTCAGGCGGTTGACCAGTTCGCGATCGGTCGGATTGACCATCGCGACCGTCAGGACGGTGTCGAAGATGTAAAGCGGCAGGACGTGAACCTTCTGGGCGATTTCCAGGGGAATAAGGTCGAGCGCCTCACGGTTGATGATCGTGGTATGGGGCTCGATATAGGCGATCCCGATGGAATCACTCCACGCTTGGGTGGCCTGGTCCTTGGTCAGCAGCTTGGCCTCAATAATGGCCTCGAGCAGATCCATCGTGCCGGCGTCGTGCTCTTCCAGAAGAGGCTCGAGCAGGTCGACGCTGACCTGGTAGGGAGGTGCTTTGAGCAGCTCCATGAAGGCATGGTTCGGCGCCATGGGTGCGGGAATCGTCCGCACCGTTCGCTCAGCCGTGGCCTCGGGCGGAGAGGGCGCTTTAGGAATCTTTATGCTTTTCACGGGCGCGCTTCTTTTGGGTGAAGATCTTGCTGATCTCAGTCTGGTCGAGAATCTCCTTGGAGAAGACCGACGAAGTTCGTTCCGATTCCAGCTCCTTCAGAAGTTCGGGCAGGGAGTAACGCACCTCCTGGATCTCCATCAGTGCGGCGTTGATCACCAGAGATGCATCCTCGTCTCCTTTCATGTCGGATCAGTCTTTGGCTACATCGACCGGTTTGACCAGGTGTTCCTCGATCGTGGTGATGATCACGTCCAGAATCTGGCTTTTCGGTGTGTCCTTGCGGATGAAATTGGAGGCGCCACCCTGGGCGGCATCTTCCACGATACGCCGGGTGGCCAACGATGTGATCATGATGATGACCGCCTTGGGATTGATCGCCCGGATTTTTAGGAGGGCATCCATGCCGTTCATATGCGGCATGTTGACATCGAGCAGCACGAGGTCCGGCCGCTCGCGTTCGTAGATCTCAACGGCTTCCTTCCCGTTGCGCGCTTCCAGGACGGCTCCCTCCAGCAATCGCCGGATGAGAACGACTAGAAAACCGCGGACGTGATCGTCGTCGTCGACGATTAGGGCTGAGATGTTATAGGCCATGAGACAACGTTGCTGCTTTGGAATTCGTCCGTCATCGGTCCTTTCTTTACCCGAAAATTACGGACGCCGCGCAAATAGACAGGATGGGGGAGGGTAATCCCGGCCAAGGGTGGGTGTTTCCTGCTCCAGGAAGTCATATCAAGAAATTCGAATATGATGATATTTGGCTTGCTTCCGGCCTTCTTCCCTATTCGCTCGGGTTTCCATGCCGAAAAACTTCGTATTTTCATCTGAGTCCGTTGGGGAAGGGCACCCGGACAAAGTCGCCGACTTCATCTCGGACTCCGTCCTGGATGCCTGTTTGAAACAGGATCGATTGAGCCGCGTGGCCTGCGAAACCCTGGTCAAGAGCAACTGCGTCTTCCTGGCCGGAGAGGTCACCACGAAGGCAAAGCTCGACTATGAGGCCATCGTTCGCTCGGCCATCCGCGAGATCGGCTACGTCAACGGGGACGATGTTTTTCACGCCGACCGCGTCTTCATCACCAATGCGCTGACCCGGCAATCGCCGGACATCGCCCAGGGCGTGGACGCCCGCCGGGTCAAGGGCAAGGCCACCGACGAACAGGGCGCGGGCGACCAGGGTATCATGTTCGGCTACGCCTGCACGGAAACGAAGGAATTGATGCCTTCGGCCATCATGTATGCCCACCATCTTGGCCGGGAAATCGCCCGCCAGCGCAAATCGGGCAAGGTCGCCTGGCTGCGGCCGGACTGCAAATCGCAGGTCTCGATCGCCTACAAGGACGGCAAGCCCGACCACATCACCGCGGTCGTCATTTCCACCCAGCATTCGGCCGATGTCTCCCACCGGGAGATCCGAGCCTTCATGATCGACAAGGTGATCAAGAAGATCCTGCCCGCCAGGATGCTGACGCCCCGGACCAAGTATCTGATCAACCCGACCGGTCGATTCGTGACGGGAGGTCCTGAAGGGGACGCCGGACTGACCGGTCGCAAGATCATTGTGGATACCTACGGCGGGTGGGGGCGGCACGGGGGCGGCGCCTTCTCGGGGAAGGATCCCTCGAAGGTGGACCGTTCCGCCGCCTATATGTGCCGTTGGGTCGCCAAGAACATCGTGGCCGCAGGCCTCGCCTCCATCGTCGAGTTGCAGATCGCCTACGCCATCGGCTACCCCAATCCGGTCAGCATCACCATCGACAGTTTCGGAACCGGAACGGTCAGCGACGAGAAGATCGCCGCCGCCGTGCAGAAGGTCTTCAAGTTCAAGCCGGCCGAGATCGTCAAACAACTCGATCTTCTGCGCCCGATCTACCGCAACACCACCAACTACGGACACTTCGGCAAGGCCGGACTGCCGTGGGAGCAGACCAACAAGGCCGCTGCACTCGCCAAGGCGGTCCGCTGAATTCCCAGAACCGACCTCAGGATGAAATCATGACGACTCTACAAACGACTGACTTCAAGGTCAGAGACCTCTCCCTGGCCGAGTTCGGCCGCAAGGAGATCACGATTGCGGAAAAGGAAATGCCCGGCCTGATGGCTATCCGGCGCAAGCACGCCGCGGCCAAGCCGCTCCAGGGGGTCCGTATCACCGGCTCGCTCCACATGACCGTGCAGACCGCGGTGCTGATCGAGACCCTGACGGCTCTCGGGGCCGATGTCCGCTGGGCCAGCTGCAATATTTTCTCCACCCAGGACCACGCCGCCGCGGCCATCGCCGCGGCCGGTATTCCGGTCTTCGCCTGGAAGGGCGAGACCCTTGAGGAATACTGGTGGTGTACCGATCAGGCGCTGTCCTTCCCGGATGGGCTCGGTCCGCAGCTCATCGTGGACGACGGCGGCGACGCCACCCTCCTGATTCACAAGGGCTACGAGCTTGAGAACGGGAGCGACTGGGTTGAACAGCCGGCCGGCAGCCGCGAAGAGGGAGTGATCAAGGATCTTCTCAAGCGGGTCCATGCCGGGGATCCGACCCGCTGGCATTCCGTCGTCGCCGAGTGGAAGGGAGTCTCCGAAGAGACCACCACCGGTGTTCACCGGCTTTACCATATGCAGACCAAGGGACAGCTCCTCGTCCCGGCGATCAACGTCAACGATTCGGTCACCAAGTCGAAATTCGACAATCTTTACGGCTGTCGCGAATCACTGGCCGATGGCATCAAGCGGGCGACCGATGTGATGATCGCGGGCAAGGTGGCGGTCGTCTGTGGCTTTGGCGACGTCGGGAAAGGTTCCGCTCAATCCCTGGCCGGCTTCGGTGCACGTATCATAGTGACTGAAATCGATCCCATCTGCGCACTGCAGGCAGCCATGGCGGGTTACGAGGTCACCACGCTCGAGGATACCCTCGGACGCGCCGACATCTACGTCACCACGACTGGAAACAAGGACATCATCAAGGTCGAGCATATGGCCAAGATGAAGGACCAGGCCATCGTTTGTAATATCGGACACTTCGACAACGAGATCCAGATTGACCGTCTCGAGGCCACCCCGGGGGTGCGCAAACTCAATATCAAGCCGCAGGTCGACCAGTACTTCTTCTCCGACGACCGGTCGATCTTCGTTCTGGCCGAGGGACGCCTGGTCAACCTCGGATGTGCAACCGGTCACCCATCGTTCGTCATGTCGAACTCATTTGCCAATCAGACGCTGGCGCAGATCGACCTCTGGACGAATCGTAAGGTCTACAAACCCGGTGTCTATCGATTGCCTCAGCATCTCGATGAAGAGGTGGCCCGACTCCATCTGGAGAAGATCGGTGTCAAGTTGACCAAGCTCACCCCGGAACAGGCCGACTATCTGGGTGTCCCGGTCGAGGGACCCTACAAGCCGGCGCACTATCGGTATTGAGCCGGGGGACGGTCACGTCTCCGACCCTGTTCATTCGGTTCTCAGGTGTAGTCACCCCACCTGTGGTGAGCCTGCCGAACCCAGTCTATTGGGGCGTGTCGACATGGATACGCGGCGAGAGATCGCCGCGGCGACAACCCTCGGGAAACAGCCCAGTTTCTTCCTGAACGAAGCAATTTGTGTGTTGCCGGTCAGGGCTACCTGGTTTCGGGGTAGGATCCAGGGCGGGCCCGTGATCCATGCCTTCTCGGCTCCCGCGTTATCCACTTATCTTTACCAATTTACCCGGAATAGTCAGGATATCTCTTGATGTTTCCATGAGCGTTCCTAGTTTGCTCGGCTGGTTATGAGTTCCAACAGCGAAGCGCCCAAGCCATTGCACGCCAACGAGGCCATCAAGGCCAACAGTCGCAACCTCCGCGGTACCATTGCGGAGGGATTGGCCGATCTGTCGACGGGCGGGATCAGCGCCGATGATTCGCAACTGACGAAATTCCACGGTCTTTATCTTCAGGACGACCGGGATGTCCGGATCGAGCGGCGGCGTCAGAAGCTTGAGCGCGCGTTTTCCTTTATGATCCGGGTCCGGGTTTCCGGAGGCATCTGCACACCGGCCCAATATACGGTCATCGACGACCTCGCCGACCGCTACGGCAACGGCACCATCCGGTTGACCACGCGACAGGCATTTCAGATGCACGGCATCCTCAAGGGCAATCTTCGCCCGTTGATCCGGGAGATGGACGAGGCGCTGATGAACTCGATCGGGGCCTGCGGCGATATCAATCGAAACGTGATGTGCCACGTCCATCCCGAGCGGTCCGCCGTACATCGGGAAGTCTATGAGGTTTCCTGCGCCTTGGCCGAGCATCTGCTTCCACGGTCGAGGGCCTATCATGAGATCTGGCTGGAGAGTGAAAAGGTCGCCGGCGGCGAACCCGAGGAGGAACCGATCTACGGCAAGACCTATCTGCCGCGGAAATTCAAGATCGGCGTGGCCATTCCGCCGAGCAACGATGTCGATGTCTATTCCCAGGATCTCGGGCTTATCGCGATTATCGCTGATGGAAAACTGAGCGGCTTCAATCTGCTGATCGGCGGCGGCCTTGGCATGAGTCACGGCAACGCATTGACCTACCCGAAGCTGGCGCAGCCCATCGGCTTCTGCCGGCCCGATCAGGTTAACGCCGTCGCCGAGGCCATCGTCACCACCCAGCGGGATCACGGTGACCGGGTGGACCGCAAGCACGCCCGTCTCAAGTACACGATCGAGGACATGGGACTCGAGGTCTTCAAGCAGGAGGTCGAGAGGCGTTCAGGCGTCACCCTGGACCCTTCGCGGGACTTCAGGTTCGGGCGGATTGCCGATGACTACGGGTGGACTCGGGGCGAGGACGGTCGTTGGTCCTACATTCACTTCATCCAGAGCGGACGGATCGCCGGGGCGGCCAAACGGGCCATTCGAGAGGTGGCCGACCTCGGTCAGGGCGACATCCGCCTCACCCCGAGCCAGAATCTCGCCATCTGCGGACTCGATGATGAAACCAGGGGCAGGGTCGAGTCCATCCTGGCGTCGCACGAGCTCACCGGAAGCCGTGGGTTGACGGGGCTCCGGCTCAATTCGATGGCCTGCCCGGCTCTTCCGACATGTGGGTTGGCCCTGGCTGAGAGTGAGCGCCAGTTGCCCGAATTCCTCAACGCTCTCGACGCGGTTCTGGTCGCAAACGGTCTGGAGAACGATCCGATCAGCATCCGCTCTACGGGTTGCCCGAATGGATGTGCGCGGCCTTACCTCGCCGAGATCGGCCTCGTCGGCAAGGCACCGGGGAAATACAACCTTTACCTTGGTGCCGATTACCTCGGCGCCCGCTTGAACACGGAGGTGGCGGTTGCGCTCACCCCGGCGGAAATCATCGAGAGACTTTCCGGACTGCTCAAACGCTACGCGGAGGAGCGGACCAGCGGCGAGCGTTTTGGCGATTTCTGTCACCGCGTCGGCGCGGTGGCCCCGGCCGCCTGACTCATTTCAGCGCGTCTGCGATGACCGTGTCCGGGAAATCGGCGATGCCGGGACGGGCGGCGCTTGCCGTGGCCAGTCGGCAGCCCAGGGCGACGGATTGACGCAGGCCGAAGCCACGGTTGAGCAATCCATCGAGAATCCCCGCGAAGAGGAGATCACCCGACCCGGTCGGCGAGATCTCTTCGATCATTTCAGGCTGAAGGGATTCGGGTTCGCCGCCGCGTTCCATGAACCAGAGGGGCCCGCTTCCGTCACTGACCACCCAGCAGCCGACCTGGAAGTCGCGGCCGGCGGTCCTGAGGGCATCGGGCACGGCTTTGGGGTCCAGCTGTCCGGATCCCATGAGGGTGGAGAATTCAACCCGGTTGAGCTTGATCAGGGGCAGCCCCAGCTCGGCCAGCCAACGCAGGGGCGGTCCGTAGGTGTCGGCCGCCAGGAACTGGTGCCCCTGCCAGAGGCGCAATTCCTCCCGGAGTGGGTCCCAGAGGGGACTGTCCCAGGCCTGGATGCTGCCGCAGAGCGCCAGCCGGGTGCCGGTTGGTTGGGCCGACAGGTAATCGCAACATGTCCGGACGCTGGCCGGAGAAATCCGGCAATCCATTCCCAGAAAGGTGGTCTCGGGCTGTCCCGGTGTCCGGACGACCGTGCCGATCCGGGTGTCGAGCGGGGTGGGGAAGGCCTGGAAATCCACGCCGGTGGAACTCAGCCAGTCCTCACATTTGTGGCCGATCTGGCCGCCCGGAAAACAGAGGGCGGTGGCGGGAGCCTGAAGACGGGCCAGCATCCGGACGACGTTGATGCCTTTCCCGCCGACCTGGAATGATTCCCCGGTGGCCCGATGGGTCCGCCCGACCTGCCAGTTCGGAAAGTCGAGGGTGGTCTCGGCCAGGAGGTTGGTCGTCAGGGTGAGGATCTTCCCGTTCACTTCTTCCGGCGTTGAACCGGAGGAGGTTCCGGTTCCCTTTCGTAGTTGATATTCAGGTACGTCTTGCTCGTCAGCTGGGCGTCGAAGAATTCGGTCAGGCGGACTCCCTCCCGCGGTTTCACCAGGTTGGCCCGGATCGCCTTGTTGACCTGCTTCTTCATCCGCTGGCTGAGATCCTGCGTGCTGTACTGCACCCCCTGGAGCACCTCCGAGATGAGATTTCCGCTGATTGTCTCCTCGATATAGAAGCCGTCCTCCTCGTCCTCCTCCAGAAAGACATGGGCTTCACTGACACGGCCGAACAGATTGTGAATGTCCCCCATGATATCCTGGTAGGCCCCGACCATGAAAACACCGAGGTAGTAGGGCTGGCCATTGAGCGGATGGAGGGGCAGGTAATCGCGGACGTCTTCGAGGTCGATGAAGCGTGAGATCTTGCCGTCACTGTCGCAGGTGATGTCCACGAGGGTGGCGTTGACCGTCGGCTTTTCGTCGAGCCGGTGAAGAGGGGCGATGGGGAAGAGCTGATCCAGAGCCCAATGATCAAGGAGCGACTGGAAGACCGAGAAATTGCAGACATACTGGTCCGAGAGCATCTGCTTGAGCCTGATCAATTCCTCCGGCTGGTAACCGCTGCTGCTGTCCTTGTCGATCTGCCGGCAGATCCGCCAGAAGATCGACTCGGCCAGGGCACGGCCGGCCAGATCGAGAAAACCGAGGTTGAAGAGGGAGAAGGCTTCTTCCTTCTTGGCCAGGGCGTCGTGAAACCGCTCGAGGCGGCTGTAATGGGCCGGTTCATCGAGGATGCGCTGCAGGTCCACGACCACCTTAGGCGGATTGTCGGGATCGGGCAGTTCCGGGAGGGCCTGCATCTTTGAGATGCGCTCAAAGACCTCAAGCACGAGCAGGGAGTGGGGGGCGGTGACCGCTCGGCCGCTTTCCGAGACGATCGTCGGCGGGGTCACGTCGGAGGATTCGCAGACATCGCGGACGTTGAAGACGACATCGCGGGCATACTCCTCCATCGAGTAGTTCATCGAGCTCTCGAAGTTGGTCCGGCTCCCGTCATAATCAATGCCGAGACCGCCTCCGACATCCAGATAGCCCATCGGGAACCCCATCCGGACCAGCTGGACATAGTAGCGGGCGGCCTCCGTGACCGCATTCTTGATGGTGATGATATTGGGGACCTGGGAGCCGATATGGAAATGGAGCAGGCGGAGGCTGCGGATCAGCTTGGCCTTTCGGAGCTGGTTGGCCGCCGCGAGGATCTCGGTGGTACTCAGGCCGAACTTGGCATTGTCGCCGGTGGAGAGCGCCCATTTGCCTTCTCCGCGCGTGTTGAGCTTGGCCCGGATCCCGATCCACGGCTTGACCCCGGTCTCCTTCGACAGAGCGATGATTCGAGGTATTTCCGAAGCCTGTTCGACGACCAGGATGATCTTGCGGCCGAGTTTTCGGCCCAGCAGGGCCAGCCGGATGTAGTCGTCGTCCTTATAGCCATTGCAGATCAGAAGCCGGTCATTCGACTCGTGCATGGCGAGGGCGGCGATCAGCTCCGGCTTGCTGCCCGCCTCAAGTCCGTAACTGAACTTGCGGCCGGCCCAGAGGATCTCCTCGACCACTTCGCGCAGTTGATTGACCTTGATCGGAAAGACCCCCCGGTAGGTCCCGGGGTAGCCCTCGGACCGGATGGCGTTGATAAAGGCGTTGTTCAGGGCGACCACCCGCTGGTGCAGGAGGTCCTGGAAGCGGATGACCATCGGCGCCTGCAGGCCCTTGGAACGGGCTTCCTCGATCACATCGAGAATCCGGATCGGGCGACCGTCCGCCAGTGGGTCGACGGTCACCTTCCCGGTGTCGTCGACCGCGAAGTGAGGATTCCCCCAGCGCCGGAATCCATAGAGTTCCTCGGATTTCGCCGGGGACCAGGGGATGTCGTTTGGACTCTTCAATTCGGTCGATTGCTCCTGACGGTAATGGCTTGCATTTTGGAAATGCCGTGGATTGATTGACCCCTTTTAATTTTCAAAACCCTCCGCAACGCAATGCAGAACGTAAGCCTCTTTGACACTTTAGCCGTGATCTTCGCACAGCAGGGCCCCGGATCCAATGCCGTAATCGGGCAAGTCCTCTTCTTTGGCCTCTTTTTTCTGGCCATGTGGTTCCTCCTCATCGCCCCCCAGCGCAAGAAGCAGAAGGAGCACCAGAAGATGATCGCGGCCTTGACCACCGGGGATGCCGTGATCACGACCGGTGGGCTCCATGGGGTCATCACGAATGTGAAGGAAGATCGCTTTGTCGTCAGGATCGCGGAAAACACCAAGGTCGAGATCGGAAAGGGCTTCATCAGCACGATCGAAAAGAAAGGCTGAACCGACCCTTTCCGCCCCGATACGGGGCCTTCCCCGATACTTTACGCAGCACCGCTCCACGCTCAAACCCATCTCCCTTCAATGTCCGGAAAGATCCTCTGGAAATTCATCGTGGCCCTTGTCGTCGTCGGCTGGGCTGTCCTCAATCTTGTCCCGGTTCGCGACACGCCGTTCGCGACCTACCTTGAGGATCACACCACCGCAGCGGGATTCGACGATCTGCTTGCCCGCGCAACCGAGAGTGTCGATTCGGGCACCTATCCCAGTCTCTACATCGCCCTTCGGGAAATCGCCAACGGCGAACAGATCGATCTCTCCCAGTTCTTTCCCGAGATCCGCCTGGAAGACAGCCTCGTCAATATCCGCAAGCGCAATGCCCTGCTCCTTGATGAACTTCTGCGCCGCTCGAAGGGTCGCCTCCAGTTGGGGCTCGATCTGAAGGGCGGGGTGGCCTTCACCCTGCAGGTGACCGAGCAGCCCGGAGTCGAAGCCGAAACCCGCCAGCGCGAGGAAGACCTGGCGAAGGCGATCGAGATCATCGGCGACCGCGTCAATGCCTTTGGTGTCTCCGAGCCGGTCATCCGCCCGATCGGAAACAACCGGATCGAGGTCCAGCTGGCGGGCCTCTCGACCAAGGACAACCCGGAGGTGGTCGACAATCTCAAGAAGCCGGCCCGGTTGGACTTCCGCCTGGTCCACCCGACGGCGACGCCGACCGGAATGGCTGGTGAGGTGGCTCCCCCCGGCTACGAAGTCATGGTCCTCGAGCAGGAGCGCAGGGGGCAGATGATTGAGCAGGAGCTTTTTATCAAGCGGATCCCGGAAATGACCGGCGAAGCCATCTCAGAGGCTTATCCCTCGGTCGATCAGTACGGAAGCTACCGGGTCCTGCTCAAGTTCACCAGCAAGGGCGCGGATCGCTTTGCCGACGTCACCCGCACGATCGAGGAAAACAACCAGAGGACCGGGCGGATCGGCCAGCTCGCGATCGTGCTTGATGGAAAGCTTTTCTCCGCTCCGACCGTCAAGCAGGAGATCCGTGGTGGCAGCGCCGAAATCACCGGTTCGTTCACTCAGCGCGAAGCGGTCGACCTGGCCAACGTCCTGAACAACCCGCTCGATCTGCCTCTCGAGGTGGTCGAAATGAATGAAGTCGGTCCTTCGCTGGCCGAGGACGCCATTTCAAGCGGTGTCCGCGCCGCCATCATCGGCGGTTCACTCGTGGTCGGGTTCATGATCGTCTATTTCACGATCGGTGGCTTCGTCGCCCTGATCACCCTTGCCGTCAATGTGACCATCGTGCTCGGCGTTCTCGCCAGTTTCGGGGCCACCGTCACCTTGCCGGGCATCGCCGGTATCGTCCTGACCATCGGCATGGCCGTCGACGCCAACATTCTCATTTTTGAGCGCATCCGGGAGGAATTGCGGGCGGGCAAGAGTCTGCCGGCCGCAGTTTCGGGAGGGTTTGACAAAGTCTTTTCGACCATCGTTGACGCCAACCTGACCACCCTGATCACCTCCGGCGTGATGATCTGGTTGGGAACCGGACCGGTCAAGGGCTTCGGCATCACCCTGGCGGTCGGCGTGTTTGCCACGGTCTTCAGCGCGCTGATCATCACCCGCATGCTCCTGGACCTGCTGGTCGGACGCGGATGGATCAAGAAGCTGCCCATGCTGTCCATCCTGAACAACCCGAATTACGATTTCCTGAAGTTTCGGAAGCCCGCCTTCACCGCATCGTGGATTATTGTACTGATCGGGATCGTCGGGGTCTTTGTGAAACGCGACACCATTTACGGCATCGACTTCGTCGGAGGCGACGAGATCGCCCTGTCCTTCAACCAGCGGGTCGATGCCGCTCAGATCCGCGATGCGGCCGCCGCAGCCCAGCTGGGTGAGGTCAACCCGCTCTATCAGAGTCAGATGGGCACCGACCTGGAAGTCCTCAAGGTCCAGACCGAGATCGACAAGGGCAAGGAAGTGGCCGCGCTCCTGCAGAAAACCTTTCCGGATGCCGGTTTCGACCTGATCGGTGAAAACACGATTGGAGCCTCGGTCGGTCGGGAGATCCAGTTCAACGCCTTCCTCGCGATCGGCGTTTCCCTCATCGGCATTCTGCTCTATGTGGCTTTCCGCTTTGAGATGGGCTACGGGATCGGGGCAGTCGTCGCGACCATCCACGATATCCTTCTGACCATCGGAATCTTTGTCCTCTTCGACCACCAGTTCAACGCGCCGATGGTCGCGGCCATTCTCCTCATCGCCGGTTACTCAATCAATGATACCATCGTCGTCTTCGACCGTATCCGCGAAGAGTTGACCCTCGATCCGGACGCGCCGCTCGGCAAGATCGTCAATCTGGCCATCAATCGGGTCTTGTCGCGCTCCTTGCTGACCAGTTTCACGACCCTGCTCGCCGCCTTTTCGCTCCTGATCTTTGGCGTCGGTGTGATTAACGATATCGCCTTCACTTTCATCATCGGCATCATCACCGGCACCTTCTCGTCCGTCTTCATCGCCAGCCCGGTCTTCTACTGGTGGCACAAGGGTGACCGGCGGCACGTCGAAGCGTCGCACGATATCACGCCGAAATACGATTGGGTTGCATCGAGCAAGGCGTCCAAGTAGGTTCGGCTGATGCTTTGGTCCTATTCTCCCTGCAGTCACGAGACCAGGCAGCACCTACAGGATGAACTCGGAGTCGGACCGGTTCTGGCCGAATTGGTCAGCCGGTTGGGCCTGCCGGACATCGAAGCCGCCCGCCGCTTTCTGAATCCGCGGCTGGCCGATCTGGGCGACCCCTTTGTCATCACCAATCTGGCACCCGCCGCCGAACGGCTCTCCCGGGCGATCGATCGTGACGAGGTGATCACCGTTTTCGGGGATTACGATGTCGACGGAGTCACCAGCACCGCTCTGCTCGTCGGCATCCTTCGCCGTTTCGGGCTCGTGCCCCATTTTGTGGTGCCGTTGCGCCTGGAGGAAGGCTACGGCCTCAGCCGGGAAGCGGTGGATCGGGCCGTGGATCTCGAACACCCCGGCCTTTTTGTCGCCCTGGATTGCGGCACCAATTCGGTCGAGGTCGTCGCCTATCTGCGGAGCAAAGGGGTCGACGTCCTCATCGTTGATCACCACCGGTCAAAGGAGGCCACGCCTGATGATTGCCTTCTTGTCAATCCGCATGTCTTCGACGAGGACAAGACGATTGTCCGCGACCTCTGCACAGTCGGTCTTGTCTTCAAACTGGTCCACGGGCTGGTCAAGCTCCGTCGTGAGCAGAATGATCCCCGGGCCTTTCAGATCCAGCTTCGCGAATACCTCGACCTCGTCGCCATGGGCACGGTGGCCGACATGGTGCCCCTGGTCGACGAGAACCGGGTGCTCGCCCGTCACGGCCTGCGCATGCTCAAGAAGACGAAACGGCCGGGTCTGCGCAGCCTGATGAAGGTCTCCGGGATGAAGAACGGGGTGGACGTGCGTCCCGTCGATGTTTCCTTCCGACTGGCACCGCGGATCAATGCGAGCGGACGTCTGGCCGATGCTTCACTTTCCGTCGAGTTGATCCTGAACCGGGACCCCGATTTCTGTCTCGAAACGGCTTATCAGCTCGACGGCTTCAACCGGGAACGGCAGGAAATCGAACGCCTGATCACCGATGAAGCCTTTGCCCAGGTGGAGGCCCGCAGCGGTGAGCCCAGGGGGATGGTTGTCTATGGGGACAACTGGCATCCCGGGGTGGTCGGAATCGTGGCCAGCCGCCTGACCCGGCACTTTCACCGGCCCTGCCTTGTTCTCGGACGCGAAGGCCATCTGGCCAAAGGCTCCGGGCGAAGTGTGGGCGGAATCAACCTGATCGAGGTCCTGGGCGCCTGCAGCGATCTGCTGACCGATTGGGGAGGTCACCCCATGGCGGTCGGGGTTTCCCTTCCGGTCGAGAACGTTCCCGAGTTTCAAGCCCGTTTTGATCGCGCCGTCGAGGTGGCCGGCGAGGGCAGGGAGGTCGAGCGCATCCTCGAGGTGGCCGCCTGGCTGGAACTTGAGCGGGTCAACGAGGAATTGCTCGACGAACTCGACCGCCTCCACCCCTTCGGGATGGCCAATCCGGAGCCGATCTTCGCTTCTCGGGAAGTTGTCTTTTCCTCCCGCCCCGAGGTATTCAAGCAACAGCATTTCCGGTTTGCCTTGAACGATTCAACGGGGCGGCGCCTCAGCGGGGTCGCCTGGAAAATGGCGGAACATCTGCCGCCGGTCGGGCCCAGGCTCGATATCGCCTACCAGATGGCCTGGAATCACTACAACGGCCGCCGAACCCTCCAGCTGGAACTGGCCGCCTGGCGCCCGTCCCAGTCCTAAGCGCCGTCCGGTGCGTCCTGTCAGGAGACGCCGAATACCTGGGGAGAGTGCTTGCTACGGACCGCGATCCGGGCGAATAATCCGGCACGTCTTCGCGAGAACCACTCTTTCGAAGCCGAGTAAACTCAACTCGAAGGAACCCCAACATGGGCGACAAATCCCCCAAGTCGACGCAGAAGAAGAATGCGCAGAAGCAGTTGAAGAACAATGCTTCCAGCAAGAAGAAACAGGACCTCATCACCTCGCAGCAGGCCACCAAGGCCAAACTGGCAGGGGCGAAGAAAAAGTGATCCCGTGAGGGACGACTGCTCCATCCGGTCGATGGAGCAGTCACCCGGTTTCGAACGCCGGCTGTAGAACTCGGGGTGGTCCTGCGTCTGTGGTTTCAAAAAGGATCCAGCGCAGGAGTCTGGCCGAAACGGAATATCGGAGCCGCCTCTTTCAGCACCGGCGGATGCGGGTAAAGCGCCCGGTCAGGGAACAACCCGGTCGATGATCGACAGGGTGTTGAAGTCGAGGACCCGCTCAAGTTGGCCGTGGGTGATGGTCAGCCTTCGACCGCCGACCTCCGCGTTGAGATGGGGGCCCTCGAACAACTTCCACTTGGAATAATCGAGGATCTCACCGGCAACCCGTGGCGCTTGCCCATAGGTGACCTCGACCGTCTTTCCCCTCAGGGTTGTCATCGTGACCGAGGGAACCGGATCCAGGACGAACGTCAGGGGCAAGGCGCGAATCGCCGCCTGAAAGTCCTCGAAATTCCCGAATTCGTCGACGCTGGCCGCCTGGACGATGGTTCCATTCCTGAGATGCGGACTCACGAGGAGCTTTCCCCCGACGTCTTCCGTGGACCTGTTCCAGGCCGAGGCATAATGGCGATAGGGCATCCACTCGTACGGAGCCAACGGGCGATAGGCCAGGTAAGCGCGGCCGCCCCGGGCGAAGATCCATCCGGACGCGTCCTCGCTGAGGTCCTCCAGATCCTTGGAAAAGAAGCCGTTGACCTGGGGAAATCGTTCTCCCGGTGCGATGTCGTAGAGCGCGATCACTGTATCCAGATCCTGAAAGACCTGTTCGTAGGGCGAACATCCCAGCACCTTGTCCGGTGAGTTGTAGGATGGCTTGCCCTCGAGGGTGACTCCTTCCGGCATGGGATCCGGATAGGTGCAGAAAAACATCTGCATGACCCGGCCGGATGAGTGGGGGTGAAGGGAGAACAGGGTGGGGTGGGCCCCACGCGGATCCGGAACCCTCCAGGTCACATCCCAGACATGGGTCTGGATCGGGTCGCTGATGCCTCCCTGATACGATCCCACCGCGTAGTCCTCTCGCAGATACTGGGTCTTGAGGATCGGCGGTGAAAGCCGGTCGCTGTAGCGCCAGATGCGGCGGGTCCGCGCCCGGTCATGCTGCAGGACGTCACCGGTTCGGTTCACCGCGATCTGGTAGATCACTTCCGGCAACTCGTAATTCTGGCCGATCGCGCCAAAGAACATGCCCCAGCCACCGTAGTTGACCGTCGGCGGCGTATTGCCGAAGAGGATCCAGCTGAAGAAGGAGGCCAGTGCGTTCCACCGCTCAACCACCGAGGTTTCATCGGTCCGGGCGTTCGGGCCGCGCATCACACCGTCCAGCGTGACGGTGGCCAGTTCGGCGAAGATCCAGTCCTGCATCATGTGGGCGCGCTGGCGCATGGCGGGATCCTCCGCCCAGGTCGCGAGCATGAGCATCGGGATGGAGTATTCGCCGATATAGTGACTGGTGTTGTATTCACCCTGTCCGATTGTCGTCGTGATGTTCATCCAGTCGAGCAGCCAGCCGCGCGCCTCCTCGAGATTCTCGCTCGAGCTGCGTCCGGTATACCAGGTTTCGCCCGGTTCATCCGGATAGAGTTCCGACATCAGGTAAAGCGAGGTGTAGTACATCACCCAGTGGTTCTCGGTATCCCCGCGAAGCTGCCGGGTGGTTCGCCAGGCTTCGCGGATCGATCCTCGGGCCTCTTCCGACAATTGATCCCGACCGGCAAAGGCCACCATGGTGATGGGGAACATCCAGAAAGGACCCGTGCCGGGTTCCTTCATCAATTCGATCGTCCGCTGGTTGCAGAGTTCGATGTCTTCTCCCTTGACCAGTTTGACGACGATGGCCGCCGTCCCCATGGTTTTCTGCAGGTCGTTCGGATCTATGCGATCAACGACCCAGTTCTGGACCTCGGCGATACGCTCGAGGTAGGCCGCCCGGTACTCGTCCTTCCTGGTGAGGACGACAGTGGGTGGCTTTGGTCGTTCAAAGGAGGGCTGCGATGCATGAATTTGCCCCGGAACGATCCCGAGGAGAAGAGCTGTGGTGATGAAATGGCGCATGGCTGCGGGATGGGGTTAGCGAGTCACTCGGGGAACGATGATGAACTTCCTGACCACAGAACCTTCGAGGGCGTCCGGCGACCAGCTCCGACCAAAGTCGTCCGAGAAGTAGAGCGTTTCCTTGAACACACTGGCGAAAAGCCGCCCGGAATTCGGATCGACGCCGACCCGCATCACCCGGTGCGGATCAGGCAATCCGGCGTTGCGTTCGACCCATTTTCCGCCGCCGTCCTCGCTTGTCCAGATGCCGTAGGTCCAACTTCCCACCGCGAGCCGCATCGGGTCCGTCGCGTCAAACGTCACGTTGTAGAGGGCCTCTCCCGAGGGAAGCCCATCGACTTGATGCCAACTCAAACCGCCGTCGCTGGACTCCCAGGCGCCCTGGGTATCGGTCACCGCCAGCCAATGGGTCGGATCGTGGGGTGACTGCTGAATGTCATTGACCGTGGTTTCCGTGGGCAACACCCGCCGCCAGTCGATTGCCTGGTTCTCGGTCAGGTAGATGCCGCTTGCGGTGCCCGCCAGAACACGGCCTGCGGTTGTCCGGTCCACGGCGAGGGCCTGGGTGTACTTGCCCCTTTCCGGCAGGCCGTTCTCCCGACGGGCCAGGGTCATCGCTCCGTCCGTGGAAACGGCGATGCCGTCGGGCAGCGCGAGGAAGACGGTCTCGGGGCTGTGGGGATCTACGGCGACGTCCTGCCCTTCCGTCATGTCCCAGCTGTTGGCAAATCGCCAGCTCGTCCCGCCGTCCCGGCTGCTCCAGAGTCCATTCAGGGTCGTGGTATAAAGGACATCACGATTGCGAGGATCGACCGCCAATCCGGTGATCGTGGTGTCGTTGACGCCGAGATGCGCCCACCGGCCATCGTCACCGAGCCGGAAGAGTCCGTTCAGGGTCTCGATCGTGGACCCGATCACATAATTCCGGTTGACGTTGGCGCAGATGTAGAAGTCGTAATGCGAAGCGGCCGGTTCAGCCGACACCCCGGCCGCGGACAGGAGAAAGAGGCAGGGGATCACGCCTGCGCGGATCCTCTGGAGTGATGGTCTGAGCAGGTTCATTGGGGCAGGCATGGGAATCGCGTCATGGTTCATCAGGATGGGTTGGGCCGGGAATGAAAAGACTCGGGCAACCCGGAAGTGTCGGGATTTTCCGGTCGCAGGCAAAACACCAGAGATCCCAGTGTCCGTCGATGTAATTGCGGTTCGCCGGAAGAGGGCAGGCCTGCACGTAGAGATACCAGCTGTCCTCGATCCGGTAAAAGGCCGGTGTCGCGACATGGTAGATCGTCTCATCGCTGTAAAGCCCCGCCCACCTGGTCTGGAGCACCGTGTCGACATCGAGTTGTGCCCAACCGGAGACGGGGTCCGTGCTGACCGCGATCACCGGGCGCCAGCGTTTGCCGGCATCCACTCCGACTTCGATCGAGAGGACATAGGTGTCGCCGACCTTTGAGACCTGGTGCCATTCATAGTAGGCGCCGGGCGTCGAGGTGAAGATCTGCTGCGATTCCCAGTCCGCGGCGTTCCGATCGATGATCACTTTCCCAAGGGCCGGCGGTGGAGGTGTATCCGCAAAAGCGTTTGGACTACCGGGCAGGATCATGAGCAGCAGGGCGGCAGTGGAGAGTCTCCGGAAAAGCGCCGGATGAGGATTCCCCACGGGCCAATTCGACAGGTTGCGGGCTGTTGTCAAGTGACTGGGATTCGGTTCCGACAACGGTGGCGTCAGCGATGCGTGTCCTGGAGGAAGAACTGCTGCGTCCAGCCGAGGGCCTCGCGGGCCCGCCGGTTTGAGATGAGGGCCTCACGCCCCTTGAAGGCTTGTCGCAGATCGGTGACTCCGGGCAGGAACCTTGCGATGAGCTCGGCCGAGGGGAGGTTTGAAGAGGTGTCGTCTGCAGCAAGGATCATCGGCTGGCATCCCAGCCCGTCCTTCTCAATCGCAAGACGACAGGCAATGGCGACGTCCCGCGCGTCGATATAGGACCACAGGATGCGCAGCCGATCCTCCGGATGCGGGAAACGGGCGCGTATGCGGTCGTGGGTCTCGGGAGTGAGGATATTGCCGAGTCGAAACGAGACTACCTGCATCCCGGTGCGGCGGTGAAACGCCGCCGCCGTCACTTCGTTCACCACTTTTGTGAGACCGTAGCTGTCCTCGGGCTTCTGCGGATGCGCCTCATCGATCGGGAGATAATCAGGCGGGAAGAACTCCGACGCAAAACAGATCCCGTAGGAGGATTCGCTCGAGGCCAGGACCACTTTTCCTATCCCGTGGATCGCACAGGCCTCCAGCACATTGTAGGTCGACAGGGTGTTGACCCGGAATACCTCGTCATTGGGCCAACGGTGCGCGTTGGGGATGGCGGCAAAGTGGACCACACCGTCATAGGGCCTGCGGTTTCCGGTTCCGAAGGGCGAGAAGGCGTTGATGACCTGCCCCGAATCGGTCAGGTCGGTCTGAATGGAACGGCAAAGTTCCTCGGCCGGCCGGCGGGAATCGACGTTCACCACCTCGTAGCCCGAATCGAGAAAGTGCTTGAGGATCCAGTGGCCCGCCATGCCGCTGCCGCCCGTTACGATGATTCTCCTGGTGCTCATGGGCCCCATCCTGCCTCGTCCGGATGCGTTGGCAACCCAGAGCGTCGAACAATACGGGGTTGACGGGATTTTCCCGGGGTTGATTTATAAATATAAATTGCAGATTGGGAAATCCTTCCCGATGATCCGTCTTGAGCGCCGCGGAAGGCCTCCCTTACCCATCCTTCCTCATCCGTCCCATGCCCACCCGATCCCTTGAGCAGCGCCTCAACGCACTTCTCGAATCGCCTTTTGCCTCCCTCGATGCCTGCCTCGCCCACTACCGTGAGGTTCTCCCGAAGCGGGTGGGCGACTACCATCAGGAGGAGGTTGGACCCGTTTATCACCATGATGCCGAGGGGGAGGCCGATCTTTTTGTCCGGAAGATCTTTCACCTGGGGGAGGGGACGCTCGATATGTCTGCGGGGCTCGATTGGTATGCCACCGCGACCGGAGACCTCGAGTGGAACGGCGGACTGGTCCGTCATGGCTACTTCATGCTTCTGGCCGGAGCCTATCGGAAAACCGGGAGCGAGATCTACGCCGAGACGATCGTGGAGCACATGCTCCACTACATTGAGAACGTTCCGCCGTTCGACCCGGCGGGAAAACCCTACCTTGATTACAAGAAGTCGACCTGGCGCCCGTTTGAAGCAGCCGGACGTGCCGCCGAGACCTGGCCGGAAGCCCTCGCCGCGATCATCAACAGCCCGGCCATGACGCCGGAGGCATGGGCGCGGATTCTCATCTCGATCCACGAACACGCCGTATTTCTCCGAAAGGAACACTGGAAGACCGGCAACCACGCCACCCTTGAGGTCGCCGCTCTCGGCATCATCGCCGTGTTCTACCAGGAGTTCCGGGAGCGGGATTCGTGGCTGCATTACGCGGTCGATTTCCTCGACGGGATGTGGCCGGAACTCTTCGCCGAAGACGGATACTCCCGCGAGATGTCCGGAAGCTACCACTGGGTGGCCATGCGCAGTTTCTTCAGCTTTTATGAAGTGGCCTGCACGAACGGCTTTGCCGGGCTCTTCCCTGACCGTTTTCGCGAGCGGCTCATCCGCAACAGCTACGCCGAACTCTATCAGGACAAGCCCGACGGTTCGACACCGGTCAGCAATGATTCGAGCAGCTCGATCAACCGCCGGCCCCAACTGGAGCGGATCCACCGGCTCTTTGATCTTCCGGAGGTGGGCTTCTTCCTCCGCGGGAGCGGGGCGGATGATTCGCCGTCGACAACCTCCTGGTTCTACCCGGATTCACGGGTCGGCATCATGCGCAGCGATTGGAGTCCCCGGGCGCGCTACCTCTATTTCGACATGGGGCCGTGGGGCGACAACCACATGAACCAGGATCAGCTTTCGATCGAAGTGTCGGCTCTCGGTCGTCACTTCCTGATCAACGGAGGCAAGTGGCGCTACACCACCTCCGATCCTCATGCCGACTGGATGCCCCTGGCCAGGTATTTCAAGGCGACCGCTTCCTACAACTGCGTCCTCGTCAATGGATACGGCCAGGTCTTCGGGGATGCCGATGGCCGCATGGTCACGACGGATCGCTTTGACTATGCAGACGGCATCTTCAAGGCGGGATTCGGGGAAGAGGTGCCCGGCCGTGACGAGACGCTCTTCCGCGAACGAGGTCTTTCCACCCGGATGGAGAACCGTCTTCCCGGGGTGACCCACCGCCGGCAGGTCTTCTTTGCCAAACCGCACGGTTGGATTGTCCGGGACACGATCGAGGGACCGGGGGTCACCCGGGTTGACCAGCTCTGGCATTTCTTCGAGGGGCCGGTGCGCGCCCTCGATGAATCCGCCGCCGCCTGGGCGACGGACTTCCCGGACAGCAACCTGATCGTGCAGTCGCTGACTGAGGGAGAAACTTCCGCACAGGTCTACGAGGGACAAAGGTCGCCGTTCTTCGCGGGTTGGCATTGCCCCTATTACGATCAGCTGCGGCCGGCTCCCGAACTGCGCTGCACCGTCCGGGGCGAGGAAAGGATTGTCATCCACACCCTGCTCCTGCCGGTCGGCGGACGGGTGTCCGCCCCTCCCCGGTTTTCGTATTCAAATGGCGAGTACTCCGTGCGACACGACAGTCTCGAGTTCCGGGTGCACGCCCCGCTGGACGGCGACTGGTCGCTCCCCGAAACAGCCGATCCACAGGGATTGTCCCTTTCTTGACCCAGACGAATGATCACCCACCCGGAAAATAACCGCAGCCGCGCCGTTCCCGTGGGCTGGATCCAACGGGACTCACGGCGAGAGGCCGACCTGGTAGCGTGCCCCCTCTGACTTCCGACTTCAACCGATTCCCGATGCATCAGACAATCGACATATCCGCCGGCTGGCGCCTCTTCCATCTGGACCTCGATCAAGGCCTCCTCGGCCACAAGGGCCGCGCCTATCAGCGCGGCTACAAACCGGAGGATGCCGTGGTCACCACGGTGCCGGCCACCGCGCCCGCCGCCTTTCTCGAGGCCGGCCGCATCGCCGATCCATATGTCGGAATGAACAGTCGCGACATTCTCTGGATGGAGCAGAAGGAGTGGTGGTATCTGAAGGACTTCGATCTCGACCGGCTCGATGGCCGTTATCGGCTCACCTTCCAGGGGATCAACTACCGCGCGGAGGCCTGGTTGAACGATGTTCAGATCGGCGTCTGGGAGGGCAGCTTCCTCACGCATTCAATCGATCTGGATCCGGCTCTTCTGCTGGCCGGGGGCAACCGCCTGGCGGTGCGGGTTCGCGCCCAGGAGCGGGCCTGGGAGGATGGCACCCAACCGAGTTCGCGCGGCTTCCAGAACAGTTCCGCCCATATACGGACGCAACGTCCGACCCCGCAATTCGCCTACGGGTGGAACTGGTCGCCCCACCTTATTGCGGTGGGAATCTGGCGCCCTGTCGTCCTCGAGTGGATGGATTCGGCCCGTTTCGGCGAGACGCGTATCCGGACCGATCTGTCGACCGATCTCCAGAGCGGTTCGGTCTGCTTTACCGGGATGGTGGAGGGATTGGGCGCCTCCGCTTCCGGACTGGCCGTCGAGTTGACGGCGCACCGGCCGGACGGTTCGAAGGTCGAGGCCCGTCAGGCCCTCGATTCTGTGGCCGGAGGTGAATCATTGCCGGTCGATCTCTCCCTGAACCTCTCCAGTCCCGATCTGTGGTTTCCCAATGGGTTCGGGAAGCAACCCCTGCACCGGATCGAAGCGCGACTGGTCAACCGGAAGGGCGAAGTTCTTGACCAACGCGAGCGCCGGGCCGGGTTTCGCCGGGTCGAGTTCATCCCGAACACCAACGATCTCGAGGTCCAGGCAACCAGCGGCCAGACCAACCGCATGTGGTCGATCGTCGGGAAACCCTATCCCTGGACCATGTTGGTCAACGGACTGCGCATCTTCTCCAAGGGCACAAACTGGTGCCCGGTCGACAACCTCTACCGAA
This sequence comes from Opitutaceae bacterium, assembly GCA_041395105.1. NCBI lineage: Bacteria > Pseudomonadati > Verrucomicrobiota > Opitutia > Opitutales > Opitutaceae > Opitutaceae bacterium. Next base: position 64,786 of record JAWLBB010000009.1, on the reverse strand, counting down.
ACCGCGATGCCCATGTGAATCGCCTGCTCGAACTGGCCCGCGATGCCCATTACGTCTTCATCCGGGTCTGGGGCGGCGGGTTGACTGAGTCCGATTCCTTCTACGACCGTTGCGATGAACTCGGGTTGCTTTGCCTGCAGGAGTTCTGGTTCGCCTGCGGATCCGCTCCCGCCATGGACTATCGCGTCTTTCTTGAAAATGCGGAGTCCGAATTGAAGCGGCTGCGCGAACGGACCTCCATCGCCCTCTGGGGCGGAGGCAACGAATTCAATCCCGACAACCACGAGAACCGGCCGATCATCGACCTGATCGCGGAGCTGGTGGCCCGGGTTGACGGGACCCGTGAGTTTCGACGCGGTTCACCCTACAGGGGCGACCGGCACGGGGGGCTGGTGTCCACGCCCCACTACACCACGAACAAATACCGGGATCTCCTGCCGGGCCGTCGTCGCCTTGTCCTCCTGCGCAGTGAATGCGCGGTGGGACGTTCACCGGCCCGTCCCGGCAACATCCGGAAGTTCGTCCCGGAGGATGCCATCTGGCCGATTGATTGGACCGTTTACCAGAATCACCATGCCCAGCGGCCTGAGTGGGAGGAGGTCTCCAGACCCTTTGGCGACGCCTCGACCTGGGAGCAGGCGCTTGTCCATGCTTCTGTTTTCCACTGTATCGACAGCCGTCTCAACATGGAGTACGCCCGTGCCAGCAAATACGAGAGCTCCGGTTGCTGGACCTGGCAGATCAATGCGTCCTGGCCCTCGTTTCATCGGGAACACGTCGATTGGTACGGCGACCCGAAACCCGTCTATTACTGGTACAAAAACGCCTGCAAACCGGTCATCACGCTCGCCGATTTCGAGCGGTTTGTCTGGCATCCCGGTGAGTGCCTCAATCCCGAACTCGTCGCCGTCAACGACACTCACGAGCCGGTTGGGATCGAGGCGACCGTGCGCATCTTCACGATCGATGGCGTGCGTCAGTACGAGTCCGTGCATATGTTGGAAATCCCGGCGGATGAGCGTGTCGTTATCGGACGGGTTGATTGGCGCATTCCCGAGGGACTCGCCGGTCAGGCGTTCTACCTCGCCCTCGAGACGACAGTTGATGGCAGGGTGGTGCATCGGAATACCTACTACGTGGCGGTTTCGCCGGATACCATCCATCAGACCGGCGTGGCCATCGGTGAAAAGCTCAAACTGCACTACATGGGCAAAGTGACGGAGGTGAGCGCGCCTCACTACTACACCCTGGCCGAGATCGTCGATGAGCCCACCGAACACGACAAGATCCAGAAGCATGCCGCCCGGGATGAACTCGACGCCACTTATTCATCCACCTTCGATCTGCCCGACCACCTGAAAGGTCTATCCCTGGAGGTTTACCTTCCCGGCTTGTCCGGAGATGACACCGTGATCCTCAATGGCGAGACCGTTGGTTCGGGCCTGTTTGATCTGGACAAGGAATGGAACTACGAGGCAGACCCTCTCCGTTGGCCGCATCTTCCCAGCCGACACTATCCCATCCCGGCCGGATTGATCCGCGAAACGGGGAATGAGCTCGAGGTCCGACTGACCGGCCGCCGGCTGGCCCCTCACACCGACAAGCGCTTCGGCCTGACCCGGATGATCCATCTCCGCAAAGCCACTCCCGCCGCCCTTCAGGCACACATGGCGGACTACGACCGGAGGAAGGAATTCTTCCGGTCCATCGTCGAGGGGCCCCAGGGACGGCTTCAGGTGTCGATCGAACCGGGGGCGAAAGCCGGCATCCACGAAGTCCGATTACACAACCCCGGTCGCACCAGCATCGCGTTCGTGGTTCTCGACCTCGTCAATGAAGGGGAGGCCCGCTTTGTCTTCGACGAAGGCGCGTTCTCCGCCCTCCATCCCGGCGAAACGGTCGGGGTATCCCTCAAGGTTGAGGGAGTCTTGCCCGCAGATGCCGCGATCGAGATCAGGGCGCTCAATTGCACCACGCTCCGTGTGCCGATCCATCCCGACCTGTAGCCTGTCAGTCACCGAGAAAAAGGCAGTTCAGGATGCATAATGAGATGTAGCGGCGGCAGTCTCTTGCCGCGAATCCACGTCGATACGCCCCAAGAGACTGAGTTAGGCAGGCTCTTAGCCAAAGAAGCGGCTCCATTCCGCCTGCGTCTTCCGTTGATTGGCCACGCCGGGACGCCAACCGACCTCGACCTTAACCGGTGAATTCCTGTCGGCTCTCGATGCGGTCTTCGTCCAATTCCATGCCGAGCCCGGGCGCATCGGGGAGGGGGAGGGTTCCGTTCTCCGGCCAGAGGCGCCGGGCCTGGAAATGTTGCTTTTCCTTCTGGAAGGAGAGCAGGAATTCCACGTAGGGAACGGTCGCCGGAGGTCTGGCCGCGGCGATGTGCAGGGCGGGAAGCACCGAATGACCGTGGGCCACCACCGGCACCGAGGCCGCGGATGCGAGTGAACAGATGTGGACCTGCTCGGTGATGCCCCCCGTCCAGTCGGGATCGTTCTGCAGGACGTCGATCGATCGGGTCGCCAGCAACTCCGAGGTCTGCCACCTCCCGTAGACGTGCTCGCCGGTCGCCAGGGGTATCCCGGGATGGGCTTGTTTCAGGCGTCGAAAACTCTCGAGGTGCTCCGGAGGAACCGGTTCTTCCACCCAGGCCGGATGCACCTCCTCAAGTCCGCTCAACATGCGGTCCGCGTAGGGCAGATCCCAACCCATGAAGGCATCGAACATGAGAGGATAGTCGGCGCCGACGGTTGCGCGCAGCGCCCGGGCGAGGTCGAGGTTCCGGCGCAGGCCCGCTTCACCCTCGCCGGGCCCGTGGGCGAAGAACCACTTCTGGGCGGCGAAGCCCTCGGCCTTTATCCGGTTCGCGGTGGAGGCGGCCGCTTCCGGTTCGACGGAGAATCCAAGCATGCTTGCGTAGACCGGCAGGCGGGTCCGGGAGGGACCGCCGAGAAGCCGGTAGACAGGCTGGCCGAGAACCTTGCCCTTGAGGTCCCAGAGGGCGCAGTCCAGGGCGCTGATCGCTGTCATTAAATAGCCGTTACGCCCATGCCGGTCGAGGCGAAGCATCTGGTCGTGCAGGGTTTCAATCGCCAGGGCATCGCGCCCCACCAGAAATGGTCCAAGCTGATCCCGGATCAGTTGTCCCTGAACCCGATAGAGCGGGCCATAGCGGCCGGTGTTGCCGTCCTCACCGACGATCTCCACGAAGATCCCCTCCAGCTTGCGTCCGGCCGGGGAGGCCTTCGGGGAGTGACGCGGGAGGAAATCCGGATACTGGTGCAGCGGCTGGCACTGCCACTGGCCGTCGCCCAGATTCGGCTCAGCCGCCGTCCCGGTCAGGGTGTTCACTTCGATCTTCCGGATCTTCATGGTTCGGCCATTTTGTTGGAGTTCGCCGCAAGATCGAGCTGCAAACACCCTCGAGGCCGATCAAACAGCAACGGCCTCCAGGATAACGGGTGTTCAGGACGGATCATGAGATGTAGCCGCGGCAGTCTCTTGCCGCGAATCCACGTCGCCACGCACCAAGAGACTGGGTTCGGCAGGCTCACCACAGCTGGGGCGACTACACCAGACAACCGAACGACCTGAAGAACCCAACTCTGAGCCGACGAATCGGCCTGACGCCATTCGCGTCCGCCAGCCTACTTCCCGGTGCCCTGGTCATGGCCGTGATGTTTCCGCAGATGCCGGAAGCTGATGAGCCTGCCCGCCTTTTCGTCCCAGAGGCGGAAAGTCAGCGACTTCAGACTGGAGAACAAGGTCAGGGGCTTGACGTCGGAGAACATCGGATCGGCCCGATGGCAGCGTTCCAGATTGTAGTTCGGTATCCGGGGACTCAGGTGGTGGATGTGGTGGAATCCTATATTGCCCGAGAACCACTGAAGGATCCGCGGAAGTTTGTAGAAGGAACTTCCCGCCATCGCCGCAGTCGTGTAATCCCAATCGTCACCCCGCTCCCAGTAGACGTCCTCGAACTGGTGCTGCACATAGAACAACCAGACGCCGCAGGATCCGGCCACCGCCATTGTCGTGAACTGGATGATAATCCAGGGGAGGAAACCATAGATGTAGATCAACCCGGCCGCGACGATGGCGAGGGCGAAGTTCATCGCCCAGACGGACTTTTTCTCGCGCGCGCTGGCGGTGGGCGAGGGGCGGCGTTGGTAAATGAGAAAGATGAACAGGGGCGCGACCACGAAAAGGATGAACGGATTGCGCGCCAGGCGGTAGGAAAGCTTCTTCCAACGGGAAGCATTAAGGTACTCTTCGACCGTCATGGTCCAGACATCGCCCACTCCCCTGCGGTCGAGGTCGCCCGCCGTCGCGTGGTGCAGCGAGTGCTCCCACCTCCAATGGTAATAGGGTGTGAAGGTCAGAACCCCTGTGACGAATCCCCAGAAGGCGTTGGCCCTTGGGGATTTGAAGAAGGATCCGTGGCCGCAGTCGTGAAAGATGATGAAGATCCGGATGAGGAATCCCCCGGCCAGAATGGCCAGCGGGAGGGTGAGCCACCACGATACCGACAGGCTCAGATACATCAGAATCCAGAGCGCGACGTAGGCGCCGATCGTGTTGACGATCTGCCAGCTGGCCCGCAGGAAATCCGGCCGCTGAAACTCGGCAACAATCCCCTTCCATCTGGCGATGGATTCACGATGGCTCGGTTTGTCTGAAAGCGGAATGTCCGAAGCCATGAATATGGGTAACAGTCGCCCCGATCGAGACCGGCGTCAAGGACTTGGAACGACCTTCCCGCGGATCAATTGTCGGTCGATTTCAGGAAAATATCCCCATCAGAAGACGGGACCTCGTGTTCGACGGAGGTCTGCCCGGTGGCAACACTGAACATGGGCCGCTCAAAACGGACCGCGACCGGCGGGTTGCCCATCCGATTGTAGACGACCATGCCATTGGAGAAAGACCGCCGCACGGAGCCGTCGGGCCAGGTTTCACCGGCCGCAACCGGCACGCCGGCATCGGCATCCCAGAAATCGTACCAGTCGTGAAGATGGTCGGGTTTCGGAAGGGGATTGGGGTCGGAAAAAAGCGCATAGCCTTCCGATCGGGTCAGAACCAGGGTGGTGGTGGCACGCATCAGATCCAAGTCGCTGCGCGAATGATGGAACCACGTCTCCAGGCAATTGATACGGGGCGCCCGGAGGTGTGCCTCCGCCCAGATCAGGGTGTTCTCGATCCGGCTCCACTCGGCGGCGCTGCCGCTGCGGTAGCATTCCATGAAGAGACCGTTGATGTAGGCGGCTGTCATCGGGATCTCACGATCATTGGCGTTGACCAGGATAAGGGCGTCGCTGCCGATCTGTTCGCGGATGGTCCGGACGAGGGCCAGGCGGTCTTCATCTTCGTCCCACCAATCGAGCATGATCCCGTCGACTGCGCCGCTTGCGATCGCCGCGGCCGCCCGTCGGGCCACGTGACCCCGAAAATCCGGATTCGAATAATCCATCTGGATGAACCCGCCTTCCTCCCACCCCATGACCAATTCGTCGTTCTCATCCCGCCGCCACCATCCATGACCCGCTCCAAGAAAATCCTCCCGCGCATCCCGATAGCGGATTTCCATGATGAGGATCAGGTTGGGATTGAGCCGCATCAGCGCATCCCTTCGCGCGGGCGCATCGGCCAGGCTTTCCGGGGTGAAGCCGGTGGCCAGGCCTTCGTTCGCATTGTCCCAAACGAGGCCGTAGAAACTGGCCCCGTGGAAGATCAGGTCATGCCGGGCCGCCGTGACCAGCGGATCTTCGTCCGCCAGATTATCGGCGGGGTTCCAGGCCTGGAAGATCGACGGATAGGATCGGTTGGCGATGCGGTCGGCCACGGATCTGTAGCCGCCCGCACGGCTGTCCTCGGCACGGCCGCCCAAGGTCAGGGGCAGGAGAATGAACGACAGAAGGAAAGGGAAACGGATCGGATACTTCATGAGGTTTTGTGCCTTCGCCGGCGCAGTCATCGATAACGCCGTCCCGGGAGCGACATTGGGCTCAATGGACCCCGCGACGAGTTTACCCTCCAGGAAATCCAGGAATTCATCAATGACCGAATCTGGGAGTCCAACGGCCATCTCCGCAACAATGGAACTTTCACAACCCGGCACCGCCCGGCCTCACGATCCCCGGGACAAGGGGGCTGGCGGCTCCTTTTGCTGGACGGTCAAGAACCGGCGGTCATCTCGGTCCTTGGAAGATGGCCCTCTTCCTGCTTTATGGTGACCATGCGTCCGACTTCCTCCTATTACCGGCACACCAAGATCATCGCCACCCTCGGTCCGGCCACCCAGTCCAAGGAAATGCTGGCAAAGCTCATCATCGCGGGAGTGGACATCCTTCGCCTCAATATGGCCCACGCCTCGCATCAATGGGTCGATGACGCCATGTGGTTCATCCGTGAGGCTTCGGTCGAGGTCGACCGCCATGTGGGCGTGATGATGGATGTGAAGGGTCCGGAGATCCGGACCGGAAATGTTCCTTCCCCGATCAATCTGAAGATTGGCGACCACTTTGAGTTCCACATCGAAGGGGTTGAGCCGACCGGCGACATATCCGCCGTCTCGGTCAATTACCCCGGTCTGCCCGGAGATCTGGAGGTCGGCACAACGGTTCTGGTTGACAGCGGACTGATCCGAATGCGGGTCATCGCAAAGGATGCAGGTCATATCCGGTGCGAAGTGCTCACGCCGGGATCAATCGGATCGAAGCGCCATCTCAATCTGCCCGGTGTCTATGTCAATCTGCCTTGTCTGACCAGCAAAGACGAAGACGACCTCAAAGCCGGAGTTAGGGCGGGCATCGATTTCGTTGCCCTGTCGTTTGTCCGCCAGGCGGAAGACATCCGGACGCTTCGACGCTACCTTGAAGGCCTGGGATCATCCGCGAAGATCATCGCCAAGATCGAGGACCAGGCCGGAGTCCGCAATATGGTGGAGATCATCCGCGAGGCCGACGGGATCATGGTCGCGCGCGGTGATCTGGGGATTGAAATCGATTACCACCGTCTGCCGCTGGTGCAGACCGAACTGGTCGCCGCCTGTGAGGCTGAAGGAAAGCCCGTCATCATTGCGACCCATCTGCTGGAAACGATGATTTCCTCGCCGATGCCGACCCGGGCCGAGATCTCCGATGTTTCCAATGCCATCCGCGAAAAAGCCGACGCCGTGATGCTCTCCGGCGAGACCACCATCGGGGCCTATCCTCTCGAATCCGTGCAGGTGATGAAAAACATCATTGAGAGCATCGAGCCTTCCGTGAGCGGGAACCTGAACCAGAGGATCACTCTCCACGAGCCCAAATCCAAGATGCTGCGGTCGGCCGGCATGCTGGCCCAGGAACTCCCCGGATCAGCCATCCTGGTCTTCACCCGCAGCGGCCACCTGGCTTATGTTCTTGGCGCCCTCCGGGTGCGCGGGGTTCCCATTTTCGCCTTCACCGACATCGAATCCATCTTTCGACAATTGCTGCTGCCCTGGGGGGTGGAGCCCTTTTTCATGGAGTTTTCCGACGACCCGGAACAGACCATCCGCAATGCCAAGGCAGTCCTGAAAAGCAAGGGGTGGGTGAAACCCGGGAATTGGCTTGTTGTCATCACCAACGCCCTGGCGCGCGAGAAGATCATCGACACCCTCCAGCTTCGTCAGGTCAGTTGAGAAGGCGTTCGCACGCCCGTTGACACCAATCAGTCGATGGGGGCAGTCTTCCGTTGCGTATGATCCATCCGCCGCAGACGTCATTGGCGCTGCTCTTCCCTGAGCTCGATCCGGTCGTGGGCCGGTTCCGATCCCTCTACGACCCGTCGGCCGGACACGGATTCCCGCCCCATGTCACCATCCTCTGGCCCTTCATGCCCCCCGATGCGATCAGCGATGAGACACTGCAGCAGCTGGAGGTGTTTTTCCGCGGGTTTTCCACCTTTGATCTTCAGTTCAGCCGGAAGGGTTTTTCAAGTCGGACACTTTTTCTCGCCCCCGAGCCTCCGGAGCCGATCATCACGTTGATCAACGCGATCACCCGACTCTATCCCGACTATCCGCCCTACAATAAACCGGAATGGGATCCGCTGCCCCATCTCACGGTGGCTTACGGCATGGGATCGGAGGACCTCAGGTCAATTGCCGATCGCTTTGACCGGGAGGCAGCCCCAAGCCTGCCCGTCTCCACAACCGTGTCCAGGGTGTGGCTGCTCGATTACCGTGGTGATGGCTGGAAACGCCGGCGCGCCTTCGACCTCGGCCCGAACCGGTCGGCGCATCACCCGCCCGCAATCGGGTGAACGAGTTCCTCCCGCCTGCCGCAGCAGGCCGGGAAGGTCATCCATCCACCGATGGCGACAGTCCAGAGCTCACCGAGGTCCTGGTAGAATGGGCGAAGTCCGTCCTTCATCGACGCGATCACCCGCGGAAGGTCCTCGTTTCGCATCCCGATGGGATTGGTGTTCACGAAGGGAAGGCTGGTCCAGAGGACGGCCTCGGGTTTCAGGACATAGATCCCGAACCGTGACGGGTCTCTTGCCATGGGAGACCCCGGGACCAGGCAGTACTGGTGGATGGTCAGGAAATCGATGACATCCCGGTTCTCGCATAGGTAATCAAAGGTCAGGTTGAGCTCAGCCTGACTCTCGGTCGGGAACCCGGCGATCAACATGGCCGCGGTCTGGATGCCGTTTCGTTTGCAGGCCTCCAAGATACGCCGGGCGGTGTCGGGACGGGACGGCTTGTTCATGGCCTTCAGGGTATTCACCGACGCGCTCTCCAGGCCGAAACGCAGGGTGCGGCACCCGGACCGCGCTAGGTCGGCGATGACGTCGTCCTTGAAGGCGGGGTCGAGAAGAACCTCGGCCCCCCATTCGACCTCGAGTCCCGAATCAATGATGGCCGTGGCCAACTGGTGAAGCTCCCGAGGGCGATAGGAGTCCACCGGCAGGTCAAACCAGTTCGATCCGGTCTCCGCCATCGCCGCGTGGAGATCTTCCAGCGCCTTGGGGATTGGTCGCGTCCGGTAGGTGGCTGAAGTCTGGCAGGAAATGTTGCAGTAGGAGCAACGTCCCCAATAGCACCCGCGGGCGAGGGGAATGGGTATCGGGTATTTGGGTACGAGATAGCGACCGAGCTCCAGCCCGTCCGCCGTCCACATCGGCACCGGAACCGAATCAAGATCAGTGTGGGTGTGCTTTTGCCCCCGGCCACGGATGAAGGTCCCGTCCGCCAGATGGCAATTGGGGATGTCTTCAGGGGATCCTTCTTCGTTCAGGACCGCCTCCAGCCAGAGATCGAGGGCTTCCTCACCATCGTGGAGAATGATCGCATCCGCCGGCAGGAGAGAGGTGGGAATGCGCCCGACATCGTGCTCGACTGCGGTCAGGTAAGCGCCGCCGACCACAATGGGCATTTCCGGAAAGTGCCTCCGGATCAACCGGACAAGGGTGAAGCCCGGCATGATCTGTGAGAAATAGGTCAGACTGACTCCGATGGCTCGCGGACGTTCCCGCCGCAGTCGCGGGATTACGCAGGTCTCGATGTAGTCCAGATACGGGTTCTGCTCGGAATCCGCGAGCGATGCCTCGAGGTGAGGGAACGAACGGAAGGCGCCGTTGACTCCGAAATGGCGGAAATCATGTTCATAACGCCCCCGCGATGCAGCCGTCATGACGATTCCGGCGTCGTTGATCGTTTCAAACGCCCATTTCATGCGATCGCGGTCCAGTTCGATGCCCGGCGTGCGCAGGGCATTCTTCGCCGCTTCAATTTCGGCGACTACACGGACGCAGGCGTCGCGAAGGGATGGGTCCCTGGATTCCCTCAGGATGATCTCTGCGCACCCGCCCAGATAGGCGGGTGAGTGAAAGTGGTGGAAGGCGTCGATGGCCAGGTCCCATTGCCGGGCGGTCCATCCCTTGTGCCGGAGATAGGCAACCAGGACCGATATTCCGGAAGTGGCCTGTCCGAAATTCGCGACAGGAGGGGATATCACGAGCACATCCGTGGACGACATGGGAAACGTAAGAATCGTGAACGTCTCTACCACCGATCCGGGCCGATGGCAATGTTTACCCGGAGAGCAAGTATGGGGTCACCTGGAAGACATCGGTGTAGCCGATAGGAGAGGGCTTCCCGGCTTGAGTTGGAGGAGGAATTCCTGGGCGGGAAGGCACAGGATGTTCTCCCGCAAGACCCGTTCCTTGCCACGATAGAGGAGGATTCTTCGGCTCTGGGGATAGTCCTCTCCGAAGGCCTTCAAGGCTCGCAGGTCTTCTGGGCGGATGCGTGCCGAGTGTTTGACCTCGATGGCATGAATGCCGGAATCTCCGTAGACAACAAAGTCCACTTCCACTTGTGAGCGCGTTTGCCAGTAATACAATCTGTGGCTGCCTTCGGAGTAATTGCACCAGGCGCGGAGATGTTGGGCAATCAACCCCTCCAGGGCCGCGCCTTCGATTGCCTCCGGTGCGTCCAGCGGTCCGCTCGGCCGGTTGGAGCGGTAGACCCCGGTGTCGAAGTAGTAAAACTTCGGATGGGTGGTCAGTTGCCGTTTGGCCCGCTTGGCAAAAACCTCTATCCTGAATCCCAGCAGCAGATCTTCCAGAATCTGCAGGTAGCCTTCGCAGGTTTTGCGCTTCACCTGGCACTCCCGTGCCACATTGCTCAGGTTCAGCACTGCCGCGTGGGAGAAACTCATCGCTTCCAGAAATCGGGCGAAGGAACCGACGTCGCGAACCAATCCCTCCTGCTGCACTTCCTCGCGCAGATACAAGCCGTTGTAGGCTGCCAGCGTCCCTGCCCGTTCCTTTGAGGCCCAGACAAGCGGCAACATCCCGATCCTGAGCGCTTCTCCAAGGTCGAATTGCTTTCCAAGTTCGGCGGCCATGTAGGGATGCATCGACAGGTGTAGCGCCCGTCCTCCCAACAGGTTCACTCCGGCCCGCCTCAGCTTCCGCGCACTGGATCCGGTCAGGATGAACTGCTGCCCGCTTTTCTTCTCGATCAGACCATGCACGACTTCCAGCAGTTCAGGTGCTTTCTGGACGTCGTCGATGATCACCTGTTTGCGCTCCGCATTCCCCGCCACCAGTTCCGCCAGTCGCTCCGGACGCGCCACCAGTTCCCGGTGCGTGGCGGGATCCAGCAGGTCGACCACCAGCGCCTCCGGATGCTGCTCCCGCGTCCACAAAGTCTTGCCCGTTCCCCGCGGTCCCAGCAGGAAAAAATGAGCCCGGGGTGGCTGGAGAAAACGCCTGACAAATGCCATAATGTGACGCAAAATGGCGGAATGATTGCCGGAAGTCAAACGCTTCCCGGACTCTCGGAACCATCACATCATGAGTCGGTTGTCCGAACAGGCACGGTTCTCAAGGTCGTGGCCGCAGAGGTAACTTACCCGCAAAGAGCCGTTCCAGGTGGTTTCCACTGCGTCCTCCAGCCTGCGGAATGTCTGCCAATATGTCGAGCGTTCATAGTAACCGCTGCTGACCGAATCAATCAGGTCGGTTCCCGGCAGGTAGCTGTAGGTGAAGGTCCGCGGGCCTCCGGAGTAGTGGGGCCATTCGGCTATCTTGAACCGGCGGCGATCGGGAAGAGCGGCCTCCCATTGATGGACAATCGGACTGAACTCCTACAGTTCGAACCCCTCGGATGGCCACAAGCGGACCACCCTTTATTGCCGAGTTCCTTTGGACCGACCCTCTTGCTCCGCTTCGTCTACTCTTCGGCAATGCACGAGAGCGAATTCGAGCTGCCGGGTAATGTGCTTTTCCATCTCGTCCCGGCTCGCGGGCCCGTGACCGCCGTCGTAGATAGACAATTCGCACGTGACGCCGCGGGATCGTAACGCATTAACGTAGTTGAGATTCTGCTGAAGGGGGCAGAGCAGATCGTCGCGGCCGGTCGAAATCAAGATGGGTCGACGAACGTGATTGATGTAGGTCAATGGCGAGACTCTTCGATATGATGCAGCGTGGGTTTGAGCGTTGCCGCCGAACATTGTCCGGTTCACGGCGCGGATGAGCGGACTGGCCTCCCAGTGGCATGTTTCGTAATCGCCGACTGGGGCCATAGCCAAGCCCATCGCCCAAAGTTCGGGCTGTGTACCCATTGCCGGCAACGTCATCAGACCACCCCACGAGGCCCCGCTGATAATGGTGCGACTGTCGTCCACAGTGCCCTCGGCGATTAGCGCCGCTCTGACGCGTTGCATGTCCTCGAGCTCGGTGAATCCCTAATTGGTCAACGTGGACTCCCGCCATGCCCGGCCGAAACCGCTGCTGCCTCGGGTGTTCGCCAGCACGACCTGAAAACCGTGATCCACCCAGAGGGCGATGTTTGAGCTATAACCGTCGGCATGATGATACCCTGGCATACCGTAGCCGTCGAACAGCGTCCATTGAGGCCCATGGGCGTTGTTTTGCTGCCCCACGACGAAGCAGGGAACACCGGCGATGCGGCGGAAATGCCAGCGATGCAGGGGCCGTGAGGGCTGAAATCCGGGCGTACCGAAACGCTCAGTTTCACAAAAGCGTTTGGCGTATTCGTGGTTTGCCGCCCAGACTCCGATGACGCGGTTGTTGGCGTCGAGTTCGTGACGAAACACGGTGCCATCGCGCGGTTGCAGAGTTTCCCGTTTTCGGGTGGCGAGGTGATAACGATGGAGATCGGTGCGTCCATCCAAGCTACGCAAGAGGATGAGCTCGTTGCCAGTGCGGTCCCAGGTTATGCCACATTGATCGGAGGAAAAGCCGCCAAGATCACCCGCCAGTCCGGTGATGATGGTTTCGACGCGATCTTCAAACGGGAACCAGATCGCGGGTTGGGAAAAACCGCTTGCTTCGTGGAGGATTGCGATGCGAAGGTCTCCGGGGGAGGGTGCCCAGGCGAGTTGGTCTGCGCGGCAGCCAACAGTGCCATCGACCGACCCGAGTCGGGCGCGTACCTGGCCTTCCATGTCCAAGACCAGCAGCTCCGGCCGATACCAGTTTCCGTGCTGTGCCGATTGCACCAGGATGTAGCGTCCATCGGCGCTGAGGGCGCGCACGCTGAGTTTTTCGGGCTGTCGGAACAACTCCACGGGCGGTCCTGGCGGCGTGACAAGGTGAATGCTGAACGCCTCATCGTCGGCGATCGCCGTGACAGCGAAGTCTCGCCCGGCGAGGAATTCCGATTGATGGACGTCGCGCCCAAAAATATCGGTCCATGGAGCATCATTGGCCCCGGTCTCGGGCGAAGGACTGGCCCGGTAAAGCCAACGACCAAGCTTGTTACCGTGTTTGTCTGTCAGCTTCCACTCGTAGGCCGAAACCAGCGGAGGGGGCGAATTAATGACGGGACGTGGATAGGAAGTGCGTTCTCGGACGAGTTGAGGATCGACACTGTTCACTGGCGAAGGTTGACGTTCGAGCTAGGCGCTGGCGAGCGCCATCGGGGAATTCCAATTGGGGAATTCCAATGGGGGCGGGACTTCGCGAGGTTTCGGGGCTCGTGCCCCTCCCGCGGAGTCGGGCCTCTGATCGCGAGACGATGACAAACCCAACAAAACGTAGTGCACTAGAATGGCACTTAGTTAGCGGACGTTGAGGGAAACATCTCGGGTCTCGGTTGTGCTTCCCGACACCATCGGGATGGGCCGGGACAGGTCGACGGCGCGCCCAGCGGTCACGCCCTACCGCCAGATCGGTCTCATCAGGTAGGGCGTGACCGCTGGGCGCGCCGTTCTGACAGCCAATGGTGGACTCATCGATCAACACCCTTAACTAAGCGCCATTCTAGTGCACTACGTTTTGTTTTCAAAAAGCGCACAAACCCGTCTTTGCTGAAGTGGCGCCGGATCAGAAGATAGCAGGGGTCATACTCGAATGGCGCTAAGATAGGTCGATTCCCGGGCTGCGAACGGTCGTTTCCTGCTCGTCCCTGTGTTGGGTGTAGCCGCCCCAGTCTCTTGGGGCGCTTCGACGTGGATTCGCGGCAAGAGACTGCCACTGCTACAATTCATCAAACCTCCTGAATACTCCTTATCTTAGTGCCATTCGGGTCATACTCGAATGCCGCAGCGGAGCGCTCCGGATTGACCGGACTCGGCAAGAGGCAATTTATCACGGTCAAGATGCTCTACGAGGGTCCGACAAAGGGATCATCGTTCAATGTTGGCATCATAGGGATCCCTTTCTCGGAAGGGGACGGTTCGAGAGGAAGTATGATGTCAGGTCCGTGGGTCACCGACCTACTTCACCGTCTCGAGTTTCGAATAATCGCATCCGATGAAGATGCCATCGGGCCCCGTGAATTTCTTCATGTATTCCTCCCGCGGCACCACCTGGGTGGCGGCACTGCGGTAGTGGAATTGCAGGGCACGGCGGCGCAGGGTCGAGCGATTGGCAGGCGTCTCATGCGGCAGGAGGCCGTCGAAAATCATCAGGCCACCCGGCGGCAACTCGATCGGAACCGCTTCGCCGGGATCCACCTTCTCCGTCGTGATCTCACAGTCGACCTTGGACCAGTAATGTTCCCGCGGCCCGGTGCGATGTCCTCCCGGGATGACGTGCATGCAACCGTTTTCGACCGTCGCCCGATCCAGGGCGATCCAGACGCCCGCCACGCCGTCAAAGCGATTGACCGCGAAGTAGGCAAGGTCCTGATGCCAGGGCTTTTCGGCCCCGATCCCAGCGGGTTTGCACAGGGCCATGCTGGAATACGGCGCATAATCCTCACCGAGCACCGCCCCCAGCAGGGCCCGGAGTCTGGGGTGTTGATTGGCAATATAATCGTAAATGGGCAGTTCGTTGGTGTAGGACTGGAACTTGCGGATATTGTCGGCCAGTTCGTCAAGCCGGTCCGGTTTCGGCTCGTAGTCACCCTCCACCTGAAAATGAAAATCCGAGGTGCGGGACTTGAAGAGCGTACCCCGTCCGTTCTTCATTTTGTTACCGTGAGCCCCGCCGACATGTTCGGTCAGTTCCTCGTTGAAAGCATACTTGCGAACCAACTCGTTGATGCCATTTGATGCCGCCTGGATCTCCTCAGGGGACAGGACACTCAGGAATGCCAGGTAACCGTCCTCACGGTAGCGGGCGACCATGTCGGCATCCGGACGGTTCGGCAGGGTGGGGTAGATATTGGGGGTATGGGTGCTCATGACAGAAATCGGCTGGATTCTGGGACGGCGGTGGCTCAAGGCAAGGCTGTCGACCAGTTTCTTGGATCAGCCGCAAAAGCCTGTCCCGATGCCGTTCTCAACTGATCAGCAACAACCGCGGCGGCCCTCCGGCAATGGTCGCGGGGGCACGATGAATGCAGGGAGGGACCGGACTGCCGGGCCAGGCACAGGCGATGCGCCAGAGGTGGCCGATCCCGAACGAATAGGGCCGGGCTCCGGGAAGCGGAACGTAGTGCAGATCATGGAAATTCTCGTTCAGGTAAACGAGGAAATCTTCGTCGTCCTTCCCGCCATACAGGTCGAGCAACCGGGCCCGTGCTGCCGGGATATCCACGCGCCGGATCGCCTCCTCATTGCGCAAGCCTTCGGTCGGCGGTCCGAAATAGGTGCAGAGAAAGGTGTCGGCCGCCGCGGTCGCGCTATCGACGTGAAAGGACTGGACATGGGTTGGGAAGGGATCGGCTTCTGTTTCGTGTGGGTAGCCGTTGATGCAGTCGATCTGCGGCGCGAGGTCGTGTTCGCGCAACCGTTTCAGATCGCGCAGCAGGACATCCCGGGCAACCCGGCCCGCCTGGCTCAGATCCAATGCCAGGAGTCGCGCATCATCGATGGTGGTAATCCCTTCGCCCACTTCCAGCTTCGCCACGATTTCTCCGAAATCACCGGGCAGCGCCCGCGGCCAGCAAAGCGCATTCACCCGGTCCCGAAACGGTGTCGCAACGAGCTCGTTCAAATCGTGAACCATCCGGATAGGATCGCTTTCCAAATCAGCCATCAATGAAGTCATCGCAATTGAGAGGGCAGGGAGACCTGCCCGCGATCTTATTCAGGAACCGCCAAGCGCTTCTCTCTCGTCTTCCGGGTGCGGCCTTCCTCCATCGCCCTCACTTCAATCAACGCTCCCCAGCTGGGGAGCCTGCACGCGGCCTGCCCTGAGCCTGCCGAACCGTCAAAGGGCCTGTTTGCAGTGAGCTCGTCGAACTGCCCGAGGTGACCTTTCCGAACCGGTGTAATCGCGAAAGTTGTCAGTGCTTCGACGGCGCACCCAGCGGTCACGCCCTGCTCTCGGGTCGATCGGGTAGGGACGGACCGCCGGGCCGTCCATCAAAGCCCAAGTCCTTATCCACCGCACTCGCCTTGCCCAGACCCGCGCCAAAGTCCGGGTGATCCACGAATGGAACGGATCGAGTTGCTGGACAGTGATCGTTCGCATCTGATACCCTGTTCATCACTGATGACTCACAAAAGAATCCTGTTTCTGAGTTTCCTTTTTCTGGCGGCACTGCAGGCCCGGGCGGAGGTCTTGTTCTACGTCAACCTGTCAGGTCCCCAGACCCCGATCAGTCCGCTGGTCTACGGCCTGAATGACTGGTCACGCAACGCCACCTCGGAGTCGACCGGCTTCACCCTCGAGCGGATGGGAGGAAATCGGATGACAGGCTACAATTGGGAGAACAACTTTTCCAATGCCGGAAGTGACTATATCCATCACAGCGACAACCTCCTGGTCAATGACCGGAGCGCGGTTGATCAGGCCAGACCCGGTGAGGCCGTCATGCTGAGCGTCAATCACGCTCGGGGGGGGAATCGGCCCAGTCTCATCACGCTCCAACTGGCCGGCTATGTGGCGGCGGATGGAGCCGGAACGGTCAGCGAGGCCCAGACAGCTCCAGGCGACCGGTGGAAATCGGTGCGCATCACCAAAGGCGGTCCCTTGATGCTTCAACCGGACCTGGCCGACGATTTCGTTTACCTGGATGAGGAGGTGAATTTCCTGGTGCACACCTACGGTACGGCATCCGAAGGCGGCGTCTTCGCCTACAGTCTGGACAACGAACCCGCCCTCTGGCCGCACACGCATCCACGGATTCACCCTCAGACGCCGACGGTGAAGGAGATCGTCGACATCGGCGCGGATTGTGCGGCCATGGTGAAGGAACTTGATCCGGACGCCCTGATCTTCGGTCCGGCGCTCTATGGTTGGGGGGCTTTCGAAGATTTTCAGTCCGCTCCGGACTGGTCCACATTCAGCGATACCTACGACTGGTTCATCAGTGCCTACCTTGGTGAAATGAACCAGCGATCGGTCGCCGCCGGCCGCCGGCTTCTCGACGTCCTCGATATCCACTATTACCCGGAAGCCTCCGTGGTGAGCGGAACCGACGGGAGTGGAGGCGACGTCTACACTCGCGTGACCGATCATCAGAGCGATTTTGAGCCGCTGACTCAGGCGCGACTGCAGGCTCCGCGCTCACTCTGGGATCCCGGTTACACCGAGGAAAGCTGGATTACTCAATGGCGGACACAGGGACCCATTCAGTTGCTTCCTCGGGTGTTTGGTTCGATCAACACCCATTATCCCGATACGGGGCTCAGCATTTCGGAATACGATTTCGGCGGCAGGCAGAACTACAGCGGTGGTCTGGCCCAGGCCGACGTTCTTGGCATTTTCGGCAGCTACGGCGTTTTTGCGGCCTGTTATTGGGGCGAAGTCGATGGCTTCATCATCCCGGCTTTCCAACTCTTCCGCGACTACGACGGGAATGGAGGCACTTTCGGTGACATCAGCGTGCCGGCTGTCGGTCCGGACGCCGCGGCCTACTCCATCTACGCTTCAATCGATCGCACCAGTCAGACCGTTCACCTTGTTCTGATCAACAAGACCCAACAGGCCGAGAAAGCCGTCATCGATTTCGACGATGAGACCCTGCTTTTCGCGGGGATGCGGGCCTATGGCTTCAGTGAGGCCACCGGGCCCGAAATGACGGCGTTCAATATATCGGAAGAATCGCTGGGCGGACGTTTCACCGTGGACCTGCCGGCGCGATCGGCCGTTCACTATGTTCTTGAACCCCCTGCCTTCAAGCCGGGTCACGTCGAAATGAAAGTCAACGGGAGCCGGGATGGAGTGGACTTCGTCTTTCGCCCGGACTGCGGCAGTGGCTACCTGCTCGAAAAGAGCCAGAATCTGGTCGTTTGGGATGACTTGGCATTCATCATCGCCGGCGATGGCCAGGTCCACCTGATCCGTGAGTTCGCCTCCCGGACCAGCCGGCAATTCTGGCGTCTGAGCCCGAACGACTGAGAGTCTGTCCTCGAAGTGCCGAAGCGTAGCGCAGATGGCGCTTCAGGTCACACGAAGTAGAACTGAGAACGTCGGGCGATCTCGGGGTAGTCCACCCCATAGCGGCAATCGTCGCGGATCCGGGCAAGATCGACGCCATCGAGTGTACGCTCGTTCTCTCCCAGGTTGCGGTAGAAACCCCGCGCTTCGAGATTCCCGTCCGACTCGTAGTAGTTCACATAACGCGAGATGTCCTGGAACGCATAATGAGTCTTCCGGGCCCAGGCTTCGCAGCTGGGACAACCGGGACACATGGGGGCAGTGGTGAGCGAGGCGATCTGCCCGAGGGCCTTGATCGACCCGGGTGAGACCGGATCCTTGAAGACCCGCGCCGCCATCGTGTTCTGCTCCATCTGCTGGACGTTCTCAATCGACGAGCAGATCGAGGCGATCCGCGGATCACTCCATACCGTCTGGAGCACAATCTGGTGGGTGGTCAGCCCGGTCTCCTCCAGACCCGGATGGCTGACCGGCGCCTTCTTGAAGGCCTGCATCTCCTTCATCGCCACCAGGCCGATCCCGGCTTCATGGCAGGCGTCGAGGGCCCGGTCGAGGGGCTCTCCCTTGGTCAGGAGGGGATCATACTTGAGCATGATGGCGTCGATGAACCCGCCTTCCGCCGCGGCGTTCAGATAATCGACCAGGAGTTTGTCGTGGCAGGAGAAACCGCAGTACTTGACCTTTCCCGAAGCCTTGAGCTGATCAAAGACTTTCCTCAGCCGGTCGCTCTTCGGCCATTGGAGCGACTCCTCTCCGTATTCCCGGGGGCTGATGCCGTGGATGAAGAAAAGGTCCACGTAGTCGATGCCGAGGTTCTCGAGACGGCGATCGATCATGGTGAGCAGCTCTTCCGGTCCCTTATGCGGGTGATCCTTGGTCACGATAAAGACATCCTTGCGCCGCTCGGGATAGCGCCGGACCCAGGCGCCCACGTTCTGTTCGGATTTTCCCTTGATGTAGCAGTCTGCGGTATCGAAATAACGGATACCCATGTTCCAGGCCAGGTCGAGATACTGGGGGTTGTGGGCGCTCATCATGCCGCCGATGTTGAGCATGGTGACCTCGGGGCCCTTGGCGCCGAGCCGGCGCATCGGCAGGGCGGCCGGGCTGTCCGGTGCCTTGCCTCCGGCTCCGGACACGGTTGCGGGCAGGGCGGCCACCGCGGCGGGCAGGACGACGGCGGACTTCAGGAAATCACGACGGGAAGTGTGGCGTGGGCTTGTCATGGGTTGTCGGGTTTCAGGTTTTGGGTTTTCTTTCGAGCGTCTGGATGCGCTTGCCGAGACGGGTCAGGACTTTGAGTAGAGGCGCGGGCAGCGGGGCGCAGGTTTCGCAGTGGAAGCGGGTGGCCCGGCTGCCTTTCTCGGGATAGACATAGACGGTGCCGCAGACCTGGCAGGTCTTGTCGCGGGTCGCCGGTTGAACTTTCAGTTCCTTCTTCATCGATCACGGGTGCCGAGATTGAGCAGGTTGGACGGATCGCCCCCGTCCATGAGCAAACGCCGCTCCGGCGAACGTGTCTCGCCGATGGCGGTCACGCGGATCGCGGCATAGTCCTTGACCGGGCATTCGTGTTCGCAGATTCCGCAGCCGATGCAGAGCGCAGGGTCCACATAGGGTCGGCGCAGGGTGATGTTGCCGCCGTCGCGCCTGCGAATGGTCACCTCGCGCGAATAGATCGCCTTGGGCGAAGTCGGGCAGACCTCCTCGCAGACCACACAGGGGGTTTCCATCGACCATGGCAGGCAGCGGCCATGATCGTAAAAGGCGGTGCCCAGCTTGACCGGACCCTGCTCCTCGAAATCTCCCCGGCCGGTCTTTTCCTCGATCGATATCCGCTGGATGGCCCCGGTCGGGCAGACCTGGCCGCAGAGGGTGCAGTTGAGTTCGCAATAGCCGATCTTCATGTTGAGGATCGGCGTCCAGATGCCTTCGAGGCCCGCCTCGAGCAGGGTCGGCTGCAGCACATTGGTCGGACAGGCCCGGATGCATTGGTCGCACTTGATGCAGCGTTCCAGGAAGCCGTCCTCCTCGACCGAACCCGGCGGCCGGATGACCATCTTATTGAAGTTGGAGTCGCTGGCACCGGAGGCCCGGGCGACCGCGTAGCCGGCGACACCCAGCACGGAGGCGAGTGCCGCGCGGCGGCCGGGCAGGGGAACTCCGGTGACTTCATGATCCCGGTTCGGCATGAAGCTGAAGGAAATCGCATCGACCGGGCAGTCATCGATGCAGTTGAAGCAGACAAAGCACTCGCTCTTCCGCAGTTGGGTATGCGGATCGCTGGCGCCCTGGCAGTTCTTCAGGCAGGCGTCGCAATCGATGCAGCGGTTCGGATCACGCTCGATCCGCCACATGGAGAAGCGCGAAAGGTAACCCAGGAAAGCACCCAGTGGGCAGACGGCACGGCAGAAGAACCGCGGGATGATCACGTTCATCCCGACAAAGAAAAGGAGGATCAGCCCGATCAGCCACGCACCCGCGTGGTAAAACTGCTTCACGTAAAAGGTGTCGGGAAGCAGCAGATTGATGCCCGGCAGGATGGCCGTGGTCATGGACCGATGAAAGAGGCAGATGGGGTCAAGCAGTCCGATCTGAAGGCTGCCGAACAGGGCCGCCACGACCATGGCCAGCAGGATGAGGTATTTCAGCTGCTGCAGGTTGCGGAAGCGGTTCGAGTCGATGCTCCGCTGCTCATCCCGGCTGCCGAAGAGAAAACGGGTGAACTGATGGAGAGTCCCGTAGGGGCAGATCCAGTTGCAGAAGAAACGACCCAGAAAAAGGGTGGGCAGCAGGAGAACAAGCCCGAGAATAAGCGACTTGTAGAGGGTCCAGGTGGTCAGGGAGGTGGCAAAGCCGACCAGAGGGTCGATCTCCAGGAAAAGCGAGACCGGGTAGCCCTTGAGGTAACGCAGGTCGGTGAGGATGACGAAGGCCAGGAAAAGCAGGAAAAAAAACGCCTGGGCGATGACGCGAACCCGGGTGATCCGCAGGTCGCCCATGACCGAATGGATGAACCAGCCTGCGAAGCGCCCGATCAATCCCGACCGTGGCATCGGAGCAGGTGAAGGCGTCCTGGATGCCTCGCGGATATACTGCGTCACCGGAGTCTCCGGCGCGCTTTCCTCCGGCTTCCCGCCACAGCCGCAGTTCTGGCCATCGCAACTCATGCCCGGACCTCCTTCCATGCGGTTTCCTGCCAGTTCATATTGCCCAGACCCCGTTCATGCGCCTTGAACAGGTAATCAAGGTTTGCCACGTCGCGGCCCAGTAGGTGGGTGCATCCATAGCTGTCGATCGCGACCATGTCCGTGCCGGCCACGACCGAACCGACCTGCTTGACGTCGGAGAGGCGGCCGCCGGTTGGGCCGTTGCTCATCAGGACCTGCATCCCGTCCAGAACGATGAGGGTGGGGCGGATCATCAGGGCGAAATCCGAGATGATGCTGTGGATATGCTGGTGGAACTGGTTGCGGCGGCCTCCGAGCAGGCCGTACCAGTTTTTCATGGACATCGACGCGTTGCAGAGGTTGTGGTCCTTGCAGGGGGCGACGCCGATGACCTTGTCGGCCGTCTCGAATGGACGGAAAAAAAGAGGCCAGTGGCGCAGGATCTCGCCTTCGAGTTGGAGATCGGAAAACGCGCTCTGTTCGGGATACATGAGCTCGAGGTCGAGCTCGTCCGCGACCGATTTGAGCCCGCTTTTGAGGAAGCAACCCGCCGGGCTGTTGATCGGGTTGTCCGCCACGATCACTTTCTTCGCCCCGGCCTCGAGCACCATCTGCGCAACGGCCCTGAGACTGTCGGGGTGGGTGGTGGCCGCCAGGGCCGGCGGTCGGTCGAAGGCGACGTTCGGCTTCAGCAGGACGACGTCACCTTTCTGGATGAATCTTTTCATGCCGCCGAGCGCATCGACCGCAGCCCGGGTCGTCTGGATCCGGTCCGTGCCGTGGGCCACCGCCATGGCTGTCTGGATCTTCTTCACCCCGGTGGAAAAGCTCGGCAGAACCACGCCGGTCTTTTCGCCGAATCCGGGAACGAAGTGGCGGCGTTCCCAGAGCAGAAACGCCGTGGCCAGCGCCCCACCGGAAAAAAGTCCCGTCTTGGCGAGGTGTTGGATGAACTGGCGCCGGTTGACGCCTTTGGGCTCGGGAGTGACTGGAGGTCGGGGCATCGTCCTTGCAGGGGTCGTCAGTAGGGATAGTCTTCGGCGTCGCCGGTTTGTTCCGGGCGGTCTTCAATCAGGCTCAGGACAAAGGCAACGGCCGCTTCCCGGTCCGTCGCATTGACCACCCCGATGATGGCATTATCCTGAGTGTGAATGACGTTCCATTGTCCGAAGACTTCCGCCGCAAAAACTTCGGCTCCATCCACCTGGACGCCCGGGTCAAGCGTCCCATAGCTGCTGTAGAAATCGCGCAAGGCGTTGAATTTGGCCTGCGCCGTTTCCGTGTCGGTCGATTTCTGCGCAAAAACCGTCAGGCCCACGTCGCCGACCCGGTAAGTGGCCTCGAAAACGGCGTTCAGGACCGCCTGCCCGTAGGCGTTGTCGTTGATGTAGGTGAGACTGCCGGGGACCTGATCTGCCCTTGGCAACAGGGCCCGGCCTTCCATGCCGGAATCGTCTTCGGGAAGTTCCGCGACAAGCCCGCGGGTAAGCTGGTCGGCCGCCTGCATGATCTCGGGATCGGTCGATGAGGCCAACACCTGGGCATAGACATTGCCCAGGCGCATGAAGCTTCCCGTTCCGCTCTTGTAGCCATCAGCCGCAAAGTCCAGGGGAGGACTTGAGGCGTCCCTTTCCGCCGAGAAGATTCCGAAGGCGTTCAGGGGCGAATCCATACGGAACAGGTAGACATCGACGAATTCGCTTTCGTTGCTCGCCAGGGTGAATGAACGACTGCGCAGTTCCTGGAAATTGTATTCGAAGTAGGCAGGGGCGCGGCCGTTGATCTTCTCATACAACGTGTCCACCGTGTAGAACTCCGTGGCACCCATCGGCACCAGGTTTTGAACCAGGACCGGGATTTCGCGATTCGAATTGCCGTTCAATCCCGCGCCGGCAACCGAAATTTCGTTGGCCCGTAGATCACCCTCGTCCCGAAGGGTGGCCGCCTTTCCTGATACCGCCGCCCGGGTGAATTCGAGCGCCTCCACATCTCCGGTGAATCGGATCGGATCGTAGTCGCGCCCTTTGAACAGAATGGCAACGGCAATGCCGATCAGCAGGAGGAGAATGATTCCTCCGATCGTTTTCTCGGTCCTCCCGATCTCAACCCGGTAGAACCCCGTCCGCTTTGCCGATGTCGGCATGGAAGAGAGCTAGCACGGAAGCCTCGTCGTGCGCAATGAAGAATCACCCCGCCCGGTCGCGGAAAGATACGCGTGAGTGCTCCCGGATTACGCGTGTCGGTACATGACGTGGAAAGGGGTCATTGCTTGACTCTTGACAGATGCGATGCCTCATCTGTCAAGAGTCAAGCAATGACCCCTTCGCGCTGTCTTCCCGGACGACAATTCATCGGCCTCGCTGCTTTTCTGCAGGGAACTCCCGGGTGGTAAGGCCAACTCTGAGGCCCATGGCCTCAACTCCGCCGCGCACCTCCGCCATCCGTGGCAGACATCCGTTGCCAATCGCCAGCCGGTGAAGTGGATTCAGGATCCACGGTTGACCCCTTGGTCTCATCATGTCGGCGTCGAAAAGCCGGATCCGGTCGGCCGGGTGGCTGACATGGTGATTGAGCCTACTGACAGAAAGGCCCAGACTCTCCCGGGCATGAACTTCATCTTGAGTCTCCGTCGTTTCCTGACCTTGTCATACTTGGGGATCCTTCTTTCCGGTATTCTGCCCGCCGGGGAACAGAAACGTCCGAACATCATGTGGATCGTCGGCGAGGATGCGGCTCCGGACATTGGCTGCTATGGCCAAACGGTCATCCAGACGCCCAACCTCGATCGGATGGCATCGCAGGGCGTGCGATTCGCCAAAGCATTCGCCACGGGTCCGGTCTGTTCTCCAAGTCGCTCGGCGCTGATCACTGGAATGTATCAGACCACCTTGGGCGCGCAGAATCACCGGAGCCAGCAGACCGTGGTCAAGGGGGGCGGGAATACCTTCTATTACGGCAGCTATGAGTTGCCGGATTCGATCCAGCTGGTCCCCGCACTCTTCCAGGAGGCCGGGTATTTCACCAGCCTGGGTGCCGGCCCCGATTGCAGCGAACTGGGAAAAACCGACTACAACTTCATCTTTGATCCGTCCGTCTACGATGGCGCCGACTGGCGACTCTGCCCGTCCGACCGTCCCTTCTTCGCCCAGATCATGTTGCAGGGGGGAAAGGAGTGGAGCCAGGTCGAGCTGAAGACGGATCCGACCAGGGTTGAACTGTCACCCGACCATCCCGACCATCCGGTCGTGCGCAAGCGTTGGGCGGCCTATCTTGATTCCTGGGTGAGGATGGATAATCAGGTTGGCCGGATTCTCGATGATCTGGAAGAGGCTGGCGTGGCGGACGATACGATTGTATTCTTTCTCACGGATCACGGCCCGGTCCATGCGCGTGGAAAACGGTTCCTCTATGATCAAGGTATCCGGATTCCGCTTCTTGTCCGGCTTGACCAGGGCCGCTCTGCCGGCAGCGTCAGGGACGACCTCGTCCTGCATATCGATGTCGCTGCGTCCTCACTTGGCCTGGCGGGGATCCCGGTGCCATCCTTCATGGACGGCCGGAACCTCTTCGGGCCCGACTATGAGCCACGAAGCAGCGTCTTCTGCGCTCGTGACCGCTGTGACGAGACCGTCGATATCATCCGATGTATCCGGACGGATCGCTTCAAGTATATCCGCAACTTCATGTCCTTCCGTTCACATATGCAGCCGAACGAGGCGATGGATCACCAGGACATCCTGATCACCATGCGCGAGATGGATCGTTCGGGTCAATTCACGGAATTGCAGGGCAGGATCTTCAACCCCGTCCGTCCGGTCGAGGAACTCTATGATCTGCAGGTGGATCCCCATGAAACAGTCAACCTGGCCGATGACGAGGAATTCGCAGGGACGCTTCAGGCGTTCCGCGGGGAGCTCTACGCCTGGATGGAGGAGTCCGGGGATCTGGGACTTATCCCGGAACCGATTCTGGAAGATCTTGGCCGGGACTACGGAAACAAGGCATTCATTCTCGGAGCCCGGGAAAATCAGGACCTGGTAAGCCAGTTGATCGACGTGATTGAGGACGGTGAGAAGGGTAGGCGGGACGAACTGTTGACCGCTCTTGAATCACCGCGGCCGTCAGTCTGTTATTGGGCCGCGACCTGGCTTGGACTTGTTGGAAACGTCGACTGCGTCGATGAACTGAAGGCAAGGGTCACAGATCCGGACCCGACCGTCCGCATTGCCGTGGCATTGGCTTTGCACCAGTTGGGTGAAGCTGTTGACGCGGCGGAGTTGCTGGCGGAGGAGATCCGCAACTACAATCTCCTGGTGGGACTCTATGCCATTCGAGCGCTGGAGTCGATGGGCGAGGCCGCGCAACCGGCCCACAGTGCAATCATTGAGGCGAGAAGCCACCCGTACGAATACGTTCGCCGAATCGCCAACCGGCTGTCGATGGATTGATCCCGAGGATCCGGAAATAGGGGTCACATGATAAGGGGTCATTGCTTGACTCTTGACAGATGCGACAGCACATCTGTCAAGAGTCAAGCAATGACCCCTTCGCGCTGTCACCTTTCACGAGGTGTACGACACGGACATCGGTAACACATCGTCCAAGGACATAGGTTACACTTTCCTTGTTGTTCTCTTCTTGGATTTGGGGGGAGTCGAGGGTTTTCGATGGGGCGGAGTAATGTAGGCCGCAGGCCGGAATGGATCCGCCCCATCGTTGAGGGTGAGGTTGCCCAGATGAAGGTTCGCGTAGTGCAGTTGTATCACTTCTTCTTCGTTGATAAACAACCCGACGCGGCAGCCGGCAAAGATATCGCCCAGGTAATAGGCGTGCCCTTCATGGCTGATATGGCCGGAGTCGCTGACCGTCTTCACGACGTAGTCGTGCGGATAGGTGATTTTGACCTTTTCACCCAGGCGTCGGGCGCTGGGGCGGTAGACATCGGCGGGTGTGAGCATGTCCAGTGCCTCGTGTGGACGGATATGGTTGTATTCGTATCGCCAGCGCTGGAAGCGTTTCTGTTGGGCGCTCAGATTGGCCGAAGGCGGACGAGTTGCCTCGGCCTTCAGATCGCGATGCATGCGCTCGTGCGAGCCGTTTTCCTGAGGGCTGGACGGGGTGAGGAACTCCACCTCGATGCCGTGTTCAATCCACCACACGCTCAAACGCGAGAGCCCTCCCCAAGCCACCGAGGCGAACGGCGCGCCATTGTCCACCCGGATGATATCGGGCAGACCGTGGTAGCGCTGCATTTGGGCGAAGACGCGCCGGGTGCGGGCATACTGCTGGTTGGGACAGGCATGGCAGGCGATCACGTAGCGGCTGAACCGATCGCACACGGTAAGCGGATCACACCGCTGCCGGTCACCGCACAGGAACCATCCCTTGAAGTCCACCGTCCACACCTCATTGGGCCGGGTCGGCTCGGTAAGATGCTCGCAGGCGACCCGGTAAAGCCCGGGCGCACGGCCGCGCGGTTGGCTCAACCCATGCCGCTTGAGGATCAACCCAATCGTGCTGCGCGCCGGCGGTTGTTCGATGCCGTGATCGCGTTGCAGGATCACCCACAGCTTCTTCGGACCCCAGCTCGGATGCCCTCGCCTCTCCTTCACAATCAACGCCTCCACCGCCGCGTCGGTCGAGGCAGGCGAACTCTTCGGACGCCGACTGCGCTCCTGCAGCCCAGTCGCACCCGACTCGGCGTAACGCGCCAGATACTTGTGCCCGGTCTTGCGACTGATGCCATGGTCCCGGCACAACTCGCTCAGCGTAAAGCGACCCGTCCGAGCCAGGGTCACAAACTTCAGTTTCTCGTCCATCGGTTCTACTTCTTTCCAGGGCATAACGCCCTTTTCGGAGTGTTACCGATGTCTTTGGACTATCTGTTACCGATCTCTCCGGTTCATACCAGGAAACTGAAGGCTCCCCGCTCGCAACCTGACTATCGCTGCACCGCGCCGTCCTTGAAGAGGGTTTCGGAGACGAGATTGCCGTCGCGGTCCCACTCACGGGCGGGACCGTCGGCGCGCATGCCGCGCCAACTGGACTCGCGGTGCCTCGCGCCGCTGGACCAATACTGCGTCCATACGGTGATGCCGTTTGAGCGGTGATCGCGCTGCCAGACCACGTTGCCTTGTTCGTTCCAATGCGTTTCAGGGCCGCTCTTGCGGCCGTCGGTCCAGGTAACCTCGTATTCCTTGCTTCCCGAGGGATACCAATGCGTCTCGGTACCGTGCAGAAGCATTCGCCCGGACCTGTCGCGGCGGACGCTCCAAAGGGCCTTCATCGCGCCATCCGGGTGGTAGTCCCGTGAGGTTTGCACGGCGGCGTCCGGCGGGATCGCCGCAGTTGCGTCTGAGGCTCCGGCCGTCGGATCCAGGATCCACGCCTCGTTCATTTCATAGTGCTGCGGTGGCTGTGTGGCGCTGCCCAGCAGGTGAATGATTCCGTTCGGAGCCTGCGCGGCGATACTGTAGCCGATCGTACCGTCCTTGAGTGGACTCGACCGGGCGCCGGGCATGTCGCGGAAGAGCCAGCGATCGTGCGGCGGGAGGTCGGGCAGGTCTTTGATGGTCCAGGTCTCGCCTTCATCGTCGGAGAGGGCGACGTAGGCACCGGTGCGATTGATGCCGGGTGGTTGTTCGCCCGCGGCGTTGAGCCAATCCGCCGCAAAGAACAGCCGGCCGCTGGCCAGGCGGATGATCGAGGGCTTCTGCTGGCTGGGTCCCTGCCAGGGAAAACCCGTCTTGCTCACTTTCCACGTGCGGCCTCCGTCGTGCGAGACGGACTGCGGCATGTAGCCGTCGATGTTGGTCGCCTTCCCACCCATGCCGAGGATCGTGCCATCCTTCAGGTTGACGAACACCGTGTGGCGACCGCCCGTGCGTCCGCCGGTGTCGCGCCAGGTGACGCCTTCGTCACGGCTGGCCCAGAGAAACGAGCTTCCGCCAGAGCCGTCGGTCGGCAGGTAGAGCGTGCCGTCGACGCCCCGAAGAAAATTGCTGATCGGTTGTGGGTAGTAGTCGCCGCGCGGCCCGATGACGACAGGCAGGTGCATGGGGCTCCACGTCGCGCCGTTGTCGTCTGACAACTGCCAGCGGAACACGATCCCGTCGAGTCCGCCGCCACCGGAAGCAAAGAGGATCCGCGTGCCGTCGAGCGTCAGCACCGGGCCGATGTCCTTCGCGCCCGGAATGTCGGAGAACGGCCCCGGCAGATCCCACTGATCGGCGCCGAAGCGCAGGCGCGTGCCGATGATGGAAACGTCGGTCAGGTCCTCAAATTCGGGAGCCGATGCGGAGAACCATGTCGCGAGCAGATCGCCGTTGGGCAGCGTGACGAGAGCGGGATTGTGATTCTTGCCGTGCACGGTATGATGCAGCCCTGCGGCGGCGATCTCCGGGTTCACGGTGTTGGCGGGCGGGATCGGCAGCGCATCCCGATTGCGATACCAAGGTTTGAGAGGATCAGGCCCCACTGAAACCCACGGGTTATCCTGTCGCACAAACTGCAAGGGTGACTTCGGTTCCACCGCGCGCGGCGGTGTCGAGGGAAGAGGTGCCGCCCACGATCCTGAAGCCGATATTGTGGCGGCCGCGCCAACCCTGGGTGCCCGCACGGCTCGCCGACCGTCGGTAGAACGGCATCCGACCGTCGTTTCTATACTTCGATGAACCGCCGTGAAAGGGCATGTTCAACCCGCCGCCGCGCACCACGCGCACAACTCCCGCAGCGGGTCCGACCGGGTCGGTCTGGTGGGAGTCCGGATAGTCGCCATACCAGTCGAGGACCCACTCCATCGCGTCGGTGTGCATGTTCTTTACTCCCCAGGCGTTGGGTTCACCGCTTTCCGGGGGGAGGGATCCCGCCGAGAAATGGTCCGTCGAGCCGGCGCGCGCGACGTATTCCCACTCGGCCTCGGTCGGCAACCGGAAGAACAGGTTCTTCGCCGCGCCGGGTTCCGGGGCCGGGGCCGGAATGAGCTCATTGACCTCGTCTTGATAGGCCCCGTCTTCCTTCCGGTTCATCCATTGCGTGAAACCGACCGCGTCTTCCCAGCTGATCCCGGTTGCGAACGGATGAAAGAGTCCCGTGTCCTCGTGATCCTCCTGATACTTGGTGATCTGGCTTGCGAGCACCTCGGTCTCGGAGATGTAGAAGTCGTAGGTGAGGGAGACCCGGTGTGTCGGCCGCTCGTCCTCGCCGCCGTGTGTGAATACCCTCCCTTGCTGGCCAAGTGCGTTGGCGTCGGTGGCAAGCTCATTGCCCATGGTGAAGGTGCCGGCATGGATGAGGATCATCTTGACCCCATTGTTGGTGACAAAGCTCTCCGGGAGCCCGGCGTCCTGTGATTGTGCCTGGAGTGTGGCGACCGCACAGAGCGCGGTGATGAACGGTAGGTTTCGGGAAAGGGCTCGGTATAGGCTCATGGTGTCGTATTCAGTCTCCCTGTGATTCACCCGGCCCCGTTCGCGGTGGAACAGCGCGCTTGGCTGGAGCCCAGGCTTTGAGTTGGTTGGAGTCTGGCAAAAGGGGTGGAGCGAAGCCAAGGTATCACAGCTTGATGTTCAATTCCGAATGGATCACGCCGCGAGAGGGAGGGCGGAAGACAACAGGGGGGGCAACCGGGCTGACGCTGTCCTCGGCCAGAAATCAGTCTTTGAAAAAGCCCAGAGGGACCTGGCCGGGATCGGGAACTGAGGACTGGGAGGGGAAATAAGGGGTCATTGCTTGACTCTTGACAGATGAGCTCTCGCATCTGTCAAGAGTCAAGCAATGACCCCCTCGTGGGTGGCACTGGGCGGATGTCTGTTGACGGACGGCGACGGGCAGCAATGCTCGGTTTCATGCCAAAGCAGTCGTGGATCTGGGCCGTGGCCTTTTTCATGAGTTCGGGGATTGTGGGGTGCCTGGAGGGCGCCTTTTCAGTTGATGCAACCATCACGGCAAGGGCTGAAAAGGATACCCACATGCGGGATGATCCGACATCTCCGTTCAACTATGAAAAGCACCCGGTCGCGTTCTCGCCGCTGAGGTATTATGAGCCGAAGGCCGACTGGGTCTTTGAGAGCCGGCTCGAGGTTTACGCCGAGCCGGAAGCCGTCACGATCTACGACACCAAGGGTCGTGAGAGGAAAGGACACCTCTTCGGACATCTCAGCTTCGTCAAAGACGGCCTCATGCACAAGGTGCACGTCTATCGAATGGAGTCGAGGGATGGGTATCATTATTCGATCTGGTTCACCGACCAGACCACGGGCAAATCGACCTACGAAGTGGGCCGTTACCTCGACTTCGAATTGTCGGAAGATACGGACCATGTCTATACTCTGGATTTCAACATGGCCTACAATCCCTGGTGCGCCTATTCACCGGCCTATGGCTGCGCCATTCCGCGCAAAGTAGACTTCCTCAACCTGGCCATCGAAGCAGGGGAGAAGAAGTGGCACGATTGAGGCAGTTTCTCACCGGTTGATTCTCGTTGAGCGACATTGGACCACAGGAATCCCGGGTTGATTCGACCAAGACGCTCCAGCCACTCTTGAACGATGCACAAAAAGACCCTTCCGAAGCGGTGCTTCGGAAGGGTCTTGTGCTCACGGTTGTGTCGTCGAGCCGATCAATCGGCCGGGATCAGGCCTTGAGATCGAATCGATCGAGATTCATGACCTTGTTCCAGGCCGCCACGAAGTCCTGCACAAACTTCCCCTGCGAGTCGTCACAGGCATAGACTTCCGCAAGGGCGCGCAGTTGGGAGTTTGAGCCGAATATGAGGTCGACGGCCGAGCCCATCCACTTCACCTCGCCGGATCCGCGTTCACTGCCTTCGTAGAAGTATTCACAGCGCGCGGACTTTTTCCACTCGGTGTCCATGGCGAGCAGGTTCACGAAGAAATCGTTGGTCAGTTTCCCGGGTCGCTTGGTGAAGACACCGAGCTGGGACTGACCGACGTTGGTATTCAGAACACGGAGACCGCCGACGAGGACCGTCATCTCGGGGGCTGTCAGGGTCAGCAGTTGCGCCTTCTCGACCAGCAGCGCCTCCGATTGCTTCGCCAGCTCCGGCTTCACGTAGTTGCGGAAACCATCGGCGACCGGCTCGAGCACGGCGAAGGATTCGACATCCGTCTGGCTCTGGGTCGCGTCCGTCCGGCCCGGCGTGAACGGCACGTCCACTTTGTGTCCGGCATCCTTCGCCGCCTTCTCGACGGCGGCGCATCCGCCCAGCACGATCAGGTCCGCCAGCGAGATCTTCTTGCCGCCGGATTGCGAGCGGTTGAAGTCGGTCTGGATCCGCTTCAGCTTCTTCAGCACCTTCGCCAGTTCCTCGGGTTGATTGACCTCCCAGTCCTTCTGGGGTGCAAGACGGATGCGGGCTCCGTTGGCACCACCGCGCTTGTCAGTGCCGCGGAATGTTGCTGCCGAGGCCCAGGCGGTCGTGACCAGCTGTGAGACGGAGACTCCCGATGCGAGAAGTGTCTTCTTGAGCGTGGCGATGTCCTTCTTCCCGATCAGCTTGTGGTCGACCGCGGGAACAGGATCCTGCCAGATCTCCTGCTTCCTGGG
Source organism: Opitutaceae bacterium (assembly GCA_041395105.1). Lineage (NCBI taxonomy): Bacteria > Pseudomonadati > Verrucomicrobiota > Opitutia > Opitutales > Opitutaceae > Opitutaceae bacterium. The sequence goes on along the minus strand of JAWLBB010000009.1, from coordinate 32,768 downwards.
AACCATTGATCCGACATAGCGGCTGACGGGTCCCATGTCGCGGTGGGTGAGTTTGAACCACGCCTTGGCAAAGGCCTTGGCGAACTGGTCCGGGTTCTTGTGAAAACGCCTGGAGATCTTGGCGTAGGCCGGGTCTTCCTTCAGCGCCAGATCCGTCGTGAGCATCATGGGGGCGTGCCTCTTTGCCGGGTCATGGGCATCGGGAACCGTGCCATTGGCCGACTTCTGCTTCGGGGTCCATTGCTGGGCGCCGGCCGGGCTCCTGGTCAGCACCCAATCGTAGCCAAACAGGTTTTCAAAGAAGTTGTTGTCCCACTTTGCGGGTTCCGTTGTCCAGGCCCCCTCCAATCCACTGGTGATGGTGTCACCGGCATTGCCGGTGCCGAACGAATTCTTCCAGCCAAGACCCTGTTCCTCGATGGGCGCGCCCTCGGGCTCGCGGCCGACATACTTGACCGGGTCCGCCGCGCCGTGCGTCTTGCCGAAGGTGTGTCCGCCGGCGATGAGTGCGACCGTCTCTTCGTCGTTCATGGCCATGCGCAGGAACGTCTCCCGAATGTCCTTCGCCGCCAGTTTGGGATCCGGGTTGCCGTTCGGTCCCTCGGGGTTCACGTAGATCAGGCCCATCTGCACGGCTCCGAGGGGATTCTCGAGTTCCCGGTCTCCGGTGTAGCGTTTGTCTCCCAGCCACTCGGTTTCCGGCCCCCAGTAAATGTCCTCCTCGGGCTCCCAGACGTCCTCGCGACCACCGCCGAATCCGACTGTCTTCAAGCCCATCGACTCCAGGGCGCAGTTGCCGGCGAAGACCATAAGGTCCGCCCATGAGAGTTTCCGCCCGTACTTCTGCTTGATCGGCCAGAGCAACCGACGCGCTTTGTCGAGGTTGGCGTTATCCGGCCAGCTGTTGAGTGGCGCGAAACGTTGTGTGCCGTTTCCGGCGCCGCCGCGACCGTCATGGATGCGGTAAGTGCCGGCACTGTGCCAGGCCATGCGGATGAATAGCGGACCGTAGTGCCCGTAGTCGGCGGGCCACCAGTCCTGTGAGGTGGTCATGAGCGCCTCGAGGTCCGCCTTGAGAGCGTTCAGGTCAATGGTCTTGAACTCCTCGGCGTAGTTGAATTCCTCTCCCATCGGGTCGGACAGGGCGGATCTCTGATGGAGTATTTTCAGGTTCAACTGGTCGGGCCACCAGTGTTGGTTCGACATGGTCGTCGGAGCGGGGCGGGCTTGAGTTCCGCCCATCACAGGGCACTTGCTTATATTGTCTGACATAGTGACTTTCTTTGGTTGATGGGGAAGGTTGTTGAGTTTGGGTTCTGGAAAATTATGCCGGGTTATTCGTTGATCATCCTTCGGCAGAGCGGGGCTCCCGGGGGCGGTCTCTTTTCAGGTCGAGCCCTGTGTTTTCTCGAGACACTTGGGACAGATGCCCCAATAGACAACTTCAGCTTCATCGATCTGGAATCCCGAGTCGCTGGACGCGGTCAAACAGGGAGCGTGGCCGACGGCGCAGTCGACGTCGACCATTTCACCACAGGTGCGGCAGACCAGGTGATGATGGTTGTCACCGATCCGATTCTCATAGCGGGCCGGTGATCCGGAGGGCTGGATCCGCCGGAGAAGGCCTTTCTCGGCCAGGACACCGAGGGTATTGTAAACCGCCTGGCGCGAAATGACCCCGATTTCGGCGCGAACGTCCTCGGCAATCTCATCCGCCGTTCCATGGGGCCGAACCGACACCGCCCGCAAGACAGCCAGGCGCTGGGCCGTCACGGCGATCCCATTTTTGCGAAGCAGGTGATCCAAGTCGGGCACTGTTCCATTTCTCTCCAAGTTCTGGACTCTGTCAAGAATTGGAATGATTCCAACCCCTTAGGCCGGCCCGAATGGTTTGGATTCGGAGTGACCTGAACCTTTCCTCTATGGGATTGGCCGGATCGAATCGATGACCTTCTTGAAGACGGGATCAAGCGTTTCATGCTGATCCGCCGGCGTCATCAAATAGGCTGCCACTTTATAATCTCCCCGCTGGAGGATCACCTGGTGCCAGATGGTGTTGCCGCTGACGCCCGCCGCTGTGTGAGTGAACTCCACGGCGTGAAACCCGTTTCGGTCCCAGGTCGATTCGGAAATGACTTTCTGACCGCTCTTGCGTTGGAAATCCAACCAGACCGTCCGTTCTTCCTCGATTGTGTGACGCGGATTGTAGTCCACCGTATTCACCTGGATCTCTCCGGCATGGGGAGACCCGCCTGGCCGGAAACGGGTGCCTCCGCTGGCTGGAACCTCGGTCCATCCGGCCGGCAACTCGAAGGTAATCCTATCCTCCGGATCGCTTCGTGTGGCACTTTGTTTGCCGCAGGCGGTGAACGAAAGGGCAAGCGATGCGGCAAGCGCTGCCGCTCGGATCCGGTGGATGCCTGGGATGGAGTTCATCATGAGCCGATCGACGTCTGTCCATTAGGATTCGGTCTCGAGATCCCGCTCTTGAGTCACGTTTTGGCGACCATTGCAGACGCGATTGTCCTGCGCCCGACGGCATAGATCGAGGGACAGTTGCCAATGGAGCCTCCACCGCCCGGAACCTTTCCGGGGATGGTCCGTGGTGGACCGCCGCTTCTTCCCGGCTGATGGCTTGAGGAGAAGCCAGGGAAATTCGTCTTGAAATCGATGAGTTGAGCTTGCGGAAGGCTTTAAAATGCGTTATGTATTTCACGAAACAGTTAACGTATTACAGTTTGACTCATGTTCATACCGCATCCTCAGCCAACACCCATACACCATGAAAATGTCTGCACTTCGATCACTCGTCTCTTTCAGCGCCATCTTCGCCGGCACGGCTCTCGTCGCCGGCGACGGTCATTCCCACGCTGCCACAACCCAGAAATCCTGGGCCGGTACCGAGACGCGGGAATCGCAGGCGGCCGCAACCCCTGAGGAAGCCATCCAGCTTCTGAAGGACGGCAATGCGCGGTTTGCGTCGGGACTGAGCAGCAATCGGGACTATCTTGCACAGGCGAAAGCGACGGCCAAAGGACAATATCCGCTGGCCATCATTCTGGGGTGCGTGGACAGCCGGGTTCCGCTGGAGACGGTCTTTGACCTCGGTATTGGCGATGCTTTTGTGGCCCGGGTCGCCGGCAACGTGACCCGTGAGGACGTCATCGGGAGCATGGAGTTTGCAACCGCTGCGGCCGGGGCCAAGGCTATCCTGGTTGTCGGGCACACGGCCTGTGGTGCGGTCAAGGGCGCGATCGATCGGGTGGAGATGGGCAATCTGACCAGTCTCCTCGCCCAGATTGATCCCGCGGTCGAGGAAGTCTCGACGGCGCCGGGCGAGTTGCGCACCTCCGGAAACTCGGCGTTTGTCGATGAAGTGACCGCTGAGAATGTGCGCAACGTGATGGACCATATCCTGAAGGAGAGCGAAGTGATAGCCGGCCTCGTCGCAGAGGGTCGGGTCATTCTTGCCGGTGGCATGTATGACCTGGATTCGGGCAAAGTGACCTTCTTCGATTGAGCCCGCTCGCCATTGGTTCGGCAGGCGTCCCGTCCATGCCGGCGCCGGAGTTCATCAAGTGAGTCTCCGTGTCGGATCCTTTCCCGGCCGGGGCCCAACCTGCGAATCGTGACGTGTTGCCCTTCCGGCCGTCACTTGCCCCAGCCGCCTTGGTGCAGTTGGAACCTGCAAGGTGCTTCCCAAGTTCCGAACTGGCGGCATTAGCCCGGCTCGGAGATGGCGACCAGCCTGTGGGTGGCCCGGGCTCGATGACCTATTTGTCTTTGCCTGCCGCTGGGGTTGGCTGGGCTGTCCCCTTGTCCCCGCCTCCGGCTGCGCTCAACGCTGCGGTGATGGTCCGGGCGAGCCGTTCGCTTTCGGCGATCTCACCTTTCAGATCGAACGCCCGAATCTCCTCGAGGTTGCCGAGGGTGTTCAGGTCGAGCAGACAGAGCGACAGCATGGTCCCGGAGGTGAGTACCGCCGGAATAGGCGGCTTTTTTGCTGCGAGGGCCTGGATCAATCCGGAAAGGTCGAGGGCGTTTCCAGGCAGCCGGTACGCGACCAGGTAAATCCGACCGGCAACCGTCTCGGTCTGTCCCTTTGTATAGTAGCTTCGGCTGCCGGTGATGTCGGCGACATTGTTTTGCGAAGAAGCGGAGCTACCGCCGCTGCCTGTGACGCTGACCGAGACGTTGCTGTTGGCGTTGCCGGCTGTGTGAATGGTGAAGCGCCTCCAGTCCGAACCAAGTTCGCCCAACTTAAGACTCAACGGAGTTGAATTCCCGGACAGAAGCTCCGTGAGGTCGGCGCTCCAGCCGGAAGTCGGGGCGACGGATAACACTACCGTGCTGAGCAGAAAAACCACGCAAATCTGCCGACAGCGAATGCCAGCACATGAACATGACTTCATCCAGCCGAAATGAGGACTCGGCATCAGTCTGGCAACGGATAAAGAATGACCGGAAATCCAACTGCCGCTCTGCGATCATCAGGAGTCGGTTCCCGGAGTTCGACGGGGGATTTTGCCGTGATGCGGTGAGGTTCCTCGTTCAGCTGAGAACCACCCCGGAGTGAAGCAGGCACATTCCCCTCCGGTTTTCGGCTCCCTGAAGATCCATGCCTGATGAATCAGTTACGGCACGATGTCCGGTGGAGGGGCAATGCGTCCGGATACCTTGACAGGACCGGCATCCAGCGGTTCTGATCCCTCAGGTCGGCGTTTCTTCTTTCGCAGGCCTCGCCCATACCCCCCTTGAAGGAACCGCATGACGATTACGGCCGCAGCACTGGCATTTCATTTGAACGGCGAAGTCATTGGTGACGGCAGCATCGAGCTCTCCGGCTTCGCCACTGCGGACCGCGCCCATCCCGGCGATCTGACGTTTGCAGAAAAAGACAGCTATTTTGCAGCGGCCAATGCCTGCCAGGCCACCGCCATTCTGGTCTCGGGCGAATGCCCATCGACCTCGAAAGTGTTGATCCGCGTGGCCAACCCGCGTATCGCCGCCGCCCACGCCATACCGCTCTTTTTCCCGCCGGAGGAATTCGCAGCAGGCATTCACCCGAGTGCAAGTATTGCCGCCAGCGCAGAGATCGACCCGAGCGCTCATATTGGACCCGGCTGCGTCATCGGCGAAAACGTGCGCATCGGCGCGGGTAGCGCGCTGATCGGCGGAAATCATGTCGCACATGGAGTCAGACTCGGCAGCGACGTCCGTTTGCATCCTAACGTGGTCCTTTACGCGAACACCGAGATCGGTGACCGCACGATCATCCACGCCGGAACCGTGATCGGTGCAGACGGCTATGGCTACGTATTTGACAAAGGGCGACACCTCAAAATGCCACAGGTCGGGAACGTGGTGATTGGTAGCGATGTGGAAATCGGCTCCAATACATCGATTGATCGCGCCGCTCTGGGATCGACGGTCATCGGGTCCGGTACGAAAATCGACAACCTGGTCCACATTGCGCACAACGTCATCTTCGGTGAGAATTGCCTGATTCTGGGCCAATGCGGATTTGCGGGCAGCACCGAGTTTGGCGATTACTGTGTCATCGCTTCTCAGTCCGGCGTTGCGGGACACCTGAAGATCGGCAAGCAGGTCACCATCGGCAGCAAGTCCGGCGTCATGCGCGATATCCCGGATAAGGACACGGTGCTCGGCTATCCTGCCGTGTCGCACACCCAGGCCAAGCGTCAGTGGGTCAGTGTCCAACGTCTGCCCGAGATTCAGAATCAGCTGCGTGAGCTGAAGAAGCAGGTTGCGGCGCTCCAGGCAAAGCTGGAATAAAGCAGTTACGAACCGCCGCCCCGGAGGATGCCAGGCCTGGAGGTCGAAAACAGGGGCAAAGGTGATACCCGTGGATTCTTCCGGTGACTGAAGATCATCCGGTTTCGCCGCCTGTCACCGATTGTTCTCTCCCCAGAGAATTTCGTCGAGGGACGCGTCGTCGAGGAAACCGAGCTTGAGGGCGGCGGCCTTGATCGAAATGCCGTCGGTATGCGCGGTCTTGGCGACCTTCGCCGCATGGTCATACCCGATGTGGGGATTCAAAAGGGTGGCGAGACCGAGGGCGTTGTGGGCGTAGTCGAAGCACCGCTTAAAGTCGGCACCGAGGCCCTCGACGCAGTGGGTGGCGAAGGTCCGGCTGGCGTTGGCCAGGCAACGGATCGAGGTCAGCAGGCAATGGGCGATCAGGGGCAGGGTGGCGTTGAGCTCAAGGTGACCGTCCTGACCGCAGCGTGTCACCGTCTGGCACAGGCCGACGGCGTAGTGACAGGTCTGGACCAGCATCTCCGACATGACCGGATTGACCTTGCCCGGCATGATGGAGGATCCCGGCTGGGTCGGGGGTAGCTGGAGTTCGCCCAGGCCCGCCCGCGGGCCGGTGCCGAGCAGGCGGATGTCGTTGGCGACCTTGGTCAGGGCGGCGGCGATGGCGCAGAGTTGCCCCGCGACTTCGACGGCATCGTCGCGGCCGCCCTGTGCCTCGAAGTGATTTTCGGCTTCACGGAAGGCGATGCCCGTATGTGATGAAAGGATACGACAGACGGCGGCTCCGAAGGCCGCGTCGGTGTTGAGCCCGGTGCCGACGGCAGTGCCGCCGATGGCGAGTTCGCCCAGCGCGGCGATGGAGCGATGGACCCGTTCGATGGCCTTGGCGATCTGACGTTCGTAGCCGGAGAACTCCTGTCCGAGTGTGATCGGGGTCGCGTCCATCAGGTGGGTGCGGCCCAGCTTGATGGTATCCGACCATTGCGTGGCCTTCTCTCCGAGAGCGGTCCTCAGGCCTTGCAGGGCGGGGAGGAGGTCCTCCCTTAAAGACAAGGCGGCGCTGACATGAAGGGTGGTGGGGATGACATCGTTGGAGGACTGACCGCAATTGGCGTGATCGTTGGGGTGCACCGGACGCTTGGAACCAAGGGGTTGACCTGCGATCTGCGAGCATCGGTTGGCGATGACCTCGTTGGCGTTCATGTTGGTCGAGGTGCCGGAGCCGGTCTGGAACACATCGAGCGGGAAGTGCTCGAGCAGCCGGCCTTCTGCGATCTCGGCGGCGGCGGCGGCGATGGATTCGGCGAGGGCCGGCTCAAGCCGGCCCAATTCGGCATTGGCCTCGGCGCAGGCCCGCTTGACCAGTCCCAACGTGGTGATGAAACGGGGAGGCAGGGATCGGCCGCTGATGGGGAAGTTGTCAACCGCCCGTTGGGTGGAGGCTCCGTAAAGTGCGGAAGCGGGAACGTTGATTTTCCCCATGGAGTCGGTTTCGACGCGTATGTTCGAGTTCATGGCAGTTCCTGGGTTTGGCAATTATCCTCTGTCACATTCGGCTCTTTTTCAATTCCCGGCTCGATACATGAGCGCCCTATTGCTCGATTGGCCCGCAGCGGAAATCGTCAAAGAGAGTCACACTGTCCGCCTTGCTCCAGAGTCTGACCAGACCGGCTTTCCAAAAGGTCGCGTCGACACCTGAAAGAGCTCAATTCCATTCAGCAACTCGGAAATGCGGTCAGTATGGCTTGTCGCCATTTCGCGCTGCCCTTTGCTCGCTGACTCGGGTCGGCAATCATCTTCTGCCCGGCGATCCGCCGCCTCCGCGTTCTTTTGGCGATCGGGCCGTGCCGGCAGATCTTTCTTTCCAAGACCGGGCGAGGCGGGTAGACCTCTGCGCCATGTCGAGAAACCTGAGCGAACTTGCCCGACGAAAAGGGATTGGCGACAACCTCTTTTCACGGATCGGCGAGGCCAGGGCAGAAGGGACGCCATCACGGAAGGACATGGAACGTCTCGCCGATGAGTTTCTGATTGGTCCGGCCATTGTCTATGGCACGGCGACCTTCTACGATCTGCTTCGCCCCGAAAACCAGGGCAAGAAGGCCTATGTCTGCAACGGTTCGGCCTGTCTCTGCGCAGGAACCCAGGAAGCGGTCAAAACTGAATTGCAGAAGCATCTCAAACCCGGGGAGATCGGTCATCTGACCTGTCTGGGCCGATGTCATGAGAACGGGGCCTTCCACTATGCCGGCAGGACCTACAGCGCCCTGGACCCGGCCGGGATAGCCTCGGTTTTGAAGGGCGACAACTCCCTGAACCGGGACCAATTCGAGGTGAGATCACTTGGCGTGTCGGTGCTGACCGCGCCCTTTGAGGGCATGTTGGCCATGGCCGGGCTGCTTAAGGCCAGGTTGGCGCAGGATTCCGCCGACGTCCTGGAGGAGGTCAAACGGGCGGGTGTCCGGGGCCGCGGAGGCGCCGGGTTTCCGATGGGGGCCAAGTGGGAATTCGCTCGAAAGGAAGAGAGCAAAACGAAATTCATCATCTGCAATGCCGATGAAGGGGATCCGGGCGCCTACTCGGACCGCTACTTGCTCGAACAGCGGCCCCATTCGGTTCTCTTCGGGATGATCATCGCCGGCTATTGCATGGGAGCGGAATGGGGCGTGCTTTATATCCGGGCCGAATACCCCGAATCGTTTCCCATCATTGAGGCCGCCATTCAGGAATTCCGGGATCACGGTCTCCTCGGCAGGGACATCAATGGACGTGGGTTCAATTTCGAATTCAAGATCGTCCGGGGGCAGGGGGCTTATATCTGCGGGGAGGAGACGGCCCTGATCAGCAGCATCGAGGGACAGCGTCCCGAAGTGCGAACCCGTCCCCCGTTTCCGGCTCAGCAGGGCCTTTTCAACAAGCCGACCATTGTGAACAACGTCGAAACCCTGGCGGTCGTACCTTATATCATGCGACATGGCGGGGCAGCCTATGCGTCCTTGGGAACCGCAAAATCCAGCGGAACCAAGCTGATCAGTCTGGACGGCTTCTTCAATCGTCCCGGTATCTGCGAAGTGGAGATGGGGACCCCCCTTTCCGAAGTGGTCCATGATCTTGGAGGCGGCTTCAGGGAACCGGTCAAGGCCCTCCATATCGGCGGGCCGCTGGGCGGCATCGTTCCGGCGGGGATGATTGACGAACTGACCGTCGATTTCGAATCCTTTGCCGGGGCCGGCTTCATGCTGGGCCATGCCTCGATCGTCTCCATTCCGGAGTCCTTTCCCATCATGGAGTATCTGGAGAAGCTGATGGAATTCGCCTCGGTCGAAAGCTGCGGGAAGTGTTTCCCCTGCCGGCTGGGGACGAAGCGGGCCCACGAGATGCTCCAGCTGGCCAATCGAGGCGAATACCGCATCGATCCCGCTCTCTTTGAGGATCTTCTCCATACCCTTGAATCCGGTTCGCTCTGCATGCACGGGGGCGGAATTCCCCTCCCGGTCAGAAACGCCCTGCAGTATTTCAGCGAAGAGTTGAGCGAGTATTTTTCACGGGAGGTGAACCATGCCTGAATCCGCCTATCTGAACGGCCGGCCCTTTGAGATCCGGGAGGGGGAGACCATCCTGAACTTCGCGCGGCGTGCGCTCGGGCCGGATGTCATTCCCACCCTGTGCGACGCACCCAATCTCGAACCGTTCGGGTCCTGTCGGGTCTGCAGCGTGGACGTCGCCCTGGAAAAGGGCGGAAAAACCAAGGCGGTCGCCTCCTGTCACACACCCGTTCGTCCAGGGCAATACATCACCACCGACTCCGGGAATATTCAGCGCCTGCGCCGCAATATCATCGAACTGGTGCTGACTGATCATCCCCTCGACTGCCTGACCTGCGAGGTGAACGGGAACTGCGAATTGCAGACAGTGGCCGCCCGCGTGGGAATCACCGAGGTCCGCTACCCGAAGGGCGAGGATCACCTCGACCGCCCGAAGGACCTGAGTCATCCCTATATGCGGTCCGACCTGAGCAAGTGCATCAACTGCTACCGATGCGTGCGGGCCTGCGATGAGGTGCAGGGCGAGTTCGTCCTGAGCATGGCCGGACGCGGATTCGACAACCGGATCATCAAGGGTCTCGACCAGAGCTTCGAGGACAGCCCCTGCGTGAGTTGCGGGGCGTGCTCACAGGCCTGTCCGACGGCCGCGATTTCGGATGTGTTCAGCTCGAAGTCGATCGTGGCGACGTCCAAGACACGGACGATCTGCAATTACTGCGGAGTCGGCTGCAATCTGGAGGTGTCCACTTCCAACGGAGCGATCACCAGCATCCGGGCGCCCTATGATGCCGAGGTGAATGCCGGTCATACCTGCCTGAAGGGCCGCTATGCGTTCAAATTCTACAACCACCCCGATCGCCTGCGCTCACCCCTGATCAAGCGCAACGGATCCTTCGAGGAGGCGACCTGGGATGAGGCCTACGACCTGATCGAGAAGAGATTCCGCAGTTACATCGGGGAATTCGGAAAGGACTCGGTGGCCGGCATTTCCTCGGCGCGCTGCACCAATGAGGAGAATTACCTCATGCAGAAGTTCTTCCGGGCCGCGGTGGGCACCAACAATATCGATGGATGCGCCCGGGTCTGCCACTCACCGACTGCGCTCGGCATGAAGCGCGCCTTCGGCACCGGAGCCGCCACCAATTCGATCGCCGACCTGGAATACGCCAACTGCATCCTGGTCATCGGGGCGAATCCCACGGCGGCCCATCCGGTCACCGGAGCGAAGTTCAAGCAGTTCCAGATGAAGGGGAATCCATCGATCGTCATCGATCCTCGGCGCACGGAAATGGCCCGCTACGCCACCCATCACCTCCAGCTGAGACCCGGCACCAATGTCGCCGTCCTGAACATGATGATGCACTATATCATCGCGGAGGATCTCGTGGACAAGTCCTTCATCGAGAAGCGGACCGAGGGTTACGAGGAGTTTCGCGACCAGTTGCTCGCCCTCGATCTCGATGAGATGGAACGGGTTTCCGGGGTCGATCGCGAGCAGGTCAGGGCGGCGGCCATCACTTATGCGACAGCCGGGAATGCGATGAGCTTCCACGGGCTCGGTGTGACCGAGCATTCCCAGGGCACCTTCACCGTGATCCAGATTTCCGACCTTGCCCTGATGACCGGCAACGTCGGGAGGCCCGGGGTCGGCGTGAATCCGCTGCGGGGACAGAACAACGTCCAGGGCGCCGCCGACATGGGGGTCCAGCCGCATCTGGGCGCCGGATATCTCGATGTGACCGATCCCGAGATCATCGGCCGATACGAGGACTTCTACGGGGTCCCCGTGTCTCCGTCGATCGGCTACAAGATCCCCGAGATGTTCGACGCGGCCCGGGACGGCATGCTGAAGGCCCTCTGGATCATCGGTGAGGATGTGGTCCAGACCGATCCGAATTCCCAGAAGGTGAAACGCTCCCTTGAAGCGCTCGATTTTCTGGTTGTGCAGGAACTCTTCATGACCGAAACGGCGAAGTTGGCCGATGTCATTCTGCCCGGAGCATCCTTCTTCGAAAAGAGCGGGACCTTCACCAACGGGGAACGGCGGGTCCAGCGGGTCAACCAGGTGGTCGAGCCGCTCGAGGGCACGCGGCCGGACGGCCAGATCGTCGTGGATCTGATGAACCGGATGGGGTATTCGCAGCCTGACTACGATGCGGCCGGCGTCCTGGAGGAGATCTCACGGATCGTCCCGTTCTTCGCGGGAATCAAGTGGGAGGAACTCGGCATCAACGGCAAGCAGTGGCCGGTGACGCCCGACGGGAAGGATACCAAGATTCTTCACACCGAGACGTTCAAGCGGGGCAAGGGGTTGTTTCAGTTCAACGCCTTCCGCGAGAGCAGTGAGATCAGGGAGAACAAGGCGCAATTCCCCCTCATTCTGACCACCAACCGGAACCTCGAGCACTACAATTGCGGTGCCCAGACCCGGCGGACCGACAACGTGGACCTCATCACCGAGGATGTGCTGCTGGTGCATCCCCTGGATGCCGCCGAGGCCGGAATCGAGGACGGGGAAATGGTCTGCGTCGCCTCGGAACGCGGCAAGGTCGATGTCAAGGCCCGGATCACCGACGAGGTCAAGCAGGGCGTGGTGAGCACGACGTTTCACTTTCCGGAAATCATGGTGAACAACCTCACTTCCGACGTGCATGACTCGGAAGCCATGTGCCCGGAATACAAGGTAGTCAGCGTGCGGATACGCAGGACCCGCCACGGCCTCCTGCGGTGACTGGAGAGACGGCGTTGAGGATCCGGAGCAGGGCCCGTCGGGAGGAAGCCGTTTTCTGAACGTTCCGCGTTACCGGTTTTCGTGGACGACCTTTGCCGGAGGGAAGCCGTTGAAGTAGGTTGCCGAGGCGTGGCTGTAGGCGCCGATGTTCACGCTGTAGACGAGGTCGTCGCGCTCAAGGTCCGGCAGGTTTTCGGACATTGAAACCACGTCGAGTGCATCGCAGGTGGGGCCGAAGACCGAGCAAATGCTCGTCGGGCCCTTCTTGAAGGCGTGGACGGGATACTTGCAGTGATCGAAGATCACTCCGGAATAGGTGTGATAAACCCCGTCGTTGATGTAGTAGCTGGTCTTGCCGTCGCGCACTGCTTTGCCGATGACGGAAGCGATGGAGGTCCCGCAGACGGCTGCCAAAAATCGCCCGGGTTCCGCGATGATCTGAATGTCCTTCGGGAACAGGCGGTCCAACTCGGTGTTGATGATCTTGGCGAGTTCCGGAAAGGGTCGGACCGAGGCATCATAGGGCGCGGGAAAACCGCCGCCGATGTCGAGCAGGTTCAACTTGGTGTAGCCCCGGTCGCGGGCTTCCTGGAAGATGTTGGCCGACAACGCGAGTGCCTGGACGTAATTGTCGAAGTTCGTGGTCTGACTTCCGACGTGGAAGCTGATGCCCTCGACGGTGAGCCCGACCCGGTCGGCTTCGAGAATGAGATCCACGGCTTCGCCGGGGGCCGCACCAAACTTCGATGACAGCTCCACCATCGCGCCGGTATTCGGCACTTTCAAGCGGAGGGCCAGGCCGGCGTTGGGCGCATGCCGGGCGATCTTGTGAATCTCCTCCTGGTTGTCGAACGTGACGAGCGGCTTGTATTTGTTGAGCTGCTCCAGTGTCTCGACCGGTTTCGTCGGGTTGGCGTAGATGGTTTTGTCCCAGATCCACTGCTGGCGCTCCCTGGCCGGCATGCGCCTGATGTTCTGGTAGACGATCATGAACTCCGGCATCGAGGCTACGTCGAAACTCGCGCCTTCCTCAAAGAGCGTCCGCACGATCTCGGCATCGGGGTTGGCCTTGACCGCATAGTAGACCTGGACCCGTGGAAGATGACGGCGGAAACTGCGGTAGGCTTTGCGCAGAGCCGCGTGGTCAATGATGAACAGGGGGGTGCCGTGCTCCCTGGCCAGGGCCTGAAGGCGGGATTTGGTAATCATGGGGTGGATCGGTCAGCCTGCGTCGGTGACGAGGAAATTCTTGAACTGCCACGGATCACGCAGGTCGAGGTCGGGCTTGTTGTACTTCTGGAATGTCCGGTCACGGTCTTTGAGAGGAGTCCAGTCGGACGCCTTGGAGATCCAGCGGCCCAGATAGGGCTTGGCGATCTGCAGAATGTACTCGTGGGGCAGTTCATCAGGCACGCAGACTCCCTCGGTCGGGTTCTCCATCATCCACATGCACGCGCCGACAACCGAGATGGCGACCTGCATGGTCGTGGCATTCTGGTGCGGCACCAGCCGGCGCGACTCCTCGATCGAAAGATCGGAACCCACCCACCACGAGTTGTATCCGTGACCCATGATGAGCGCTCCGAGAATGTCGGAGCCGCTGATGATCTCGTCGTTCATGATCCGCTGGTTCTCGTTCAGTCGGTAGTTGTAGCCGCGCATCTCGTTGAGCGAAGCGATGGCTTCATCACAGGGACAATAGGCGTAGTGCATCGTCGGGCGGTAAACCGCCTTCCTGCCCTCCCACACCGTGAGCTTGTCGGAGATGGTGAACGCTTCCCCGTGACGAACAACCATGCCGAGAATGTTGTAGTCCGGCACCCAGGTGCGCACCCAGGTATTGATGCCCATCTGTGCAAGACAGATCTGGTTCTTCGGGCCGTTCTTGTGCTCGAAGGCATTCTTCGGGAGCGTCTTTTCGTGCGTGCCCCAGCCCATTTCGGCGGTGGTGGTGCCTTCTTCGCGGAAACCTTCGATGCTCCAGGTGTTGACGAATTCGTCGACTTGCTTGGGCCGGTTGGTGATCTGCGTGTCGCGCTCGGAGCAGTGAATCACCTTCACGCCGATGGCACGCGATAGATGGTTGAATTGCTGGGTGCGGATGAGTTCGGCGACATTCTCCGCCGCGCGGGGCTTGAGTTTCTTGTCGGCGATCAGGCTCTCACCGATATCGATCAGACCCTGCTTGGTGAAATGGGAAATCAGCCCCGGATTCGCCCCGTGTTCGATCACGGCGGTCGCGCCCTTGGTCTTCCAGCCCGCCGTCATGCGGCGAAGGTTCATGTGCCGCCAGTAAAGGGTCTTGGTCGTCGGGTGGGTGTTGGGACCGCCGGCGTAAGGGTCCCAGAGCTCGGTCGAGGTGTTGATGTACATTACCCCGTGCTCCCGGCACCAGCTGAGGATCTCCAGTGCGTCGATGTTCCAGGCCAGGTCGATCAGCAGATCTCCCGCCCCCAGATACTTTCCGAGCAATGAGCCGAGGTTCTCCTGGGTGACGCGGTCATTCACAAATCGGACACCCCGGGCGGTCCACTTTTTCAGTTTCCCGGCCCGGTCCGCGAAATCCATCACGGTGACGTTCTTCGCCGGGACTTTGATGTGTTCGAACAGAATGGGCAGGGTGCACTCAGCCACGCCGCCAAAGCCGACAAAAAGAATACGTTTATTAAAAGTGATCATGATTAAAGGAGGAAGCGGTCACTGTGCGCGAGACGCGCTTAGTGACAAGAAGATCTTCGAACCCCTCGCAGTCCCCCAGAGGAAGCAGTCCACGGGTCACTGTCCGGTCGGTCCCAGCAGGTCGCGGATGACCGGTTCCAGGTTCCGGGCCATGCGCATGAATCCGAGATCGCTGGGGTGGGTGCCATCGACCGTGCCTTCATCCGTTTCCGGGCCCAGCAGGACGGACCCGTCGAGGAAGTGGATCCGGTTGTCGCCTGCTTCATGCTGCGCCGTCACCACTTCGGACTGCAAGTCCCGATTGGCGATTCGCGCCCTGAGATTCTCTTCGTGGGTGGCGTCCTTCGCGAATGCGATTCGCGAGATGACCAGAATGGGAACATCCTTGTGTGCGCCGCGAAGAATGCGGATCGCCTCAGGGAGCGTCGTGGCAAGGTCCCCCTGGGTGTTCGCTTCGTAATCCAACACGAACAGCAACGGATCCGGAACTGTGGCAATCGCCCTGATGACCTCCGGCTCGCCTTTCCCACTCCCGGAAAAGCCGAGATTCACCACCTCGACGTTCAGGGAACGGCTGAGAATATTGGTGTAGGCCATGCCGGGCCGGGAGGCACACCCACCCTGGGTCACCGAGGTGCCGTAGAATACGACCCGCCCGGCCCTGGACCAGGACTTCGGAGGTCGGATCGAAGCCTTCGGGATCAGGCCGATCTGCACCCTCTTGACCCCTTGGTAGAGTGGATAATTGAGGACGAATTCCCGCATCCTCGCCTCGGTGTGCTCAAAGAGCAGCGCTTCGTAGCGGGTCTGCAGGCGATCGTAGACGGTGGTGCCATGGAAACGCCGGGCATAGGACGGTCCGATGTAGAGGTCGAAGCCGCACTGGCCGGTCGCCGGCATGTGATTCATGTCGGCCGGGCTCTTCAGGTCCACTCGTATGGCAATCTGTCGGGAATCGGACTGAAAGGCAATCTGCCCCCCCGCGGTGTGATCGGCGAGGTGGTCGACCGCCGCCGGCAGTGCCTCACGATTGTCCAGGGGCAGACGGCGGTAGACGTGATCGTGTCGATACCACGCAAAACCCGAAAGCCGGAAGGGACCGGCGACGGGCTCGTGCCAGTACAGGGGCGTCGTGCTTCCGGTCAATGGCGCCATGCGCTCATCAAGGTCGGAAAGAAGAGGGGATGGGGGCGGCATCAATGAACTCGTGTAGGATGCTGTCTGAAATGTGCTGAAGTGTGTCGCAGGGATCGATTCGGGTCTTACCGGAATCCGGGGCCCCTGGTCTTCAACCGGATCCGCAGCAGGAGCATGTCTGCAGTCATGTAGAGGGTATGGCCATCATCCCCCCATGCGCAGTTCGATGTCGGCTGCCCGGTCACGATGGTTCCGAGGTGCACACCCTGGGGTGAGAAAACCAGGACGCCGCCCGGTCCGGTAGCGAAAAGGTTCCCGCTCACATCAACCTTCAAGCCATCCGGAGAACCAGTCCGGCCGGGTCGCTTCAGGGCCGCCGCCGAGGCAAAGGTCCTGCCGTTGGCGAGGGTTCCGTCCGGTTGCACGTCATAGGCCCTCCAGACTGCGAGGTCCCCGCCGTCGGAATTGGAAATGTAGAGGGTCCGGGCATCCGGTGAAAAGGCCAGGCCGTTCGGACGGGTCATTTCGTCGGTCAGCAGCGTGACGACGCCGTCGGTCGAAAGACGATAGACACCCTGGAAACCGATCTCCTTGGCGGGGTCTTCCATCCGTCCCTCCAGGCCGTAGGCCGGGTCGGTGAAGTAGAGATCGCCGGTCGGGTGGTAAACAAGGTCGTTCGGGCTGTTGAAGCGCCTGCCCTGCCAGGTCGCGGCCAGGGTCTCGTATTCGGGTTGCGGATGCGACACCGGATGGGTCATCCGCGCGATCCGCCGATCGCCATGCTGACAGAGGACGAGGCGTCCCCGGGCATCCAGGGTGAGACCGTTGGATCCCACTTCGCCTCCGCGCCCGGTTGTTCCGGTGTATCCCGAAGGATGAAGATAAAGCGACAGTCCGTCCACTTCGCTCCACTTCCAGATGTTGTTGGGAGGGATGTCGGAAAAGAGGAGATAACCCCCGTCCGCTATCCAGACCGGACCTTCCGACCAGTCGAAGCCGTCCGCCAATGTCTCGATCTTCGCGTCCGGATCAACCAGGGCGTCGAAGACCGGACTCAGGCTCTCGAGATGCCCGGTATGGGGGCGTGGGGAGGGGAATCCCTTGGGGGAGTGGATGGCTGAAGATGGCATGACGGCAAGTGCAGCGACTATCAGGCCCGGGTTCAACAAGTTCATCGATATGAATGGATCTAGCTCACTGCCCCCCGGGGGGGGTATGGGGTCATTGGGGGCTGGTATGGGGTCATTGCTTGACTCTTGACAGATGAGGCATCGCATCTGTCAAGAGTCAAGCAATGACCCCTTGGGTTTCTCCGACGCGTTCACTTTGTTGCACGGGCGCTTGGCAACCCTCGGGTGATCTGATTGGAAGGTGCCATGGATTATCGCACCAGAGCTGAGTATTTCATCCGCGGAATCACCGGCGGCTTTGTTGACGCCTCCGAAGTCATTGCCTGGTCCGACGAGGTGATCGTTGAGGCGGAACCCACCGAGGACTGGATGGTCGAGATCTCCTCTTGCGGACCCGGTGATCGCATGGCCATCCTCAGCCACCTCAACACGGTCAAAGGGACGGTCGACGAAACCGCCCTGGCCAAGATGCTCGAGGGCAAGACCTGACCAACCCGGGGAGGGTTGGAAGGGGGCATTGGTGCAGGTCAAAGGCATTGCTTGACTCTTGACAGATGCGATGCCTCATCTGTCAAGAGTCAAGCAATGACCCCTTGAGATCCGTTGGGCTTCTTCCGCTCAGTCCATCGTCAACACCGTGTAGCCCAGGGTGTTGAAGTTGGACATCGCCTCGAGAACACCGCTGACCTGGTCGAGCGAGACTTTGGTGGTGACAAGCGAGGCCGGTTTGATCTGGCCGGATTCGACCATGCGCAGCATCGCCGGGTAGCAACGGGCCTGCATCCCCATGGAACCGACGATGGTCAGTTCCTTCAGGGCTATCAGGTCCGCCGGAACCGGCAGTATTCCCTTCTCGTCCTCCCCGGTCATGCCAAGCCGGACGAGACGACCGCCGGTGCGCAGCGAGAGAATGGACGGCATCCAGGTGGCAGCGGTGCCGAGGCACTCGATGGCGGCGTGGACCCCGCCCTTGGTGTATTCCTGGATTTCCTGGACCGTGTTCTCGCCGGCGGTAATGGTGTGAACCGCGCCCAGTTCAAGGGCCTTGTCGAGTTTCTCCCGACCACGTGAGACGGCGATCACGTTCGCCCCGAGAGCGCTGGCAATATCAACGGCAGCGAGCCCGACGCCGCCACATCCAAACACCGCGACCCAATCGCCTGCGCGTATTCTGGCCTGAACGGCGACTCCACGGAAAGCCGTCATGAAGCGGCAGCCAAGCGCCGCGCCTTCGACAAACGACAGCGATTCGGGCAGCGGGACCAGGTTCACGTCCCCGTGGGACACAATCGAGTACTCCCCGAATCCGCCCGCCCCGCGGAACATCGACAGGCTCAGGTTTTCGCAAACGTGCTGGTCACCCTGGGCACACTGGGGGCAACTCCCGCAGGCCTGCCCGAAGGGGAAGACAACCCGGTCGCCCTTGCGGAAGTTCCGGACGTTTGCTCCAACCTCCTCGACCTCACCGGCCGATTCGTGGCCGAGGACAACCGGCAGTGGCGGGGAGAATCCGAGCCACGCCCAGTCCCCTTGCCACAGGTGCCAGTCGGAACGGCAGATCCCGTTGGCCCGGACCTTGACCAGAACGTCGTCGGGACCAACCTCCGGGTCCTTCCAATCCTTCCAGATTTTCAGTGGCTTTTTGAATTCTTCAACGACGGCTGCGCGCATGGTGGATGTGGGGTTTGGGGTTGAGTCTTGTGAGGGAGGGAGAAGGGGTCATTGCTTGACTCTTGACAGATGAGCCCTCGCTATTGTCAAGAGTCAAGCAATGACCCCCTGGCAGATCCTGAGTCACTCTGTGGATGGCCTGGGCCGAGCGCAAGTCCGATCCTGGGGCTGGTTCGTCTGAAGGGTGCCGGCAGGCCGGTTCGTGCAGACAGGCATGGATTGCCGCGGTACCTGTGCAGCGGCTTCTCCGACTTCACACTAGCCGAGTTTTTCGAAAAAGTGGATCAGATTCTGGATGTGGCCCTGGACGGGGACGCCCAGATGTTCACAGCCGAGGTCAATGGTGTTTCGGTCGACTTTGGCGGCGAAGGACTTGTCCTTGATTTTCTTCCAGATGGATTTCGCCTTCATCTCCCCGTAGGGCACGGGATTCATCTTCCGATAGGCATAGAAGATACCGCAGATTTCGTCGCAGGCGAGAAGGCCGGCGGCGAGATTCGTTCGGGGTAGCGTGGTGTATCCATTAAAGCCGTAGGCGTGCGCCTCCACGGCGTGGATCAGATCCCCCGGATAGTCCCATGCGGCAAACCAGCGAAGCGACTCGCCCGGATGCGTATCGGGGTGCTTTTCAAAATCGATGTCGTGCAGGTATCCGGTGATCCACCACAGATGCGGATCCTCGGCGAGAAGACGGGCATACCCATCCATGGCGGTGGCCACCATCAGGGCGTGGTGCTTCTGGTATTCGTCGCTGACATGTTCATCAAGCAGCCGGCGGGCCTGGTCTGACGTCGGGAGATTCATGGTCGCTTGTCCGGATATCATGAAGGGGTAAACGCCGGCCGGTCCAACCTGAATTCGCGGGATGCGGGGCAGAACGTGATATCAACCTCAGCTCAGCTTCTCCATGGCGGCCCGGAGGAACCGCGGCAATCCGCCGGGGTTGGCGGCGGCATGTGCAAGAACCTGCCGCACATGGGGGAAGGATAAGGGGTCATTGCTTGACTCTTGACAAATCAGGTATCGCATCTGTCAAGAGTCAAGCAATGACCCCCTAGTGAATCCCCAACCGGGCGCCGATCCTGCCCGGACGGCCGATTTGCGGACGTTCGGCAATCCTCTGACTTGAAGCGCGCCGTGCAGCCTGCCGCAAGACCGCGGGTTTGCGTGTGCCCGAGATCCCGACGTTGCGTTTTGAGGCAGGCACGGCGGCGCGGGAACTCCGGAATTGACCTCGCCGGCTTTGCCTGGCTATTCGACATGTGGGCCGCAGGCATCCTCGTTGGCCCCTTGACTGGCCAAATAACCGCGCGGTGGAGGCAATTCCGGCTGAAGCCGCCGCTCCCGGAGACAGATGTTCAAGAATTTGACGAGACCGATACTATTGTGGACCCTTGCAATCTTCCTGCCCGCACTCTCATCTGGTGCGCAAGACATGGTCACTTACGAGGGTTTTGGCGCCATCGGAGACGGCGTGCATGACGACCTGCCCGCGATCTGCCGGGCGCACGAGCACGCCAATGCCAATGGATTGCCCGTCAGAACCAGGCCCGACGCCATCTACCATCTGGGCAGAAGTGCGCTGACCGCGATCATTGCCACCGACACGGACTGGAGTACTTCCCGGTTCACGATCGATGATCGGGAGGTTGAAGACCACAAACGTTCCCTGTTTGAAGTGCGGTCCTTGCTGCCGGTGGAGAAGCTGCCCATCGAGCGGCTGACGCGCGATCAGAAGCGGATCGAACTGCAGTCGGAGTACGATTATCACGTCATCGTGACAAACGATTCGGTCAAACGGTATATCCGTCGCGGTCTCAACCAGAATTCCGGGACGTCCCAACGCGATTGCTTCATCCTGCTGCGCGACGGTTCAATCACAAGCCCGATTGACTGGGAATACGATCAGATCAGTGATGTCGAGGCCCGTCCGATTGATGAAGAGAGGCTGACGATTCGAGGAGGTGTCTTCACCACTTTTGCCAACGCCATGAAGCAGGATGTGGGCTACAACTACTGGGCCAGGAATATCCTGATCACGCGTTCCAATACGGAGGTGGACGGCTTGACCCACTACGTCGTGGGCGAGACGTCCGTCGGGCATCCTTACATGGGGTTTCTTTCAGTCAGGAATTGCGCCAACGTCACGTTGCGCAACTGCTTCGCCACGGGTCACCGGATCTACCAGACCATTGGCAGCGCGGGAAAGCCGGTCAGCATGGGATCATACGACTACATCGCAAACAGCGTGGTGAATTTCACCATGATCAACTGTTCGATGAACCACATTCTGGATCGTACCCGCTGGGGCGTCATCGCGACCAATTTCTGCAAAAACATCCTGTTGGAAGATTGCACCCTGTCCCGGATGGATGCGCATATGGGCGTTTCCGGCACGTATGTGATCCGGCGGTCCACCTTGGGCTACATGGGACTGAACGCCATCGGCAGAGGTCTGCTCAAGGTCGAGGATTCCACCTTGCACGGCTCGTCCTTTATCAGCTTCCGGGGCGATTACGGGAGCACCTGGGAAGGTGAGGTCGAGATTCGCAACAGCCGCTGGACTCCTTCGGGCGGCGATGGTTCGGACCTGGTCATGTTCAATATGCGCAACGACGGTCAGCATGACTTCGGCTACCCTTGTTTCATGCCGAGGCGGATAACCATCGACGGGCTCGACATTGATGACTCGGGTCATGAGGGTGCGCTCTACTATTTTGGCAGTCCGGGAGACGGCAACCCGGCCGAGTCGCCCTTCCCCTACGCCCGGACCGAGGAATTGGCCGTTCAGAATGTCATGACCGCCAGTGGCAGGAAACCCCTCCTTTCATCGGATGCCTATCTCAGGGAAAACATAGCTCTGGTGGAAAAACCAACCGGGATGGGCCAATGACCCGGGGCCATTCCGGGAGCGCGTTGAACGCGCGAACTGACAGCCTCCTCACGCCATCGTGGAATTCCAGGTGATGGATGTGGACTGGAGACGTCGTGACCTGAGCCCGCTTGCTCTTCTATTTGATGGAAATATTGGCAGGATTGGACTAGACCAGATACCGGAATCGCGGGGTTGAACCAAGCCATGGGGTTTAGCCGAGAGCGAGCTGGACACCGTCGTGCTTCGTTTCATGCTTCGGCTCCGCTGCCCGCTGGTTTCGTCCGGCAGCCAACGGGTCGGTTGGCGCACCACTGTCCTCCCCCTGGCGGCCGGCACCTCTGACGCCACCCCGACAGGCAGGCACCTCCAATTCCAATCCGGCACCATGAGCTCGATCACCCAACTCAAGCGAATCCGATCCGCCTACGAGCGGGACGGCTATGTCGTCGTCCGCAATGTTGTCAGTCGCGAGTTGATGCAGGAGGCGGAGCAGCACGTCCACGCGACCATCGCTCGGCATCCCGGTTTGTCTTTTGCGAAACTCCATCAGATTCCTCTCTACCTTGAGGATCCGTTCTACCTGCGCCTCGTTCGGCAGGAGCCGTTGCTCGACATCGCCGCGGAATCGCTCGGGCCGAACCTGGCCCTGTTTGCGACCGGATACATCATCAAGTCACCGGGCAGCAGCATGGAGGTGTTGTGGCATCAGGACGGCAGCTACTGGCCGCTTGACCCGATGGAGGTCTGCACGCTTTGGGTGGCGATCACCGAATCCAAGGTCTTCAACGGCTGCATGCGGGTCATTCCCGGAACGCAGCACATGGATCTGCAGGCACTGAGGGAGCGCAGGGACAGGGAGAGCCTGCTCGGAACGAGCATGGATGAATCGCTGGTAGACGAGTCGAAGGCGGTGGACCTTGAACTCGAACCCGGCGATGTATCCATGCATCACCCCAACATCATCCACGGCTCGAACGCCAATAAGTCCCCGACCCACTGGCGGCTTAATCTTGTCATCCGCATCATCGCGGCTTCGACGAAGGTCACCGATCCGAACTGGCCCGGAGTCTTCCACCTCCGCGGCGAGCCACGCGAGGATGTCAACCGCTACCTGCCTGAGCCGGTTTAGGGGGGACGGAAAGCCGTCCGGCCCGACCCTTGTTCGGGTCGGGGGATGGGTGGCGAAGGTTGGCCGCTGACCGACAATCAACCTGCCTCGCCGGAAACATGGGTGAAGATGTCCTCGATCCGGCGCTTGAAGACACGCGCCAGGGAAAAGGCCAGCTTCAGGCTGGGGTCGTACTTCCCGTTTTCCAGCGCGATGATGGTCTGCCTTGAGACACCCAGCTTCTCGCCCAAGGCAGCCTGCGACCAACCCTCCTTGGTTCGAAGTTCCTTAAGGGAGTTCTTCACTGGAAGCGCCTCCGCGCCAGCACCTGTCCGCCCACCCACAGGACCATCAACATCGGCAGGATCCAGACCGTATCCAACTCGGGATAGCCCACCCCTTCCAAAAAGCCATAGGCACCGGTGAGCAGGCCGGTCGTGACTGCGGCGAAGACCACCGCTTCGAGCTGGATCTTCTGTTGCAGCTCATCGAGGGAACGGATGAACCGCAGGATGATGATCCCCACCCAGACCACGGGCAGCATGGGCAGCAGCGCGATCAGGGTCCGCAGGCCGAGATTTTCGATGCCCGCGTTCTTCAGCGTATAGACGGAGGCGAAGGTCACCAGACAATAGGTGATGGCCCAGGTGAGCATCTGCCTCCGGTAGCGTTTGCACTGTTCGTTCGGCGTATCCATATTCGTTTACCTTTCACACCCTGCAGGCGCTCATTTTCCCGCAGAAGGGGCTGATTGCTTGACCGCGATAAAGCCGAGTGCACAGCCGAAGGAGCACCCCAACGCGACCCAAAGGCCGACATTGCCGAGGATTGCCCCAAGGGCCGCACCTGCGGCCACGCCGATTGCCGTGAACATGACGACTTTTCTGTTCTGATGGTTTCTGACTTCTGGTTCTCTCTTTTTCATTTTGTTCCAACTCTCTGGTTAACGATTTTCCGTGTAAAGGGGCCTTAACATGTAAAGGATCCTTAACATGTAAAGCATACTTTACATTTTCCCAGAATCGGAATTGGAGACCAGGCCCGACGACCATTTTGAACTGCTGACCGGTCGCGTCATTCCTCCCTGGGGTGACTTCATCTGAGGAATTGCGTCGTCAGTTTGCGGAGCCCAGATTGCCTACCGTGAAAAAACCCAAAGTCGGCATAGCGTTGGGTGGGGGCGGTGTCCGGGGGCTGGCCCATATCCCGGCGCTCGAGACGCTCGATACGCTGGGGATCCGGCCGTGCGGGGTGGCGGGGACCAGCATGGGCGCCCTGATCGGCGCGCTTTACGCCGCCGGACTTTCGGGCAAGGACATACGGGCCATCGTGAAGGCCAATTTCTCTGATTCGGGCGATTCCATCAAGGAATCGTACAGCAAAAAAGTGGCGTTGCTCAAATGGATCGGCGGGGTTCGTCCGTCCTGGGAGGGCAGCGGTCTGCTCAAGGCGGACGGATTGATCGAACGTCTGATCGACGAGATGTCGGCCGAGACGTTCGAAGATCTGCAGATCCCGCTCCGCGTGGTGGCGACAGATTTTTTTTCAGGGGAACCGGTAGTTTTCGATTCGGGTGAATTGCTGCCGGCCCTCAAGGCGAGCATGTCGATTCCGGGGGTCTTCGTGCCGGTCGAGCGAGACGGACGGGTTCTCGTGGATGGCGGAATCGTCAACAACCTGCCGTTCGACCTGCTGCCGGATGACTGCGGGATCACCGTGGCGATCGATGTCGCCCCGACCCGCAAGAGCACGGATGGCGAAGCGCCCGGCATGGTGGACGCAATCCTCGGTATGTTCGACATCATGGTGGACCGGATCACGACCATCCGGCTCGAAGAAAAGCCTCCCGACATCTACATCCGTCCTGAACTGGTGGGGATCCGCATCCTCGACTTCGACAAGGTCTCCGATGTCTTCGAGCAGGCCCAACCCGCCATTGACGAGCTCGAAAAGCAATTGAAAGACCGCCTTGGATGTTGAACCCGGGGATTCTCTCACAAGACGGAGCCAGTCCCCGCGCTCAACCCGCTCCCGACAACCCCCTGACGGCGTCTTTCAAGATTTACTCGTCCTGGACTCACCAACCTGCAGCCCCGGCTTCTCCCTGCGTTTTCTTCTCCATTTCCACCAGTGAGCAGCAAGGAAGATCGAGAGTGATACGGCAAACAGGCTCGCGGGCAGTTTGAGCCGGGCGGGGTCGATATAGGGAAAGGGGCCGATGACATCGAGGTCCCTTAGGACGACGCGGATGAGTTTTCGGGTGATCACTCCAAGACCGCGGTTGGGAAAGGCGTTGATCATGACCACGATGGTGATGTTTGAGTCGGGGAAGTGGACCAGATGGGACGACGTTCCGATATTGCCCCCTCCGTGCCCGATCGCCCGCTGCCCGGCGGAAAACTGGCGGTCATACTCCTGCACGCCCAGTCCGTAGGCCCGCATGTTGGCGACCGGCGAAAAGGTGACCATCTCCATCATGGCCTGGAGCGATTCCGGTTGCAGGATTTTTCCCCCGAACAGCCGATGGCCCCAGCGGGCCAGGGTTTCCGAGGTGGTGAAAATCCCGTTGGACCCGAATCCGATGCTCTCGTGAGCCGCCCGCGGCGCGAAGGTGGTATCTTTATCCCCGTCGCCAAACATCAGATCATCCCCGTATATATGGGCCTGGTTTTCCGGGGTGTTGTCCTCTTGGGAAAGGGTGATCGGAGCCACCCCGTAAGGCTCAAAGAGGCGCTGCCTCAGGAGGACCGGCAAGGAAGTGGCAGTGGCCTTTTCCAGGATCATGGCCAGCAGCAGGTAGTTGGTGTTTGAGTAGGCCCAGCCCTCCCCGGGCCTGAAGTGGGGCTCCTTGATGTAGCCGAGGACCTCCTCAGGGGGCCAGACCCGGGCCGGATCCGCCATCAACGCATCCCAGATGTCCTGGTTATTCCAATACATGTAGATGCCGCTGGTGTGGTTGAGCAGCTGCCGTAGGGTGATCCGGCCATCCACATGGGGGTAGTCCGGGAGCCACCGGGACAGGGGGTCTTCCAGGGATAGGATGCCGTCCTCCACCAACTTCAAGGTGAGGGCCGCCACCACGTTCTTCGTGATGCTGCCCACCGCGAACACCATGTCGGGCGCGATGTTCACGGCGTCGTGAGATACCCCGCTGACCCCGTTCCAGATCGTGCCGTCCGGAAAGACCACCGTCGCGGACACCCCGTGGATCCCGTATCGGGCGATCCCCCGGTCCAGAATTGACTGCATCCGCTCATCCAGGCTTCCCGCCTCCCGGGGAGAGCAGGAGAAAAGAAACACAGGGACCAGGACGAGGACGGAGAGCATCCTCTTTTCCATACAGGAAGGTTAATTCCCAAAAACGTCAGTGTTAAGCCCAATCCGACCTTTTCACCGGACTCCTTCAGGCTCCCCGCGCGACTGGTGTCTGTCGATTGGTCCGTCCGGCCTTTTCCGGGTTGCCCTGCCGGGTGAGGCACTCTACGGGAATGGCCCACCGTGGAACCCTACGAATTGTCCGTAATCAATCCCACCCGGCTTCCCTCATCCCTTCCGGGAAGGATCAGCCGCCTGCCGGGACGCTACAACTTCAAGCCGCATATCGGTCGGCTGCCCAACGGCGAAATCGTCATGTTCGTGGCTCATTCACACAGTGAGGAAGTCCATACTTCCCGGAATGTCGAGCCACCCGCTCGATCGCTGTCGTCCCATGTTGTTCTGTACCGTTCCACGGACGACGGAAAGACCTGGGGCAGGGGACGGCATGTCAGGGAACTCATGGGTGGTCATGAACCTTCGGTTTCGGTCATCGGCGGGGTGCTCTTCGTCCTGATTACCGTTCATGGGAGCGGCTGGTTCCCGGACCCCTATGCGGCGAGGGATCACGCCTATGTCGTTGTCGCCCGGTCCGAAGACGGCGGAGCTTCCTTCTCGACGACGATTCTCGACCGTGCGGTCACCGGGGCGGGGGAGAACGAGCGTATCGATTGCACACGGAATATCCTGCGGTTGTCGGACGGCAGGCTCTGGCTGGGGCTCGGTCTCGGTGCCCGGCATAAGGCGGCCCTGTCCTCCGACCTGGGACGTACCTGGCGGTTGGAGGAGGCGGTGGTTCATGGTTCGGCCTACGTTGGATGTTTGCGTTCGTTCTTTTGTGAAGCCGTCGCTTTCTATTCGAACCGGGGACGCCTGATGATGCTCTCGCGGGTGGATTTTGATTTTGCCCGTTTCGCCGATCCGTTGCCTCACGATACTGAATACAAGGGCAGGACCGGTTTGGATAATTTCGACGGCGAGGTTCTGTTCAGTTCTCCGGATGAAGGGCGCACCTGGTCCCCGGTGCGGGCTGTGGGTTTCCCCGCCCTCATGTACCCGTCGATGACAAGCCTTGATGAAGACCGCATCCTGCTCACCTACACGGTGCGGGAAACGCCCCCCGAGGGGTCGGGCTCCATCCACCCCAAGGTGGGTCTGCAGGGAATTGTGGTGGATGAACAGGCGGACGGTTCCCTCGACTTCGATTTCGGCCGCGATGTCATCGTAATCGACGACTGTACCCCCGATTCGATGCGCAACGCGGGCGTTTTCGGCAATACCATCCGATTGCCCGACGGCACATTGATCACCCCGTTTTCCTACCCGCTGATCGACCCGGAGATCCTGGCCCTGGCGGATCGGAAGGAGTATCTGAAGGAAAACGTATACGATTATTGGGCATCGCTCCAGGATACCTATCCGGGTCGCTTCAAGGATATCGTGAAAGACGATCCGGTCCTCTCGGAGCTGCATTTGCGTCGGAGTTTCTCGGCCCTGTTCCTTTACGGCCAGGCGGCCAACAAGGGAGGCATCGCCACGGCAGTGGTTCGCTGGTCTTTGGGACTCTCGTGAATCGGTGAAACAGGACGGCGCAAGAGAGGCGGGTCCAGGAATCCCGGCATCGTCCTCCGGCTCGGCCCGCTCAAACCCGTGGGTGGTTCCGGGGTAGAGGGCCGATTCCTTTGCCGGTCCAGGGGGAGTCGGGGGCGCCAATTGCGATCTCCTGTCGCTGATCGGCATGGTATTTTGCGGTTGCGTATTGACCACCATTGAGCCCCTCGACCACTCTTGAGGCCACTCACTTCTCCCCAAGATGAAACCCATCTGTTACGGCATCATCGGTGCCGGAGCCATTGCCCGTTACATGGTGCCCGCCTTCACCGAGGGCCGCGATGCCGTCGCCACCGCGGTGGCCGATATCGACCTGGAGGCTGCACGGAAAATCGCTGCGGCAGTCGGGGCGCCCAGGGTGGTCGCCGACTGGCGCGAACTGCTGAACGATCCGGCGATTGATGCCATCTACATCGCCACGCCGCCTTTCCTGCACAGGGAAATGAGCATCGCGGCGCTGCAGGCCGGCAAGCATGTGTGCTGTGAAAAACCGTTTGTCATCACCCAGGCCGACGTGCGCGCGGTGATGGCGGTGCATGCGACCGTGCCGAAGTTCAAATTCACCTGCAATGCTTCGCGATTTCACGAGAGCGGCGTGGCGCGCACCGCCAGGGCGCTCGTCGCCGAGGGCCGATTGGGCACGCTCTATCGCGTGCATTTCGAGCAGGTCACCGGTGCCGCCAAACCCGGCACCGTCCTCCCGGCCTGGCGCAACGATCCGAAGAGAAACGGTGGCGGCATCTCCTTCGATTGGGGCGTCTACGACCTCGCCTGGTTGAGCTATGTGCTGGACCGTTACTTCCGTCCGACCGTGGTCTTCGCCACCAAGGGAAACTATTTCCCGCTGACTGCCGAACGCGTGCCGCCCTGCCTCGACGTGGACGGCTGGATGGCGGTCGAGATCATTTGCGACGATGGGCTGACGATTCATTGGGAGCGGCGCGCCTCCGAGCACGGCCCCGACCGGCACAATATCGAGTTTCGCGGCACCCGGGGTGGTTTTGACGCCTGCTTTGTACCGTTGGGCGCAAAGCAGGGCCTGCATTTCCACGCCTACGAAGGAGCGGAGGACCTGAAGACGGTGACCCTGCCCGAGGCCACGCTGCCCAACTGGACCGATACCATGCTCTATTCAATCCGCGATCTCAGTCGCGCCATCATCGAGGACCGCCAGCCGACAAACACACTGGCCGACAACCTCCGCATCCACGGTGTCTACGACGCGATGATCGAATCCGCCCGCACCCGGCAGGCGGTGCGCGTGGCGCAGTAGCCTCGACACCCCGGCCGGATCACCATCCCATGAGCCTCCCCAACCAACTCATCCTCTTCAACAATCACTTCGTGATGCATCGGAGACAGTATCCGATACGCACCCGCCTGGCCATCGCGGCCGACACCGGTTACGACGGCTTCGAATTCCACCCCACCGAGCCCGACGACGACCGGACCTGGAGCGAGATGTCGTCTGCGTTCAAGGCCAGCGGTCTCAAGCGGGCCGGCATGTATGTCGTGTCCAAGGGGATTGCCGACGAGGACTGCGCGACGTTCGACGCCGAGGTCAGTCGCGCCAGGCGCATCATCGACCGGCTTGCACTCATTGACCCGCAGGCCTTCGTCAATTTCACCATCATGAGCAACCCTGTGGGTCGCTCGACTCCCGACTACCGGGATGCCGGTTCCTCCCGCGCGGAGGCGCGCCACTGGGAGCGCACGGCGCGCATGTTGAAGGCAGTCGACGACCATCTCGCCCTGCGCGGGCTCAGCGGCAATCTCTACAACCACATCTGGTTCATGATAGACACGCCGGCGGCGCAACTGCGCGCGATTCAGGAAAGCGGCGCGAAAGTGATCAGACCCGGTATCGCACTTTTTCACTCGCATTTTCACCCGGGCGTAGCCGACCTGCACGACGTCATGGCGCAGCCCGGCATGGAGCGTCTCGGCTATTTTGCGTTGCTCAACGGCTGGCCTAAGCCCGCCGAACCCTTCCGCACCCGTCCGCTCGACGACGGCAACATCGACATCGCCGCCGCGCTCGGCCTCGTCTGGTCGCGCGGCTACACCGGCCCGATCGTCTCGCAAGCTTACGACCTGGGCGGTGATGGCTATCTGACCGCCAAACGCTCGATCGAATATATCCGGGAGGTTCATGACCGCTACCAGCGCAACCCCGCGCTGAATCCGTATTACGTGGAATCCTGAATTGTCGGTCGGGCAAGGCCAGGGGGTCGGGCTTTGTCGTTTGTGGTTGCCGTCTGTTTTCCTGTTCCCGACTCTGGCCGGGTTGATGAGTGGTCTGATGAAACCAGGCAGGCGGTTTGATGCCCGGTTGTTCGGTCGGGTTTTTATCCGTCTGCCTTGGGGATGAAGTCGACCGTCTGAGTTCCTCGATCGGGATTCGAAGATGAAGAATTCACTGGGCATGGAATTGGTGCCGGTTGCGGCCGGGTCCTTCATGCGCGGGGCCGTCTTTGATGGAACCTGGCAGCAGTATCATGATCAGGTCCTTGGTGCGGCCGGTGGAACGCTGCCGATGGCCGCATTGACCGGCGGCGAAACCGACGAAGCTCCCGTTCACCGGGTGACGATCACCCGGCCATTCCTGATGTCCGCCACGGAGGTCACCAACCAGCAGTACGCGCAGTATGATCCCGATCATCCCCGGACGGAGTGGAACCCGGAGGACGACGCGGCGGTCGGTGGGGTCAGCTGGGATGAAGCGACGGCATTCTGCGCATGGCTGAGTGCGCGGGAGGGGAGGACTTATCGCCTCCCGACGGAGGCGGAATGGGAATACGCCTGCCGGGCCGGGTCGAACACCCACTTCCATGGCGGACAGGACCTGGCGGAAGACGCCCTTGACCGGCGGTCCCGCCGGGTCGGGCGATGCCCACCCAATGCCTGGGGGCTCCACGACATGCACGGCAATGTCGAGGAATGGTGCCTCGACGGGTATGGAGATTACCCGGGAGGCGATCTGGTGGATCCGGTCGGGCCGTCGACCAGCCTGACCCGGGTGGTCCGAGGGGGATCCGATGAAGACCCGCCCGCCATCCTGCGTTGCGGGAACCGGACCAGCACGGTCGCGGCCTTCCGGCACGAGCGGATCGGGTTCCGGGTGGTCTGTGCCGACCTGCCCGCGACCCGACCGACGACGATGGTTGAGCCGCTCTGGCAGCGTGACGTGGTCCAGGCTGTTCACGACTGGTCGGGCGGCCCGCCTCCGGACCAGCCGTGGTTCGGTGAGATTCTGTCGTTTGCCACGCCGCCTCCGCTCAGCGAACGCCCGGGGCTGTCTTTCTACGCCACCAATCACTGCCCGACGGCCGCCTGGTGCCCGAACGGTGACATCCTCACCCTTTGGTGGAGTGCCGCGCGGGACGGTTGCCGCACTACTGCGATCCTCGCGGCGCGCCTGCGGGCCGGGGCCGACCGTTACGATCCACCTTCGCGGTTTTTCGTGGCGGCGGACCGCGAGCTCTGCAGCTCCTCACTCTGGCATAATGGCCGGGGCCGGCTGATCTGGTTGAACAACCTGGCGCCACAGGGCGACTGGTCGACGGCGCCGGTCATGGCGAGTTTCAGCGAGGACAACGGGCGCAGCTGGTCGCAGCCGAGGATGGTCCTTCCGACGGTGAGGCCGGGACAGCCCGCCCACATGATCATGTTCCGTGGTCCGGACGGTGCCATCTACCAGCCGGCCGATTACTGGGAAACGGACCCGGCGCTGACCGGCAACTGCGGGGCAACGGCGCTTTACCGCAGTTCCGACGAGGGCGAGTCCTGGTCGGAAGTGACGCGAATCAATCACCACCTGGAAAATCTTGGCCGGGAGGGAATGACAGCCGGTGCCATTGCGGGCCCGCACGGGGTGGCCGTCGGGCTTCGGGACGGCTCATTTCTCGGGGTCGGACGGCGGGCTGAGATTGACGGAAACCTGATTTTCAGCCGGTCGCGGGACGGAGGTGCCGGCTGGACTTACTCGCGCAGTCCGTTTCCAAAGATCCGGTTCGGCCAACGGCCGTCCCTCCTCCGGCTCCGCGAAGGCCCGCTTCTTTTTGTATCCTACACCAGTGAGCAGACGCAAACCGGGCACAGCCGCATTGCCCCGGTCCCTTCCGAGGCGGGCGAGGACACGCCGGTTTCGGTCAGTCTGAAGGGCTGGAACTTTCGGGCCGCCTCCGGCCGTGAATACACGGGTTTCGGGCTCTATGCCGCGGTCTCCTACGACGAAGGCGAAACCTGGCCGGTCCGGAGGCTGATCACTCCCGGGGGCCCGGGGCGCCGGATGTTCGGTGGTGGGCACCATCACTTTTTCCGGATGGATGCCACCCACGCTGAACCGGGAGGTTACACCTGCACCCTGCAGACCCCGGACGGCGTCATTCACCTGGTGAACAGCTGCCTGCATTATCGCTTCAACCTCAAGTGGCTGGAGACGCTTCCGACAATCGAGACCTGAATCCGGCCAATGCACCTGTGGGATCTGGAAGCGCGGCCCGCGAGTGGCCGTTCAGTACCTCTCTGGAGGTTCAAGGACATCGTGAAAGACGATCCGGTCCTTTCCGAGCTCCACCTCCGCCGCAGCTTTTCCGCCCTCTCTCTTTACGGCCAGGCCGCCAACAAAGTCGACATCGCCACGGCGATCATGCTCTGGTCCCTGCCGGCCGCATCCCGTCCGTCAGGACCTCCTCCGTCTGAAACGCAGGGCTGAGAATTTGGGATTGCCCTCCCGCTGTTTACGATCATCGTCCGGTGAAGGGAAGAGGGGGGTCGCTTTATCGCCGCGGGTTCGCTTTCCGGATTGGACATGGTCGCAACACGCAAAAGATCCGGATTCCTGGCGATTCTGGCTCTCGCGACCGCTGGTAGTGCCGTCGGATTCGGGCCGGTCGCACTTGAGCCGCAACACGGGCCGGTCGGTACCCTGGTCACAATAGGGGGCGACAGCTTCGACCCGCAGGGTGATTACACGGTTACTCTGCACGGCACCGCGTTGACCGTTGCGTCCATCACCGAGACCGCGATTGAAGTGACTATCCCCACCGGAGCAACCAGCGGGTTCTTTGTGGTCGGCGACGGCACTCAATCCATCCGCAGCGAACGCGCTTTCATCCTGACGCGGCCCATGGCCGTTGTTTACGAATCGGAATTGCCGCCGGACTTTTCGGACTACGATCTG